>NZ_JBXEQE010000019.1:0-130018 GCF_056858335.1 Agaribacillus sp. DX54
CCATTTTAAGTTTTCACCTTATTACTTCCACTTTTAGTGCCCCTTGCCGACCGGAATAATTAGCGGTACTTGAATACAGATAATGCTCCGGTTCAGCTACTGGCCCACCTTCCACCGGGTTATTGTGAATGTATGCCAAGCGTTGATCAATCACCTCATTGGTCGATAACTGAGTGGGTCGATTGTCCTGTTGCCTAAACGGATAAGTCTTGTTATTAGTATTCTTTATACCAGTTGATTTGAATATCCATAGTAGCATCCAAGCTTTTCTGCTTTCTTGAACATTTTTTTCGATCTCTATTTGGCCATGGTTGGCATAGGCGCTCTAGCCCATCCGGGCAATACATAAACCATGGCTTTGCCTGGTGGACTGCCGGCTGTTTTTGGAAAGCGTTACCCGTTGGAAAATAAAGAGGTTGAAAATTAAAAGAGGTGGCCTTGTCAGGGACCACCGCTTCACTTTAAATTACTATGTCATCGAATGCCTTGCTCCGGGGCCTCCGGCCAGGCGGTGTGGAATTCAGGCCAGGTCGAAACGGTCGAGGTTCATCACCTTGTTCCATGCGACTACAAAGTCCTGCACGAATCGCGCTTCAGCGTCTTCACTTCCGTAAACTTCTGCTATGGCCCTGAGTTCTGAATTAGAACCAAAAATCAAATCGACCCGGGTACCCGTCCACCTGACTTCCCCAGTAGTGCGATCACGACCTTCAAATACTTCTTCTTCCTCAGAAGTCGCCTTCCATGTCGTGCCAAGGTCGAGCAGATTAATGAAGAAGTCATTGGTGAGCGTTTCAGGGCGTTTTGTGAATACGCCATGTTGGGCTCCTCCGAAGTTCGTGTTGAGGACACGCATGCCGCCTAAGAGCACTGTCATTTCAGGGGCTGTCAAGGTCAGTAATTGCGACCGGTCCACCAGCATTTCTTCTGTCGATATGGCGAGTTGGTTCTTCAGGTAGTTGCGAAATCCGTCTGCAACCGGTTCGAGGACAGCAAAGGAATCCACGTCAGTATGCTCCTGCAACGCATCGGCACGTCCTGGTGTGAAGGGTACCTTCACATTATGACCTGCATGCTTCGCAGCTTGCTCTACACCTGCGCATCCGCCCAGAACTATCAGGTCGGCCATTGAAACCATTTTACCACCCGACTGAGCGCTGTTGAATTCTTTTTGAATACCTTCCAGGGTCTCAAGCGCAGATGCCAGTTGGGCCGGATTATTGACTTCCCAGTCTTTTTGTGGCGCAAGGCGAATACGTGCACCATTTGCACCGCCCCGTTTATCGGAACCACGGAACGTTGATGCTGATGCCCAGGCGGTGGATACCAATTGCGATACGGACAGTCCTGAGGCCAGTATCTTACTTTTCAGTGTATCGATATCCTGATCTCCAATCAGTTCATGCGTAACGGCTGGAATAGGGTCTTGCCAAAGTAGGTCTTCTGCAGGCACTTCCGGTCCGAGATATCGTGTTTTGGGCCCCATGTCCCGGTGTGTTAGTTTAAACCAGGCTTTAGCAAAAGCGTCTGCAAACTGATCCGGATTCTCATAGAATTTTCTTGAAATCGGTTCGTAGATAGGATCCATCCGCAAAGACAGGTCTGTCGTGAGCATGAATGGCGCGTGACTTTTGGAGGGGTCGTGCGCATCCGGCACTGTACCGGCGCCGGCACCATCTTTCGGCTTCCATTGATAGGCACCGGCCGGGCTTTTTGTCAGTTCCCATTCGTAACCGAATAGGTTTTCGAAGAAGTTGTTACTCCACTTTGTTGGCGTGGTAGTCCATGTTCCTTCCAGGCCACTGGTAATCGTATCAGTGCCTTTGCCACTGCCAAATGTGTTTTTCCAGCCAAGGCCTTGCTCTTCAATGCCGGCACCTGCTGGTTCCCGACCAACGTACTTGTCTTCTTCAGCGGCTCCATGCGTTTTGCCGAAAGTGTGACCGCCGGCAATAAGGGCGACCGTCTCTTCGTCGTTCATCGCCATGCGACCGAAAGTCTCACGGATGTCTTTCGCCGCAGCCGCCGGATCCGGATTGCCGTTTGGCCCTTGCGGGTTTACGTAAATCAGGCCCATCTGCACGGCCCCAAGAGGATTCTCGAGCTCCCGGTCTCCCGTATAACGCTTGTCGCCAAGCCACTCAGCTTCAGAGCCCCAATAGATGTCTTCTTCAGGCTCCCATACGTCCTCACGTCCACCGGCGAAACCTAAGGTCTTAAAGCCCATCGACTCCAGGGCGCAGTTGCCGGCTAGAATCATCAGGTCGGCCCAGGAGATTTTTTTGCCGTATTTCTGTTTTACCGGCCAGAGCAGCAGGCGTGCCTTATCCAGGTTGGCGTTGTCAGGCCAACTGTTAAGCGGGGCAAAACGCTGGGTACCGGTTCCACCCCCACCGCGGCCATCACCTATCCGGTAAGTACCGGCACTGTGCCAGGCCATCCGAATGAAGAGTGGACCATAATGGCCATAGTCAGCAGGCCACCAGTCTTGTGATGTCGTCATCAGATCGAAAATATCTTTCTTTACAGCTTCCAGATTCAGTGTCTTGAACGCCTCCGCATAGTTGAAGTCCTCACCCATCGGATTGGACAGGGAGGAATGCTGACGCAGGATGTTCAATTTCAACTGATTTGGCCACCAGTCACGATTTGACGTGCCTCCACCGGCACTTTGCTTTAGCGTTCCATGCATTACCGGGCATTTACCAATACTGCCATTGCCATTAGAACCAGTTGATGTGGTCATATTTTTGTTGTTTTCCATGATGCGAGAAATTTTTGACGTTAAGATAGCGTAAATTTGTGAAGATGTTTATTGAATTAATTTATGGTAATATTGATAATATTTATAACTCTGGTTTAACCTTGGGCTGCACTTGATTTCCCTGGCTTTTGCTATTATTAAAGATAGTGCAAATTTGTGAAGATATTTATTGAATTAATTTATGGCAGTATTGATAATATCTATAACGCCGGCTTAGCGGTGGTATACAGACACTTTACGGAAATATTGTTGATTGAAAAAAGTACCGGAGTGCCCTCTTCAGGAGATAGGGGAATTATGATTTTTCTGCTTCGTCTCCAATATCAATTTTGATGTGACGACTGTCGACTTTTGAAATTGAACTGACTCCGTCAAGCGCTTGAATTTTTTCGAAAGAACTGTCATCCGGAATTTGGCTCATTCCGACAACCAATGAACCTGGTTTGATCAGTTCATTGAATTCATTGATTGATCCCTCAAAAACCATTTCTCCTTTTTCGATCATAATGATCTCCTTGCATACGGCTTGCACTTCAGACATCATATGCGTTGAGAGAAGGACTGCACTATCTTCACTGATTTGACGGATCAAATTCCTTACTTCTGTGATTTGCACGGGGTCTAGTCCGTTTGTTGGCTCATCGAGCACCACGAGCTTTGGACGATGAACTATTGCTTGTGCTATACCAATACGTTGTCTGTAGCCACCCGATAAATTACCTATTAATCTTTTGCTGTATTCAGTAACTCCACAGTATTCTTTTGCATATGCTACTGCATTCCTTAAGATTGATTTTAGAATTTTCCTGAGACGAGCACAATGGTATAGGTATTCATCAACCGGCAGATCCAGGTACAATGGGGCATTTTGAGGTAGAAAACCGATATTTTTCTTCGCTTCAATCGAGTGTGTCCGGATATTGAAATCATTGATCTTTAACGCACCTTGCGTCGGAGAGATTATTCCGCAAAGACTGTTCATGGTGGTGGATTTACCTGCTCCATTCGAGCCTAATAAACCAACGATTCCATTTTTCTCTGACCTCAAAGTTCACGTCTTTTACGGCCCAATCTTTGCCGTATCGTATCTATGGTATAAGCTATTGATGGAAACAACAGCTTTCTTGTCTGACATATAAATCTGGTATTATTGTTTAAAAAATTTCTTTTGCTTATGTGATCCCGGAATGAAATCCGGGATTATTACATTGATCAATAACCGGGATTCTGATCACCCAAATTCGGATTACTCAGGAATTCCCGCTGTGGGACTGGCCACAGGCGATCGGTTTCATCCCATCTTTCCTTTATTGGGCCTAGCACGGCTGTTGCTCTATTGGTTCGAACCAAATCAAGCCAGCGCTGACCATACTCGCTGAATAGCTCGAAACGTCTTTCCTGTTCCACAGCCAGCAATAGGCTTGTTTGATCGCTGGCAGGTGTATTTGGCAGGCCAGCTCTTGTCCTAATGACGTTCAAATCTTCCTGCGCTCCGGAAATATTGCCTTGCTGTGCTCTGGCTTCAGCGCGTATGAGGTGAACTTCTGTTAGTCTTAGGACAGTAGAGTACTGGGTAGGAAGTTCACCTGCCTCTAAACGGCGCTCTTTATATTTAAATGGGAAATAAAATACAGATGATCCGGAAGTTACAGAGCCTACCCAAAGAGAATATCGGTTATCCCCTGCCTCAAACGCATTTATAAAATCCTCTCGAAATGAAACTCCACCAAAGATCAACGGCCTTCTGGTTAAAATAAATCTTCGGGCTTCATAGGTGCCGACGCTTGGCACAATTGACTGTAGTTGCCAAATGGCTTCCTGACTTGTTCTAGAAAAAACATCATCCAAATTTGGCTCGATCAAGAAACGACCGTCATCAATAATACTTGTTGCCAAGGCTTCCGCTTCTGCCCATTCCTGGCGATATAACTGAACACGTGCTAAAAGCGTTGTTGCGACGGCCTGATTTGGCCGGATACGTTCTTCAGAAGGGTATTCTTGAGGCAATAATTCTTGGGCAGTTTCGAGATCTTACGGTCAAAAAGATCATCGGAATAAATGATGGATTGTCTTGTGTAGTTTAATCCAACTAAAAAGTTTGTATTACCCGATCCACCTGAAAATAATAATTGATGATTGCTGAAATTAGCTTCGCCTCCTAACAGTTCTTCTTGCCAGTCTGTATCGCGATCGTCACTCCATGTGCCATTTACGGCAACATCCCCAGGTCCGGGAGTGGCCCCATCATTGACAAAAGCTTCACGTCTTATCGTTAGATACTGTTCGGTATTGAGCAGATCTAACTTATTTTCAACTGTACCTACACCCATCGAGCCATTGTAGGCAACGCGAAGCTTATCAGTTCTTCCTTGTTTGGTAATTATTCGAACCACCCCATTTGCACCTCGAGATCCGTAAATGGCAGTTGCATCTGCATCCTTCAAAATCTCAATACGCTCTATATCATTCGGATTGATAAAATTCAGCGGGTTAGTACCCCCACGTATCGACAGGCTACAGGCTACCCTGATTAGATAAGGGTGAGGCAGGATAAGGGACACCATTGACTAAATACAAAGGCTCATTACCATCTGGTCGTAGCGAGTTCTGCCCACGGATTTCTATTTGGAATGAAGATCCCGGAACACCGGAGTTCTGGATGATGTTTACACCTGTCAGCCTACCCTGAAGCGCTTGCAAAGGGTTTGAGATCGGTTGCTGCTCAATAGTTTCTGCGTCTAGCTTGACGATGTTACCTGGGTTAAGCCGCTGCTCCACCTCATAGTACCCCGTAGAAACAACAGTTATCTCACTCAACTCTCTTAAATCCGGCTGCAATACCACATCAACAACCGATAGGCTGCTAACGTCAATTTCCTGTGGCAAAAAACCGATATAAGAAAAGACAAGGGTGGTGGCATCGTCGGGGATGCTTAATGCGTAACGGCCATCAATATCAGTGACGGTCCCTATGCGGAGGTTCCCTTTTACCTGGACTGTGGCGCCGGTCAGGCGGGTGGCGGTTTCGTCGGTAACTTTGCCGGTAATCATCCTGTCCGAGATGATTTCTTCGACAGGTATTTTCGATGACGCACGTTTTTTTATGTTTACCACGTCGTCTACCCTTCTGAATGCTAAATTGTAAATGGCAGACAATTCAAGCAGCACATCATACAAGGGCACTTCGCTGTATGATCCCGAGTGGCTCCTTTCACTGGCGACAAGGGATTTTTGATAAACGAAATTCAAACCGGTTTGCTGCTCGATCCGGTGCAGAAATTCCTCCAGGTTTTGATCATGCACTTCCAGCGAGATGGACATTTCTTTGACGCTAATGGCCTGGGAATGCACGGTGTGGGCCAGGAGGGCTGTCAGGCAGGTCATTTGCAGAAAAAATCCAATGGCGGATATCATAACTAAAGACTTGCAAAGCCTTGGTACAATTTTAAAATTCATATATTTGGTTAAAATTCGATTGGTTATAAATCAATTGTAATGCGGTTTTCTGACACATACTTATTGTTTGGCGACGGAAGTAATGTCAGAAAGCTTTAAGGGTAATGTTCACACCGAACATTGCTTTTTTAACTCGTATCGGGTGGTTTCATCAGTTTATCAGGTTTTTCATTTATAAATAATAATCACTTTCCTGCCTTCGATCCGGTAGTCGAACCCGAGGGAGTATTGCAGGGAATTCAGAATAAATTCGAGACTTTTATCTTTATATCGCGCTTGTATATCCCAGGGAGCACTTTGTTCCCCTTCTGTTTTAAAGGATACACCATACCATCGTGAAAGGCGGTCCAATACTTCACGCTCGGAAGCATTATTAAATAAAATGACACCAGCCTTCCAGGCGATATAATCACCGGTATGTACTGCATGGCGGGTCAGCCTTTTTTGTGAAGGTGCGTAAATTGCCTGGAATCCCGGGTTTAGCTCCAGTGGGTCAACGGCGGTATTGGCAGAAGACACCCGCACTTTACCAGTAGCCAGGGTGACGGCAATATTGGTGTCCTGAAAGGCCTGAATATTGAATGAGGTTCCTAAGACAGTGGTTTTGATATCACCTGTTATCACAGTAAATGGCTTTAACGGATCATGGGTTACCTCAAAAAAAGCCTCACCAGACAGTATCACTTCCCGCGTGCTTCCATTAAAAACCTCAGGATAATCCAACCGGCTTTCTGCATTGAGTCTTACTACCGTTCCGTCTGATAGCAGCACTGTTGCTTTTTGCCCGGATTTTGTTTCCCTGATTTGCTTGGCAAAATGAGAGACGGGGTTAGTACCGAAAAAATAGTAACCCGCAACACCCGCAAGCAGCAGCAGTGATATGGAAGCCGCTATTCGTACGGGGTTGATCCAAGGTTGCGGTGTCGTTTTTTGTTTCCGGATACCGGACAATATCCTGCCTTTCAATTGGCGGTGATGTTGAGCAGCCAGTTCGGGGTGGTTTTTAAGTTTTGCCCAGGCCTCTTCATCGATGGTACCAATGGCTTTGATGTTTTTTTCTGATCTCAGCAGCGATAGTAGTTCGAGCACCTCTTCTTTATGGCATTGATCCTCAATGAAACGGCGGTATAGTATTTTTAATCGTTTAGTTTGATCCACATTTCGAAGTATTACATAAGCAATACAACTGTAGTAACAGAAATGGGTAGGTGGGCGTATTTTATGAATAAGTTACCTGCAGTTTAACAAAAGCTGTATGATTGCCGGAAAAGAAATATTGGGGCAGGATTTAAATGCCTCCCGAAGTTTTTTGGATGCTTCTGAAAGGTGATATTTTACTGTGTTTCTTGAAAGGCCTAATTTATGGCCGATTTCTTTGTAACTGAGCCCTTCTTCCAGGCGAAGTCGAAAAACCTTTTGTTGCTGGGGAAGCATTTTGTTCACAAACTGCTCTGCCAGCGTCAGGTACTCCTCGTAAGGATTTTCATCTTCAAGGTGATGATAATACTGGGAAGAATGAATTAACTGCTCTTGCAGGTGCTCATCCCTGGCAATCTTTTTGAGTACGTTTGCAAGGTGGTTTTTGGCTATCGTAAAAAGGTAAGCTTCAAAAGAGGTGTCTAGCTCGAGGGTGTTTCGCTTGTCCCATAATTTTGTGAAAACCTCCATAACAACATCGTCAGAAAGATCTTTTGACTTCAACCTTTTATAACAAAAAGCATAAACCTTGCTGCTGTACAGATCAAATATCGATGCCAGTGCGTTTTCATCACCTTTTTTCAAGGCAATAATGTAAAGCATTGAGGTTTGCTACTCGTGCCCGCATGGATTTCATAGCTTCGAATATAACCAGCTAAAGCAAGAATACAAAATGTCAGAGATTAAGTATGCGTTAATTGAAATACTTGTATGGGCATCGATGATGTCTTCAGCATTAACTGAAAAGAAGGCTCGAATTCAGCCAATCAGCATAAATCATGTAGAAAAACTGTCATTCGATTTTCAAACCGATCCCTTCACCCTTGTAAGTCAGTGAGGTTGCCGGTTTGACATCTTTACCAACACCCATCCCTGATTTTTTATTAACCGGTACCATATTAAAAACCCTTTCTTTTAACATTTTCTGAAATTCTTCATGGATTGGGCCTTTTTTGAGGATTTTGGGTTCAATTGTAATCATCGTTTTCATTTCCATGCCAGGTGAAACAGGTATCCTATCCGGCATAAACTATTCAGATTCGAGACAAGTTTGATAGACTAAAACTTACGTACGTATATTTTCAGACGATATCCAACAAGTTAAGCTGATGTTCAGTGCTACTTTTGTGACGTATTCAACCGTTTTTACTAATGATGATTTTAACAAGAATCAAACCACTTTATTTTTTACTATTTTGTATTTTCTTTCTGTCTTTTGAAAGTATTGCACAGCAGGACTCAACTTCGCAAAAACAAACAGGAGTTAACATTATAGTCACACAATCCCCGAAGATCATTGTGAAGCTGGAAGCTGTCGCCCACAACGTATGTAATGGAGAGAGCAAAGGTGCCATCAATATATCTGCCAGCGGGGGATATCCTCCCTATAAGTACTATTGGTCCAATGGGGAAAAAACGCAAGATATTGCCGCAATAAAAGCAGGGGTTTACAAGGTGGCGGTATATGACAACTTCAGTTGTAGCGATACACTTGAGGTGGTGGTCGAAGAGCCAAAGCCCTTAATAGCCGACATTGACAACATCAAAGACATTCTTTGTTATGGTTATGATAATGGTGCCGTGGAAATTTCAGTTCAGGGAGGCGTCGAACCTTACAAATACAGTTGGAATACAGGAGCTACCACCGAAGATCTTACCGGAGTGAATTCGGGACGGTACTCCGTATTAATTACCGACGCTAACCAATGCCAGGAAATTCTGACAGCCGATGTCCAGGAAAAACCGCTCATTGTAAGAACACTTGATGACGAAAGCAATATTCTTTGTCAGGGGGACAGCACCGGTCAGATTACCCTATCGGTAAGTGGTGGGGTAGCTCCATACACTTACCAATGGGATCATGGAGCGACCGAAAAAGATTTAAGTGGATTGACTGCGGGTGAATACCAGGTGACTGTAAAAGATGCTGTGGGCTGTACCGAAGTTTCTTTAACCACCGTAGCAGAGCCCAAACCCCTGGAGATTGGCTTTGATGAAATAAGAAACCTGAGGTGTAATGGTGACTTTGGAGGGGCCATCAATATCAATGTAACAGGAGGTACCCAACCTTACCAGTACCAGTGGAGCAACGGGAAAACGATGCAAGATATTGCAGGGATACCAGCAGGCAGTTATTCAGTACAAGTCACAGATAAAAATGGGTGTGAGAATTCAATAGAAACAACCCTTACCCAACCTCTTCCACTTACGGCGAAGCTTATCAAGGCACAAGACGTGCGTCATTATCAAGGTGAAGACGGTAGCATCGATATTGAAGTTTCAGGGGGTGTAGCCCCGTATAAATTCAAGTGGAGCAACGATAAAGAAACACAGAATTTAAGAGGCCTCAAAGCCGGTTCATATTCAGTCCGGATTACAGACGCAATTGGCTGTGCGAAGATCCTGAACGTCACCCTTTCACAACCCGAACCAATGGTGGTCAGAATATATAAAACCCAAAATATTGCTTGCCATGGTGACAATACCGGTGAGATAAGTGTCTCGGTTATTGGGGGTGTGTCACCCTATTCTTATCAGTGGAGCAGCGGACAAACGGTTCAGGATTTGACCCAAGTAAAAGCCGGCAACTACTCCGTTGTTGTGACTGATGCAAATGGTCACAAAAAGCAAGCAGATACCGTTCTTACGGAACCTCCTGCATTTCAGGCATCTTTGATTAGCGCTAAAAATATCGACTGTCACGGCGAGTATTCGGGAGGTGTGGATATAGATGTAGCAGGAGGTGTTCCTCCCTACAAATACCGTTGGAGTAATGGTGATAATAACCAGGATCTTAAAAATGTGCCGGCAGGTAAGTACTCGGTAAAAATAACAGATGCCAATTTGTGTGAACAGATACTTGAGGCTACAGTGACCGAACCGGAGCCCTTGCAAATAAATATCCTGAAAATCGAAAATATCAATTGTTTCGGGGAGAATTCAGGCTCGGTGGATATTGCGGTTACAGGTGGCAAGGAGCCTTATATTTTTAACTGGAGCAACGAAGCCACTACAGAGGACCTGGCAGGAGTTAAGGCAGGTAATTATATGGTGACAGTAACAGATGCCAACGGATGCCTCCGTCAGGCGAATGCAGAGGTGACGGAACCCCAATTGCTTGTGGTGGAAGAAGACAAATCCAATAATGTCGACTGTTTTGGTAATTCTACGGGAGCTATTTCTTTGAATGTATCCGGAGGCGTTACTCCTTACGCCTATAAATGGAATTCCGGACAGACAACCAAGGATATTGAAGATCTTGTTGCCGGAGAATACAATGTTGTTGTGACAGATGCGAATGGTTGTACTAAAAGCCTGTCAAAAAAGATTACCCAGCCCGATAAGCTTGTTCGAGCGTTGCATGAAGTAACCAATATTCTTTGCTATGGAGATGCAAAGGGTGCCATAAACATTGATGTAAATGGGGGTGTTACGCCTTATCAGTACAAATGGAGCAACGGTGCCATTTCGCAGGATATTGTCGGTGTAAAAGCCGGAGAATACAACGTTGAAATTTTTGATGCCAACGGATGCAGGGATACATTATCGGCCGTTGTGGCACAAAATGAATTGTTGGTACCAAAAGTAGATGTTACAAATATTAATTGCAATGGCCTTCTTCAGGGGGCTGTAAATTTGACGGTTCAGGGTGGTGTTAAGCCATACAAGTACGCATGGAGTAATGGTGCGGAAACCGAAGACATCACCAAACTTCCTGCCGGTAATTATTCAGTTATGGTAACCGATGCCAAGGGTTGTTCCAAGACAATAGATGCTCAGATCATGGAACCCCCCTTATTTGTAGCAAGCCTTGAGTCCGATAATGATATATTGTGTAATAGCGAAAACACCGGAAATGTAAATATCAGGGTTTCCGGGGGAACAAAACCATACAAGTTTGTTTGGAATAACGGAGCATCTACCCAGAACCTGAGTAATGTTAAAGCAGGTTTCTATGAACTAAAGGCAACCGATGCGAAGGGTTGTTTACAGACTGTGACAACTACTATCACCGAACCGTCAGCCATTGTACAGTCCGTAAAGTCGGTGACAAATGTACTTTGTCACGGTAATGAAGAAGGTGCCATTGATGTTTCTGTGATTGGTGGTGTTGGGCCTTACCAGTACAAATGGAATAATGGCGCAGCCACACAAGACCTTGAAGCCGTGCCTGCCGGTAAGTATTCATTAAAGCTACGCGATGCCCATGGATGTGTCAAAACACTGGATGCTGAGATTACTCAACCGGATTTGTTAAACTTAACGCTGGATAACATAGAGCATATTCTTTGCCATGGTGATTTAAAAGGAAAAATAGATGTCACAGTTGCAGGAGGTGTAAAACCTTATGCGTATAGCTGGAGCAATGGCTCGACCGCGGAAGACATCGGGGAATTGCCGGCTGGTAGCTATACCCTTACCGTGACGGATGCCAATGGTTGTGTGCAAACATTGACGGCGGCAGTAAAACAACCACCGTTGCTTCGGGCCCGCATAGCCAAAACAAAACAAATTTTGTGTAATGGGGCTACAAATGGGGCCGTTAGCGTTGAAGTGGCCGGTGGTTCGAAACCATACAAGTTTAACTGGAGTAATGGAAATACAAGTCAAAACCTGCTCGATGTTGGTGCCGGAACCTATACGCTCAACATTGAAGACGCCAATGGATGTACGCAAACTTTGAAGGCCGTGATCAATGAACCATCGAAATTAATCAGTTCATTGGTTAATACAAAAAATGTATCTTGCTTTAACGGCACCGATGGTTATGTCAATATAGCTGTGAAGGGTGGTGTGGCGCCTTATCAATACAAGTGGAGTAATGGTGCGACAACGCAGGATTTGACAGATATTCCACACGGTAATTATGCCGTTGGGATCAGCGACGCCAATGGGTGTAGGGATTCGGTACCCGCTGTGCAAATATCTCATCCACCCTTATTGGAAGTAGAAGTAGTTGATGTAAAACACGTACTGATAAATGGTGATAAAGCGGGTGCGATCGACATTTCCGTTAAAGGTGGTGTTACTCCCTACCAATATAGCTGGAGTAACGGAGCCACCACAGAAGATATCGGCAAAGTACCCGGTGGGGATTACTCCGCGAATGTGATGGATGCCAACGGTTGTGAGAAAAAAGTAATTGCCACTATCAACCAACCACCACCATTGGTAATTTCATTGGATCATGTGAAAGATATTCTTTGTCACGGCGATGCCCTGGGAGCCATAGAAATCTCTGTGACCGGCGGTGCGCCTCCTTATGCGTTCAGTTGGAGCAATGGCGCTTCTACACAAAATATCTCCAGTATCGAAGCCGGTGAATATACTGTAACGGTAAAAGATCAAAATGGGAATGAAAAGCGTCTGAGTACTACTGTGGCTGAACCGACACCACTCATAGTCTCTAAAGACTTCATCGAAAACATCAATTGTTTTCAGGATAACACGGGCTCCATAAATGTAACCGTGACCGGTGGTATCGAACCTTATCAATATGAATGGAATACTGGCGCTAAAACACAGGATATCTCCGGGTTGAAAGCAGGAGAATATACATTAACTGTCACAGATGGCAACCAGTGTCAGAAAACATTCAATCAGATCATCACGGAACCGGCGTTATTTACAGCCGAAATTTCGGAAACAAGCCATGTGAAATGCAAGGGTATTGATGAAGGTGCGGTAAAACTACATGTAAATGGCGGGGTTACACCATACAGTTATTACTGGAGCAATGGAGAAAAAACAAAAGATATTACAGGTGTCCATGCCGGTGAATACGAGGTCACGATAACGGATGCCAACGGTTGTACCAATGAACTTCATGTGAATATTACAGAACCTTCCGAGTTACTGGCATCTGTGGAAAATGTAACAAATAACCGCTGCTTCGGCGAACAAAAAGGGGCTATATCCCTGGGGGTTGAAGGCGGCACTTCACCGTACTCATTCGAATGGAATAATGGCAGCACATCACAAAACCTCACAAACCTTCCCAAAGGAGATTACGAGGTAAACGTGAAAGATGCCAATGGATGTTCAAAGATACTCACGGCAAATATTTCAGAACCTAATGGACTTATCGCGACTTTGTTGGACAAAGATGATGTTAAGTGTGCAGGCGACAAGACCGGTAAATTGTTAGTAGGTATTGAAGGTGGTATCAAACCCTATTCGTATATATGGAATTCAGGACAAACCACCAAGGATATCAGCGAAGTGCCTGCCGGGAAATATCAGTTAGCCGTAACAGATAAAAATGATTGTAAGACTACACTGGATACGGTAATAGAACAACCCGGTCCCTTGATGATATCTAAAGACACCGTTCATAATATCATTTGTTACGGAGACAGCAAAGGGTTTGTCGATATTAATGTCAAAGGTGGTGTTTATCCTTATGAATATAAATGGAGCAATGGTGCTGTTAGTGAAGATATTGTGAACGTGATGGCTGGCAGTTATCAGGTAAGGGTAAACGACGCCAATGGATGTGAACAGACATTTACGACAGCCATTAAACAACCTGAAAGACTGATTGTTGAATTGGATTCTCTTGTGAACAATGAATGTTCGGGGAAACAAAATGGTTCGATTAGCATATCCGCAAAAGGCGGTGTTGCCCCTTATGAGTACTATTGGAATGACGGTCAAAAAACACCTGGCATCAAGAACCTGGCAGCGGGCAGGTATGTGGCCACCCTTACGGATGCCAATGGATGTATCACGAACTATAGTGCAGAGATTACACAACCTTATGAGTTGGTGAAGTCGATCGATGCGATCACCGACGTCCGTTGCCATGGTGAGGAGACCGGTTCGATCAATGTTACTGTGATGGGTGGTGTTCAGCCTTATTCATTTGAGTGGAACAATGGGGCCACCAGCAGGGATATTCACCAGGTGGCTGCAGGTGCTTATTCATTAAAAATTAAGGAAGGCAATGGTTGTGAAAGCACCCTTTCAGCAGTGATAGAAGAGCCTCCGCCATTCCTGGCCTCCGTCGGCAAAGTCACAGATGTAGCGTGTTTTGGCTATGAAAGAGGTGCCATTGATATTGATGTGAAAGGCGGTATAGAGCCATACCAATTTACCTGGAGTAACGGCGCTGAGACCCAAAACCTGCGTAATATTGGTGCAGACAGTTATGCCGCCATGATTACCGATGCCAATGGTTGTATTAAAACGGTCAACGCTGAAGTTTCCGAACCACCTTTATTGGAGCTTAGAATCGACTCCGTGAAAAATGTAAAGTGCTGTGGCGACAACAGTGGTGCCATTTATATCAGCGTGCATGGTGGTGTAGCGCCTTATGACTACCAGTGGAGCAATGGTGCCAAAACGCAGGATATTGAGAACCTTGTTTTAGGGGTGTATACGGTAAATGTGACCGATGCCAATGGTTGTATAGTATCTACCCCTGATAATATGACCTTGTATGAGCAAGTGGTATCCAAAGGTAAATTTACTACCAGGGATATCAACTTTGACGTCTCAAAATCCACCATTAAGCCTGAATCCTTTACCACTATCAACAGGATTGCTACCTTCATGAAAGAACATCCGGGCATTTCATTCCGTATCGATGGTCATACGGACTCAGACGGTTCAGATACTTTTAATCAGAAACTATCAGAGGACAGGTCAGAAGCTATTAAACGCGCGTTGATCAAATTTGGTATCCGTGAATCCAGGCTTGAATCCAAAGGATGGGGTGAATCCAAGCCCATAGCCAGCAATGTTACTAAAGAGGGAAAAGCGTTGAACAGAAGAGTTGAGTTTATCGCACTGACCGGAACCCTCGAGGGTACTTTGATCGAAAATGAAGAAAACATCATCCCGGAACAATAAATACGGCTAAAGACAATACTTAATGTTTGAAAAACAAAAAATCTCATGATTTATTAATCATGAGATTTTTTGTTCCCCGTATTCAGCTATTTACAACGAAAAACCGGCATATTTCAAGGAAAAAGCCTTTCTATTCTGTCTCCAGACCAGCTTAGGCTGGTTTTTATGGAAATATCGACTAGTTTTACCATAAGTATTCATTTGCGTATCGGTTATCTGCAATTTTGAGCAAGTGAAAATAGAAATAGCCGAATATAATCCGGAGTGGCCCACACGGTTTCAAAAAATCAGGGAAGAGCACTACCTTTTATGATATCGACAAGGGCTACATTTGTGGGTTCCACGATGACTTTATTGTTGGAAAATTCGGTAAAAATGGTCTGCTTAAAACATTTGAGTTTCTGAATGTGTGGGGTAATCCCAATATCAAATTCGGTGCCCGATCTTCAGGCTTTGTTTTGCAGCTTCTAAAAAGGATTTTTACTGACTATTCAAAAAACGGTCTTCAAAATATCGACCTGATCCAATCCTATTTTATCGCCTTGCTTTGTGAGATTAATCATGTTTACCAGCCCGTTTCAAATGGCAGGCAGGCCAGGGGGGCTTCTGAAATCGGTATTTACGATCAATCTTATTTCAGCCGTTTATTCAAGAAATACGAAGGGGTAACCCCTTTGCTGTTTCGCAAGATGGTGACTATCTCTTAGGGTGCTTGCTTTTGACAGGGGTCTTGCCGCTACTGATACTATCTTATTTATTCAAGCGCTTTGAGAAGTTTTTGGCTGTGCATGTAACTAAAGTAACGCTGCTTGATGGTGAATTCAGCGTCCAATACAAGCATGGTAGGAGGGGCGAACCGGCCATCACGCTGGCCCAGTAAAAGGGCCAGGTCGTGTATGCCTTTTCTTCTTTTTGTGCTGTTTCTGTTGATGAAAAGCTGTCCGTCAAAACGGATGGTATCCATCGATTCCGCATCCATTTTAACGGCATAATAATCGTTGTTCAATACCGCTGCGACAGCCGGTTTGGTAAATACTTCCTTTTCCATTTTACGGCAATAGGTGCACCACTCTGTAAAAAAATCTATAAATACTTTCTTTGGTCGAGCCTTCAGAGAGTCCTCCAATTGCTCGAAGCTGATCCACTGAACCTGAGATTTGCTCTGTGCACTTACCAATTGTGTGCAAAATGCCATGATAAGTACTGCCAGATAGTGTTTTAACAGGTAACCCTTGATCATCTCAATGAAAATTTCCGATTTTTATCCCCAGAAAAAAAGTGCGCGGTCTTGCCGGGCCATAGACATATTCCGAATCCCTTTCAGCTCCTATATCAAAGTCATCCTGATAGCTGTTAAAAATGTTTTGAACCCCTCCGCTTAGCTCGATATGAAAATCTTCTTTCAGGTCGATATGATATGAAAGTCTTAGATTAACATCCATAAAAGGATCCGTATCCACCAAATCCAGGAAACCCGATTCGCTGACCACCCGGGGAACAATCATGGAGCCGGTGTAAGTTCCGGTCAAATCGATAGCGAACTGTTCAGTGGCTGTCCAGTTGGTGGTAAAGTAACCATATAAATCAGGATTGCGTACGAACTCGTCAGTAACCACAACCGGTTCGTCCTCATTGGTTTCTTCGGGCTCAAAAAGCACCTGATCTTCCTCGAACCTTGTTTGTTGAGCAGTTCCTCCCAGCTTAAAAATAAAGTCGGAGAAAGGGGATACATTAAATTCAAAATTTGCACCACTGACATACGCACCTTCGCCATTGCGCACCTCTTCAAGGATAGAGCCGTTGGGTAACACCGAACCGGTGCTTACAAAGGTGAATGGATTTTTCAGGTTAGTGTAAAACCCTTCTACGAGAATATTGGCTTGTGTATTGCCAAAGTTCCTTGTGAGATTAGCAGAGGCTGTAAAGGCATCTGAAAGCTCTTTTTCCAAATTTTCTCCCAGGATAACAAATTGCGGTTCTCCGCCAACAGAAGAAATGTGCATATCTTCATTAAATGCCTGAGGTGCCCGGAAGCCCCTGGCATAGCCGCCCCTGAGTTGCAAGGATTCTGTCACTTTGTACAATACCGTTATTCTGGGACTAAAGACATTGACGCTGACATCTGAAGTACGTTCGATATTTCCAATGTCATATTCTCCGTCAACGTCGGTATAATCATATCTTGCACCAATCAGTGCTGTTAACCGCTCAACCGGTTTCCATTCATATTGTCCGTATAACCCAATGGTATTTACCCTTTGGTCCACCAAACGATTGTAACCGGGTATTTCATCTCTTATATCACTTAACTGGTTCTCTACGCCTATGGTGATAATATCGCCCGTGGAGAGGTTACGCGATAATTGCAATCCGCCCACAAGTGAAAGATCAGCCGTATTACCGTAGGCATTGAAGGCAGTAAGGCTGTCTTCCGGGGTACGGCCGCCTCCCAAACCTCCATAAAAACTATCCCTGTCAGTGGTCTGTGTGGAAAAATAGGCGGAAAACTTATTTCTGCCGTCCCTGCCGGTTAGATCATAATTTAACCCTGTGATAATGGTATTGTGGTCCAGCTCCTCGCTAATATCTGTAAAGTGAGGGGCAAGATCCAGGCGGTCACCGCCCCTGCGATATTCCCTGATGGCATTAAAATCCAGGGTGATTTTGCTAAGGTCGTTGGGCTTGAAAAAGGCCTTGGTACCGAACGTGTTGTTTTCAAGTTTGGTGATTTCAGTAAACCCATCTCCATTGGCATCGAAGCTGTCGCGGTTACGAAACATTCCATAGAAGGTCACACCACTATTCAGGCTCTCGCTTACCAATGAACCATTAAAATTGAGGGTATTGTCCGGCGCTGAACCGTCTGTGAGGGCGAAGTTATTGGAAACCTCCCAGGTGTTTTCGACGGGCTCGCGGGTAATGATATTAACGGTACCGGCAATGGCGTTCGACCCGTACAGTGCCGATCCGCCGCTGCGCACAATTTCTACTCGTTCGACAATGTTGGTAGGTATTTGATCCAAACCATAAACGCTGCTCAAGGCGCTATAAACCGGCCTGCTGTTGATCAATATCTGCGAATAAGCACCTTCAAGTCCATTGAGGCGTACTTGTGTAAAACCGCAATTCTGACAATTGTTTTCTACCCTGACGCCAGGTTGATAATTTAACCCTTCAGACAGGGCCATGGATTGCGTAGCTTTGAATAATTTTTGACCAATCACATTGACTATCAACGGGGCTTCGGAGCGGTCGAGTTCATACCGTGTGGCGCTGACAACGACCTCGTTGAGGTTAAGGTTGTCCTCCAATAGTGTCGCGTTGACGGTAAGTGTTTCGCCAGCCATCACCTCGACACTTTTGGTGAAAGTCTGGTAGCCTATTAACCGGATTTTTAATACACCTTTTCCTACAGGAACGTTTTCCAGTATGAAGTGGCCTCCTTTATCAGCACTAGTACCAAGATGTGTACCTACAAACTGAACAGAGGCGTAAGGTAGAGGTTGGTTATTTGCCATGATTTTTCCTTTAATTGTTCCGTTTTCCTGGCAAAAGGCGCTAAAACTTAGCAGTTGGAGTAAATAAGCTAAAGTAAGGTATTTTTTCATACTAATTAAATTAAATTTTTGCCAAATATAAAAATGGAAATTAGCTTTGCAAAATTTAATTTTTAGATTAATCTAAATATTAGTTTTTTTGTAATATTCCATCTCATGTTTTTGCCGGTCGGCGGCCTCATCTTTATGGTTGATGCCCCATTATTTTGGGGTTCCCTGAAACAAAGTCAGCAAAACTTTTTATGATGGTTAATCACGCAAGCTCCTTCGGGACGCCTTCTGTCAGATGGCCCCATTGTTCCACGCAAATGCATGCGGACAGCGGGTGCTTCCGGGTCAATGCCCGGATGTTTTTTATTAGTTTCAATCACCTGATTTTTGAGTTTATCGCGGTAATTTGCCAAAACCGTGATAGGCCCCCGGGATCGCCCCGGCTACCGCACCGGAGGTATCGTGGTCCCTGCCGTAGTTTGCAATAAACCCGATGGATTGAGTGGAGTCCAAGTCTGAAAATAGCATACCGGTCAGGGTGACCGGCAGTATTTCCTGTGCATGAGGGGGTGCATCCTGATTTCTTTCGCCTGAAAATGTATAGACCTTTTGTGTCCTGATAACCTGCAGGGTATCACCGTTTGGTACCGGAAGAATGCGTTCTTTTGGATCATAGGTGTCGATACTTCCGGCTTCCCCGGTTATGTGAAGGGCTACTTTGCAGGCTTTTTGAGGATTACCCGCATATAAGTAGTCCTATGCCGGGAGCCATTATCAAGTAGGGCTGTAAAATATCTCATCCATATAAAATATCAATATTTGCCTGTTTTACCCAAAGGATCGACCGGTCAATTAAACCGGCTTTCTCATCCAGGTCCATTTCCAGGGGGAGTTGTGCCAGGCCGATTAACCTTCTCAATATCTCTACGCCTACAAAACCTGAAAACCGTCCAAAGTCAAAGGTTTCCTTTTTCTCAAATTGTTCAAAAGCCGATCTGATGGACGCTTCTTCCGCGCCAGACATAAACAGGTGTGCAATAAATACTGCTATGTCCCATTCCACCGGTCCCAAAAATGAGAACTCAGGATCTATCACTTTTATCCGGCTTTTGACGTTTAAAAGGCTTCCGGGATAAAAATCACCCTGAAGCAACGTTGTTCCTTTGCCAAGGTAGGTTTCACCCAGGGCTGATACCCTGGCCTTCAGTTTCGTATCAGATTTAGCTTTTTCCGACAAACCCCGGAGGCCATGCTGTATATCATCCAGATCAAACCCATTGTTTGAAATAAAAGGCAGGTGAAATATATGCTGGTGATTCAATGTTCTCAACTCCTTGTTTTCGGGATAATTATTAACAGGCTTCAGCTCCCCCAGAATATTCAGATAGGTGATTGCTTCGGTGATTTCAGTGGGCTTAAAGTGTATGCCTTTTTTATAAACACAAGTAAAATCGGCAGCTTCACCCAGGTCTTCAAGGACCATGATGAAATTTTCTTCGTCAAAATGAAGCAGATCCGGCGAGTAACTGGCGAGGATTTCGTTTTTGCCGATAGTCTCATAGTAAGTTTTTTCTACCATGATCCGTGCCACCGGTGCAGCAAGCTGTGGATATTTTTCCACCCAGGGCCTTGACTGTTTAAGTATCAATGCGGGCGTCTTATCTGTTAAAACCCGTATTACCAAGTTCATGTTTCCTGCGCCCGGCCTTTCAATTTTTAATACCTGAACATCCGGTCCGATCCACCCTTTTTCCCTCAAATATCTTTCTACAGGGGCTACCTTTTCATTTTCCAGAAAAACCTTTCCGGGAAACAACCGCTGGAAGTCTGTTTTAAGGTTTGTCATACGTTACTCTTTGCCTCGATTTGGTTTGAATATATAAATATTATATTCATTAAAAAAAGTTCCGGAATCAGCCATCTTTGGAAAAAGTCCATCTGCCTTAATGCTGTGGGATATGAAAGATAAAAGTCTCTATGGTGGCCGGCCCCTAACGCAAGAAAATGGCAAAATACGTTAGTCGAGCGAAAAACTTCCCAGTGGCCGGGGTGCCTGTAGTTGTTTGGCTACTAAAGATTTTACAAGCCTTTGTGGCCGTCGCACAACTCAAACATGTGCCTGTTTATTTTATCGGCGAAAACCTCTGTGTCTCTTTGTGTCTTTGTGCCTCTGTGGTTAAAAAAGGAACACCACAAAGTTCCCCAAGGTCAGACAATCGACCAAACATCTAACAAAAATAACTAATTCATAAATATTTGATATTCAATAATTTACAAATTACTTATATTGTAGGCACCCAGGCACAAAGAACTTTGCCGAAAACGTTGTGCAACAGCCGCCTTTGCCAGTAAATGGTGTACAGGAAGATCAGGCTTGTGGCAGGACAATTTCCAGGGCTAAGAATTTTCAATTTCACTTGGCCGGGCTATGGATTTGCTGCTTAGGTTCTCTGCTTTCTTTTTTAACTGGCTGAAAGAGATTTCCTCCGGAGCTTATTGGAAGAAAAAGCGGGAATGAAGCGTGATGAAAGGGTAATTTCAGGTAAAGAATTGACCATAATTGTTCTTAAAGATCAAGTAACATTTAAAAAATGGGACAAAAAATACCTTCCCAAATTCCTTAGATGTGAAGAAGATTCTATTATTTGACGAATTTTCAGGGTTGGGAAGGTAATCAAAACAATCGATACAAAGTTCAATATAGCATAGTTATGATAAAACCCCCAAACCTCGTTATTTTTTAAGACAAGAATATGAAATAAAATAAGGTGTTCGCCCATTGAAAAGAGGATTAATTATGTTTAAGGGGGATTTCATAAAATTTCATTTCGTTAACTCATTTTGGGGTATATTGAAAATTATCTTGCCGCGGATACGGACTTTTTTATTTTTCCAGGAATCCTCTTAGCAAAGAACTTTCCCCTTTATTACTATTTTCGCTATAGGGTGCCAGGGCTTTAACCAGTTTACCGAAAAATCCCTGGTTGGGATCCGATCCATCTCCCATTTTGGTTTGGTATTCGACACCTTCATCCATGTATAACATGGCTCCGGCTTCTGCTATAACTGTTTCACCCGGATCCAATTCCACCTCTACAACCTGTATATCGCCTCCGATAATGCGGTAATCTATTTCATGTGATTGCATAACATTAGTGTAGCGGTATAGAGATGAATTAATTTAATCTAAGATTCACCGTTTTCAGGTTGGTCCTCATCTTTTGATGACTGCTTCTTTTCTTTAATAAAGCCCAGATCATCCCTGTCCCTTAACTTTTTATCATCAACGCTTTTATTTAAAAAATCATTGATTTTGTCAATGTTAAAAGAGCTTTTTATTTCACCAAAAGAATCGATTTTAATATCGAAGCCTTCCAATTCAGGGTTCACCCTCGGTTTTTCCTTATTTTGCTTTTTTTTCCTTTTAGCCATCAGCTTACCTTTATTTTATCATTTAAATGATTTATTGCGAATTCAATCCTGCTAATGGTTTCATTTTTACCAATGATCTCCATTACCTCCATTAAATCCGGTCCTGATCCCTCCCCGGTTATTGCCAACCTTAAGGCAGGCATCACCCGGCCAAAACCTATTTCATTCCTTGCAACAATTTGTTCAAATTGTTGCCTGATAGGTGCCGAGTTAAAATCCTGTAAACCCTCGAGCGCTGACTTAAAATCTATCAGAACATCAACTGCTTCCCGGGTCCACTTCTTTTTAACGATTTTCGCGTCAAAAGTGTGTGGTGAATCAAATAAATATGTCGCAGTGGTAACAACTTCATGGGGAAAAGTAACCCTTTCTTTCATCAATTGCACGATTTTACTGACAGACTTTGAATAATCCGGCGCATATTTTTCCAAATCAGAGGCAATCATTTTTGCAATTTCATGGTCATCCAGCATTTTGAGGTATTGCTGATTGTACCACTTGGCTTTGTCGATATCAAACTTAGTACCTGCCTTTCCTACCCTTTCGAGACTGAAATTTTTAATGAGCTCTTCCATTGAGAACAACTCTTGTTCAGTACCCGGATTCCAACCTAAAAGAGCCAGAAAGTTGACCAGGGCCGGCGGTAAATAGCCCTGCTCTCTGAATCCCGCAGACACCTCTCCGGTGTCGGATTCCTGCCAGGTCAAAGGAAATATTGGAAAACCACCCTGTTTCGCATCTCTTTTGGATAGCTTTCCGTTACCATTAGGTTTTAATATCAATGGCAAATGCGCAAATCCGGGCATTGTATCTTTCCACCCCAGATATTGATACAACAATACATGCAACGGTGCGGAAGGCAGCCACTCTTCACCCCTGATGATATGGGTAATTTTCATCAGATGGTCATCCACAATATTTGCCAGGTGGTAGGTAGGCATACCATCAGATTTCAGAATAACTTTATCATCTATGGTAGAGGAATGCACCATGACCCATCCCCGGATCATATCATTAAGACGGATTTCTTCTTTTTTAGGTACTTTCAGCCGCACTACATAAGGCTCCCCTGCTGCCATTTTAGCCTGTACCTCGTCGTCAGACAGTGTCAGGGAATTCTTCATTTTGCTTCTTGTAATAGAATTGTAGGTAGGATTGGCTACTTTTGCGGCTTTTAACCTTTCCCGCATGGCATTGATCTCCTCATCTGTATCAAAAGCATAATAAGCCTTTCCCTCATTGACCAATTGCAGGGCGTAATCTTTGTAGATATTTTTTCTTTCAGACTGCCTGTACGGGCCATATGCACCACCCTGCTCAGGCCCCTCGTCAATTTCAATTCCACACCAGTGGAGGGCTTCTGTGATATATTTTTCAGCGCCTGCCACATATCGCTTTTGGTCTGTATCCTCGATGCGCAGAATCATTTTTCCACCCTGATTCCGGGCGAACAAATAATTAAACAACGCGGTTCTCACACCACCGATATGTAGACCTCCTGTAGGGCTGGGTGCAAACCGGACTCTGACTTCCTGTGCCATGAATGTGTATATTTTATGCAGCGCAAAACTACAAAATCTTGCATAAGGATGAGTCAAGGATGTTTCAAAAAATGAATAATTTGTTGTAAAAAGTTGACATTACACTTCTTCGATTACAGCATGATTCAAGGCCATACGGTAACCAATGGCCCATAGCCCTGAGTCCTGCCTGATCTATTTCAGGCAGGAAACATTAATCCTGCCCGTTGAGATCCCAGTTGTAATCCAGGTGTTTTATATTGGCATCCGGACTGATTTTAACGCTGGCATATTGATTCAAATAATCGATCAGGTTTCCTTTTTTGGTAAAGTCACCTTTAAACCATTTGAATATTTTAGAGATTTTGATCTTATTTTCCGAGAGCTGATTTCTTATCGGATCATTGATAAATGCTACCGCCTGTTCCTGTAATTGCTGTTCCAGCCTGGAGGCCCGGTAGGCCTCATTTCTTAATTTCGGGCATGAATAGGAAGCACATACAATGGCAAAATGAATTCTTGGCTCCTCAAATTTTACCCTTAAGATTTTATGCTCAATTTCATCGAGGCTTGTTTCTACACCGCCTATTTTAAAAAATTTTTTATGCCAAACCGTATTCACACCGGGAATATAAAAGGCAGGATGAAGGTCTGTAATACTCTTCAGGGGATAATTTTCCAATATCAATGCTATGGTGAAGGCATTATAGGCATTGATCCAATAAGCCAATTGCTCCTCAGCCGTCCGGAGACTATCGTCAGGGGGATTGTTACTTAATATTTCCAGGTAAGTTTTTAACCCTTCGCGGTCTTTTTGCCATCCCTTGTAATCGACCCACCCCTCATCGGAAACATACTTTTTAAGCATTTGGTCCCATAATTTGTGGTCTGCGGCCGTGTTTTTTGATTCGGGGGGGTTGTAAGAACTACAACCGTTCATGGAAAACAGACACAATATCGATATACTGAAATATTTTATCTTCGTGTTCATTGTGACATTATAAAGACTTAAAGGTTTTTTTCAATTAATTAAAAAATGTGTTGATAAGTTCCGGGTTATGCGTGAAAATCATAAAACTTTGTATCAATAAAGCCGGGGATTGTGTTCAATATTTTCAATTCAATTTATTCTGATTTACGATTCAACTGGAAATAATATTATTTAACATTCCGGTCACTAAAATGTAAAAATAGATTACATATTATTGATTTTCAATATTTTATATTTAAATCTGTGGTGTGTCCTTCCTATTAATTATGTAATTATTTAAGGTTTGTCAATAAAAATATTTATATTGACTATCCACGTGCAATAGGGAGTCTTTTTAATCGGGCACATTGACTGTGTCATTTGGCCTATGAAGTTTGAAGAAAAGCCGAAAAAAGGATTATGAGGGGTTAGCTGCGCATGGCGCGAAAATTAAAAATTAAATCATCTCACAGGTCTGATTATGTGAAAAAAGATGAATAACTTACCAGGTTTTTGATAAAGTTTCTTTTGCACTACTGTATGCGTATGGAGAATTACTGGCAACTTTTATTTTTTGTAGGTGGATTTTTTGTTGTAACCGTAGCCTCCTTAAGGATGTCCCGCATTTTTTTAAAATTCAGGTTACCCCTGATTACCGGGATGCTTTTCATGGGTATTGCCTGCGGACCGTTTTTTATGAACCTGATTACCAAAGAATCAGTCAGAAATCTTGGATTTATTAATGACTTTTCGTTGGCCTACATTGCTTTTGCCGCAGGTTCGGAATTGTATATGAAGGAATTACGACACCGATTCAAAAGCATTATCTGGATGACCTTTGGGCAATTGGTGGTGACTTTTGTCCTGGGGGGGCTCGGCGTTTATTTTTTAGCGTCAAACATTCCGTTTATGCAGGATATGCCGGTACAAAGCCAGATGGCTGTAGCGCTCCTGGCTGCTACTATCTTTGTGGCCCGGTCACCATCATCTGCGATTGCTGTCATCAACGAAATGCGGGCGAAAGGGCCGTTTACACAAACCGCCCTGGGTGTAACCGTCTTAAAAGATGTTTTGGTGATTGTGTTATTTGCTATTTGTTTTGCATTTGGCGATGCCTTCATTACCGGTGAAGAGCTGAAGCTTGGATTTATCCTGCTTTTGTTAGTGGAGTTATCCGTTTCATTTGGAATGGGTTTCCTGATAGGAAGACTGCTGACAACAATTTTGTCGCTTCAGGCAGAGCCGGCTGCCAAAACCATTTTGATATTGTTTACCGGATATGGCGTATATCTGGTAGCGCATTATGTTAAAGACATCAGCACACAATATTTGCCATTTGAAGTATATCTTGAGCCGCTGGTCATTTGTATCATTGGGAGCTTCATTGTAACCAATTTTACGGCCTTTCGCCTGGAGTTTTCGAAAATTCTTAACAGGATAAGCCACCTTGTCTATTCGGCATTTTTTATTCTCGCCGGTGCTTCGCTGTCTGTGGATATACTGGCTCATGTATGGGAAATTGCCCTGGCTTTGTTTGCCATCAGGTTAATTGCTATGGTGATAGCCTCTTTTGTAGGGGGCACCCTGGGCGGGGATCCCTTCAGCTTTAACAGGATTGCCTGGATGCCTTATGTCACCCAGGCCGGAGTGAGTCTGGGATTGGTTACAATCATCTCATCCAAATATCCTGGCTGGGGCCCTGAATTTGCCACTATTATGATTGCTGTAATTGTATTGAACCAGATAGTTGGCCCCCCGTTGTTTAAATGGTCTATCGACAAAATCGGAGAGGGGCATCGACGGGCAGGTAATCAGGAATTCGACGGGATAAGGGATGCCATTATATTTGGGCTGGAAAACAAATCCATTACCCTTGCCAGACAATTAAAACAACATGGATGGGAGGTAAAAATTGCTACCAAGAAAAAAGATCTGAATGATTTGGGAGTCACCGATCTGGATATTCATTATATTCCTGACAAGGTCGATGAGAATACGCTGGAAGAGCTGGATGCAAAATTATCAGAAGCCATAGTGTTGTTACTGACAGATGAGGAAAACTACGAGATTTGTGAACTGATATATGAAAAGATCGGAACAAGGGATGTGGTGGTACGTTTGAATGATCGTGGTAATTTTGACCGTTTTCACGAATTAGGCGCCAAAGTCGTTGACCCGTCCACTGCTATAGTCAATCTGCTGTTTGACTTTGTCAGGTCACCCCAGGCCACCTCATTGCTACTGGGTATGGAAAAAGACCAGGGAACCATCGATCTGGAGGTACTGGATCCTGATCTGCATGGGGTAGCACTCCGCGATTTGCGCCTGCCAGCGGATGTAATCATTCTTTCCGTAACCCGGGGCGGCCATATGATTATCTCTCATGGCTATACCAGGTTGCGGTTGGGCGACATTGTTTCTCTGGTCGGCTCCAACGAAAGCCTGGAAAATGTAACCGTTAGATTCGATAAATAATATTCTTTTTCAAACAGACAAGTTATATTTGCGGCTATGGCAAACAATGATAAAGAAAACATGCTAAAAAAAATCATCTCCCATGCAAAGGAGTATGGTTTTGTTTTTCCTTCCAGTGAGATTTATGATGGCCTGGGTGCTGTGTATGATTATGGTCAAAATGGTGTGGGCCTGAAAAACAATATCAAGGAATACTGGTGGAAATCGATGGTACAGTTGCATGAAAACATTGTTGGCATAGACGCTGCCATTTTTATGCATCCCACCACCTGGAAAGCATCAGGCCACGTAGATGCTTTCAACGACCCGCTCATCGATAATAAGGATTCAAAAAAAAGATACCGTGCAGATGTGTTGATTGAAGAGCATATCGCCAAAATCGAGCAGAAAATCAAAAAAGAAATAGCCAAGGCCGCCAAACGTTTCGGAGACAGCTTTGATGAAAATCAATTCAGAAGTACCAATCCCAGGGTGTTGCAATACCAGGAAAACATCGATGCCATCAATCAGAGGTTTAAGACAGGCATGGGTAATGAAGATTTTGCCGATCTTAAAGCATTGATTGAAGAATTGGGTATTGCCGACCCGGTGTCCGGGTCAAAAAACTGGACGGATGTACGCCAGTTTAACCTGATGTTTGCCACTGAGCTCGGATCGGTCGCAGAGGGAGCCAGCAAAATATACCTCAGGCCAGAGACGGCCCAGGGGATATTTGTAAATTTTTTGAATGTACAAAAAACCGGCCGGATGAAAATTCCTTTTGGCATTGCCCAGATAGGAAAGGCTTTCAGAAATGAAATTATCGCCAGGCAATTTATCTTCCGGATGCGGGAGTTCGAGCAGATGGAAATGCAGTTTTTTGTTAAACCGGGCGAAGAACTGACCTGGTACGAATCCTGGAAAGAAAAGAGGCTGGAATGGCACCTCGCACTGGGCCTCGATCCGGCGAATTTTCGATTCCACGACCACCTTAATCTGGCTCATTACGCCAATGCTGCCTGCGATATTGAATTTAATTTCCCCATGGGTTTTAAAGAACTGGAAGGTATCCATTCCAGAACCGATTTCGACCTGAAAGCCCACGAAGAATACTCCGGGAAAAAGTTACAGTTCTTTGACCCCCAGGAAAACAAACGTTACGTTCCCTATGTGATTGAAACCTCCATTGGTTTGGATCGTATGTTTCTGGCGGTGCTCTCTTCGACCTACACGGAGGAGGTGCTTGAAGATGGCAGCGAAAGAACAGTGCTTAAACTTCCACCCGTACTGGCTCCCGTAAAAGTGGCTATCCTGCCACTGGTCAATAAAGACGGACTACCCGAAAAATCCAGGGAAATCCTGGACCTCCTGAAGTATGATTTCAATTGCCAATACGATTTCAAAGATGCCATTGGCCGAAGATACCGCAGACAAGATGCCATAGGTACACCGCTTTGTGTTACCGTAGATTCGCAAACCATGGTCGACGATACGGTAACGCTAAGGCATCGTGACTCTATGGAGCAGGAAAGGGTGGCTATTGCAGCATTGCATGCCAAAATTGGCGGGCTGGTAACTTTCAGTAAGACATTTCAGCGATTACACGTGTAATCAGGCCCTTAATGATTTAATCTTTCCATTAATACTACATTCAAAAAAAAAATCGAGGTTCAGGGGGTTATCTTTTCGGCCTGAAAGGTATACATATTATCGGGTTAATTATATCTGTTTGAGACTTGTTAGCATATATTTCAGTAATCGCCCCTATATTTATCCTTTTGGCGCTGTCGGTAAGCATTGCCAGAGACATCTTTTATTTCATGCGCCCCATGCCCGGTGAATACCGCAAAATCCTGGAAGATTATTTTGTTTATTATCAAAGGCTGAGTCCTGAAAAGAAACTTGATTTTGAGAAAAGGGTCAATCGCTTCATACGTCTCAAGCACTTCATCCCAAGAAATCTGGAAAAGGTTTCGGATGAAATGAAGGTATTGATTTCTGCATCGGCTGTACAGCTTACCTTCGGCTTGCACGAAATTTATCTTACCCATTTCAACAGGATTTTAATTTATCCCAACTCCTACTACTCCACTGTCAACCGCCGCTATCACAAGGGAGAAGTTAATCCAAGATGGGGAACCATTGCCCTGTCATGGAAAGACTTTCTGGAGGGCTTCGAACAACCTACGAGTGCTATCAACCTTGGATTGCACGAGATGGCCCATGCCTTGCATTTGGAAGATAAAATTGTTAACAGGAACCGTAGTTTTCTGAATGAAAAACTTTTGGATGCCTACAAGAGATTGTCGTATCAGATCATAGAAAAAATCAGAAACGGAGAGGACAATTTTTTCAGAAAATATGCCGGCCATAATGAAGAGGAGTTTTTCGCAGTTTCCGTAGAAACTTTTTTTGAGAAACCGGAGGAGTTTCTCGCACATCACCCGAGGTTGTATCATACAATGGCGGGATTGTTGCAACAAGATCCGCTGGAGGTGTATATGAGTGTGGCGGCTTAGGTAAATAAAAATGCAAATTTTATTTTCATTTTTATTTTCATTTTTACTTTAATTTATCCAATGAATTGGTTCGAGTTACTTTCCCCACACCGGTTTGGCCAAAAAAGTAAGGCATCGGGTAAAGGAAATGAATTAAGAAGTGCATTTGAACAGGATTTTGACAGGATTTTGTTTTCGCATCCTTTTCGAAGGTTGCAGGACAAAACCCAGGTATTTCCTTTGCCTGAGCATGATTTTGTTCATACGCGGCTTACCCACAGCCTGGAGGTTTCGAGTGTAGGTAAAAGCCTGGGGCGAAAGGCGGGGGAAATAATCCTTGGCAGGCATCCGGAATTGTCGGGACATGCGCTAAGCCGGTTTGATTTCGGGGCGATAGCGGCGGCGGCTTCACTGGCCCACGATTTGGGCAATCCCCCTTTTGGCCATTCCGGTGAAGATGCCATCAGCGATTTTTTTAGAAATAATCCTCAGGCCGGTCAGTTCCGGGCTAAAGTCGATGAAAAACAATGGGCCGACCTCTGTAATTTCGAAGGAAATGCACAAGGTTTCAGAATTCTAAACAAAGGATCTTATCAGGGACTCAGCCTTACTATGGCTACTTTGGCCACTTTCACCAAATACCCCAGGGAATCACTTATTCAAAAGCCTGATAAATATCGGAAAAGCCATAAGAAGTATGGATTTTTTCAGGCTGAGAAACACCTCTTTGAACAACTGGCCAATGAGGTGGGACTAGTGCGTGATAGTCAGGAGGATCTGGTCTGGTGCAGGCACCCCATGGCCTTTTTAGTAGAGGCAGCCGATGATATATGTTATAGTATTATAGACCTTGAGGACGGGTGTCGCCTGGGCCTGGTAACCTATGAGGAGACAAAAGAACTCCTTGCCTGCATCCTGGGTCCAAAGTTCGATGAAGCAAAACTTAACCGCATCGATAATGTCAATGAGCGGATCAGCCTGTTAAGGGCCATTTCAATTGGTATTCTTATCGATCAGTGTATCGAGATCTTTGAAGCCAACGAAACCACCATGTTGTCAGGAAGCTTTGACCAGGCATTAACCGATCTGATACCTGCCCGGAAAACACTGGAAGAAATCTCCCGTTTATCCATCCGATGTATTTACCGGGCCAGAGTCGTTATGGAAACTGAAGCCGCTGGTTTCGAGGTGATCAACGGTTTGCTGGAAAGATTTTTACCCGCATCTTTCAGATTTCAGTTTGAACCATCGCAATGTACCAGCCGGGATAAAAGTATTGTCAGACTTTTGCCCAAAGAGATCTTTCAATTGCCCCCGGACCAAAACAATCAGGAATACACCCTGATCATGAATATGATCGATTTTGTTTCGGGAATGACGGATTCTTTTGCGATAAGTCTTTACCGGAAAATAAAAGGTATTACTTTACCATCTGGTTTTCCAACTAATTTTTAGGATGTAGCAAATAATTTGTGGGTATTTGCTATCTTTAATTCCAATGGGAATAGCATTGACAAAACATTTGTCGTTATAGAATTGTTACTTCTGGCAAAATTATTGTTGATTCATATCATACGTATTAACACTTACATTAATTAACAAAAATAGCCCTTCTTTAAAGATGAAAAATGATTACATTTGTGCCCTTGCTTGAAAATGTGGACTCAGATCGCGCATATCATCATTAAATACAGGCTGTACCTTCTCATCCTTCTAGCGCTGGTTACGGCCTTTATGGCTATTAAATCCAGGGAAATAGAGTGGTCTTTTGACTTTGCCAAAACTGTGCCCGAACACGACCCCGACATGGTTTACTTTGAGCAATTCAAGCAAACCTTCGGTGAAGACGGAAATATTTTTGCCATCGGAATATTGGATAGTGCGATCTATCGACTGCAAAATTTTGAACGTTTTAAGTACCTGAACGATGAGCTGGCTTCCTTACCGGGCGTTAACAATGTTTTGTCACTCCCACGGATACAATATTTAACCAGAAACAAGGCTGAGAGAAAATTTGACATTCAGCCATTTTTTGACCCTTTTCCTGAAGACCAGGAGTCCCTGGATAGCCTGCTCAACAAGGCCAGCGACCTGAAGTATTACAGTGGACAGATTGTTAACCAGGATAACGGCGCTACAATCATACTGGTTGCTATCAACAGGGATGTACTTAATTCGGAGAAAAGGCAGGTTCTTGTACAGGATGTGGTAGACCTGGGAGATGCCTTTACGGAGTTTACAGGAATCGAATTACATTATGCCGGGCTTCCGTTTGTTCGATCCACGGTTGCCGGCAAGGTCAGGCAGGAGCTAAATATGTTTTTAGTCTTGTCTGTAGTGGTGACCGGCTGCATCATGTTGTTGTTCTTCAGATCATGGGATGCGGTGGTTTTTCCTTTAATCATCATCGGGGTAATGGTGATTTGCTCGATGGGAACCATTGCGCTTCTTGGTTATAAGATCACCCTGTTGACGGGACTGATTCCACCCATTATCGTGGTCATCGGTATCCCAAACAGTATTTATTTACTGAATAAATATCACCAGGAGTACAGTGTTCATGGCAACAAGATGAAAGCATTAAGCCGGGTGGTAAGAAAAATAGGGCTGGTAACGCTGATTACAAACTTTACTACAGCCATCGGCTTTATTGTGCTGGCTTTTACAGATATAAAAATACTGAGGGAGTTTGGAATTGTGGCGGGTATAAACATCTTTGCGACCTACTTTGTAAGTATCATTTTAATACCGGCGGTTTTTTCATATTTACCCCCTCCCAGTAAACGTCAGTTAAAACACCTGGGCTTTAAACCCCTCGATTCAATCCTGAGTTTGCTAGACTGGCTTGTACATAACTACCGGTCACTTGTATATATAGTCACTACCATTATTGTGGGCATTTCATTGTATGGTTTATATAAACTCGATTCAGTATCATATTTGGTCGATGATATTCCCGAGGAAAGTAAAATAAAGAAAGACCTGGTATTTTTTGAAGAAAATTTTAGTGGGATTATGCCTATGGAGGTGGTAGTAGACACCGGCAAAAAGAAGGGCGTCATGCGATTAAAGAATTTGAGGAAAGTAGCAGAATTAGAGGAGTTTCTGGGCAATTTGGATGATATTTCCAACCCGGTTTCCATCGTTAGTTTTGTGAAAGCTTCTAAACAGGCATATTACAACAACAATCCCAAATTTTATCAGTTACCCAATAATCAGGAGCGCAGTTTTATCTTTTCGTATTTAAATGATGAAACCGATAATTCAGGCCTTCTGGATTCTTTTGTGGATTCCACCGGACAAAAAATGCGGGTTTCTTTAAAAGTGGCAGACATTGGCTCTCAGAAAATGGATTCGCTGGTGGATCATGTCATTCAACCTAAAATTGATGAAATTTTTTCTGACTCAACGACCCAAGTAACTGTAACCGGGACTACACCTTTGTTTATAAAGGGAAACCGGTTTTTAATAGAAAATCTCAGGGCGAGCTTATTTCTGGCGTTCCTTATTATCGCTGTGATCATGAGTATATTATTCAGGAATTTCAGAATCATTATCATTTCGCTGATTCCGAACATGATACCATTAATTATAACCGGTGGACTTATGGGTTATTTTGATATTCCACTTAAACCGAGCACTGCCTTAATTTTCTGCATAGCTTTCGGCATTTCTGTGGATGACTCTATCCATTTTCTGGCAAAATACCGGCAGGAACTGTTTTCCAACAACTTTTTTGTTCCCATCGCTATTACCAAAAGTATCCGGGAGACCGGTGCCAGCATGATTTATACCTCTATCGTACTTTTTGCAGGTTTTGTTATTTTTTCAGGGTCTGATTTCGGCGGCACCATTGCGCTGGGAGTTTTAACCTCTACCACCTTGCTTATTGCCATGTTTACTAATCTCACGGTTCTTCCCGCATTACTCTTAACCTTCGATGACGGAAAACGTAAAAAAGATACTCATCCGTTGATTGAACAGTATGAAAAGTTTTACCAGGAGGATGAGGATGAGGAAATTGACTTATCACTGATTCGTGTAGGTGCCAGCAATGGAAGTGCCTCTGTAAAACAACTGCAAGATACCGAAAAGGGTGAAGCCTAAATCTATTTTGGAATTTACGTATACAGAATATGGGTGAAACGGGCTAATTATTTGTGATTTCTTCTGTAAATTTGCGCCTTCGTCTTTTGGTTGATTCTCGCTGATCAGTCAAAAAAAATCTTTATCATTACGCTGGTATCAAAAAGGAAAACATCAAATATCGTGAAATATAAAGAATATAAAGCTATCGACCTGGCAGGTATGGCAGAAGAGGTGCTTTCGGAATGGAAGAAAAGGGACATCTTCAATAAATCCATAGAAAGCAGGGAGGGCGGTGAAACTTTTACCTTTTATGAAGGTCCGCCATCGGCCAATGGTACACCTGGCATTCACCATGTAATGGCGAGAACCCTTAAGGATGTATTTTGCCGATATAAAACGCTCAAGGGATATCAGGTAAAAAGGAAGGGCGGATGGGACACACATGGCTTGCCGGTTGAAATCAAGGTAGAAAAGGAACTGGGAATTACCAAGGATGATATCGGTAAAAAAATAACGATCGAAGAATACAATCAAAGGTGCAGGGAAGCCGTCATGAAGTTCAAGGACGAGTGGGATGACCTGACGGAAAAAATTGGCTATTGGGTGGATTTGGATAATCCTTATCTCACCTTTGACAAGGACTATATGGAGTCATTATGGTATTTGCTGAAAAAATTTTACGACAAAGGTCTGCTTTACAAGGGCTATACCATACAGCCATATTCCCCGGCAGCGGGCACCGGGTTGAGCTCACATGAGTTGAATCAGCCCGGGTGCTACAAGATGGTGAAGGACACCTCGATTACTGCCCAGTTTAAAATCAAAAATACTGAAAATGATTACTTTCTGGCCTGGACCACCACGCCCTGGACACTTCCGGCCAACAGCGCACTGGCAATCGGTAAGAACATAGCGTATGTCAAGGTTCAAACCTTCAATCCGTATACCTACAAACCAGTGAACGTAATTCTGGCCAAAGAGAGAATGAAGGCGTATTTCAGCGAAAAAACCAAAGGTTTAAGTATCGAAGATTACCAGCCTGGCGATAAATTGATTCCCTACAAGGTAGTGGAAAGTTATACTGGCGCTGATCTGGAAGGGATGGTCTATGAGCAACTGTTGCCTTATGTTCCTTTACCACATCCTGCCTTCACGGTGGTAATCGGTGATTATGTTACCACCGAAGATGGTACAGGTATCGTGCACATCTCCAAAACTTTTGGTGCGGATGATTTTCGAACCTGTGAGCAACACGGAATCCCCGGGGTGATGGTTAAGGATGAGCTGGGTAATTATGTGCCGATCGTGGATAAAAAAGGCAGATTTGTCAAAGAAATCACTGATTTTGCCGGCATGTATGTCAAAAATTATGAAGGAAAGCACGAATCGGATCCGGAATACAAATCCACCGATGTATTAATCGCCATTAAGCTGAAAGAAGAGAACAAGGCTTTTAAAGTTGAGAAGTATGAGCACTCGTATCCGCATTGCTGGCGTACAGATAAACCAGTGCTTTACTACCCGTTGGATTCCTGGTTTATCAAAACCACCGCTTACAAGGATCGATTGGTAAACCTCAACAAAACTATCAACTGGAAACCGGTCTCCACAGGAACCGGAAGGTTTGGTAATTGGTTGGAAAACCTGGTGGACTGGAACCTGAGCCGTTCAAGGTTTTGGGGTACCCCTTTACCTATCTGGCGGACAAAAGATCAAAAAGAGGAAAAGTGTATCGGATCGATCAAAGCGTTAAAAACCGAGGTGGAGAAGTCCATCCGTGCCGGATTTATGGATCAGCCAATCGGTGACGATTTTGATTTACACCGGCCTTATGTCGATAACATTGTATTAGTAAGTGAATCAGGCCAGGAAATGTATCGTGAAGAGGCCCTGATTGACGTATGGTTTGATTCCGGAGCCATGCCCTACGCACAATGGCATTATCCTTTTGAAAATGAAGAAATATTTCAACAAAACTTCCCTGCCGACTATATAACCGAAGGAGTAGATCAGACTCGTGGTTGGTTTTTTACCTTACATGCCATCGCAGGGATGCTGTTTGATAATGTAGCTTTTAAAAATGTCATAGCCAATGGCCTGGTGCTGGACAAACATGGCAACAAAATGTCCAAACGTTTAAATAACACGGTTGACCCGTTTAAAACCTTGGAAGCATTTGGTCCGGATGCCACGCGATGGTATATGATTGCCAATGCCAACCCCTGGGACAACCTGAAGTTTAACAAGGAAGGTATCAAAGAAGTGCAGCGGAGGTTTTTTGGAACCCTGCACAATACCTATTCATTTTTTGCCTTGTATGCAAATTTAGACCAGTTTACTTTTGCAGAAGAGGAAATTCCATTGGCCCGTAGGCCTGAAAGCGACAGGTGGATTATTTCCAGGCTCAACAGTCTGATACTGATGGTCGATGATTGCCTGGAGGCCTACGAACCTACCAAGGCCTGCAGGGCTATTCAGGATTTTGTCATCGATGATTTGAGCAACTGGTATGTGAGGCTCAACCGGAAACGATTCTGGGTGGGGGATTACACGGAGGATAAACAGGCGGCTTATCAAACGCTGTATACCTGTCTCATAACTGTGGCAAAACTCGGCAGCCCTATGGCACCATTTTATATGGAAAGGTTATTTTTGGATTTGAATAATACCAGCGGCCAGGAACAATTGGAATCAGTGCACTTAGGCTATTTTCCCCAAACCGAGAGTGCATTTATTGACATTACGCTGGAAGAAAAAATGAAATTGTCCCAGAACATATCCTCTCTGGTTCATTCTTTGCGGAAAAAAGAAAAAATCAAAGTGCGGCAACCGTTGGCCAAGGTTTTGATTCCTGTACTGGATCCCGAGGTAAAAGAAATGATCCATGAGGTGGAGGATCTGATAAAGACTGAAGTCAATGTGAAAAAGGTTGAATACATAGATGATACCGCTGGTGTGATTGTAAAGAAAATAAAACCTAATTTCAGGGAACTCGGCCAGAAATACGGGGCCAGAGTAAAACATATTGCTGACGCTATCAAAGAATTCGGGCAAGAAGAAATCGGTGTGCTGGAGAAAGGTAGCCCGCTGGAAATTCATGTGGATGATGAAACGATCTACGTTGACATCGATGATGTAGAGATCATGTCGGAAGATATTCCTGGCTGGCTTGTTGCAAGTGACGGAGGGCTGACAGTGGCCCTGGATGTCCACATTACCGAAGATTTAAAAAAAGAGGGTATCGCCAGGGATTTGGTTAACAGGGTACAGAATTTGCGAAAAGATATGGGATTAGCAGTTCAGGATAAAATAATGATAAGCATTGCGAAAAACGAAGCATTGATTAATGATGCATTGCTCGTTAATAAAGAATATATTTGTCGTGAAACGCAGGCGCTTAGTCTTGATATCAAAGAAGACCTGGTTGATGGAAAACTTCTGGAAATGGATGAGTTAAAACTGCTGGTGAAGATCGATGTTTAATTTTTAGGTAAATAGAGTCAAAGTGAAATACTATAAATATTATTTGCTGAGTTTAGTGGTTATAATTCTTGACCAGGTTGTCAAACTAATAGTTCATTTTAATATGGAGCTGGGGGAGGAGATTGTCGTGTTTGGTGACTGGTTTAAGATTCACTATACCGAAAACCCGGGCATGGCCTTCGGCATCCAGATTGAATGGGAGTATGGTAAGTTTCTGCTTACCTTTTTCAGGCTATTTGCCATGATTGCTATTGGTTACTACGTTCTTGTCCTGGCCAGGAAACAGGTTCACCAGGGGCTTATATGGTGTGTTGCACTGATCCTGGCGGGTGCCATTGGCAATGTTATCGACAGTACGTTCTATGGGGTACTTCTTAACAACGCTCCCGCCGATGCCACCACACCTTGGTTTCATGGTAAAGTTGTCGATATGTTTTACCTCGATATATGGTCGGGCTATGTGGCCGAGTGGGTACCGGTCTGGGGAGGTAAACACTTGTTTTTATGGCCTATTTTCAATATTGCGGATGCTTCTATTTTTATTGGCGTAGCCATTATCCTGCTCATGCAAAAGAGGTTTTTTGCCGAAGACCAGAAACAACCGGCCGAACCGGCAAAAGACGAGTCGATAGAAACGGAAGTAAAAACAGCCGACTAAAACAAAGGGGTTATAACCACTTGAACCCCTGCTTTAACTATTTATATTTACCTGTTTGACAGTCAATCAGCTAATTGCCTCAACACTCTTGCTTTCTCAATTTAATGCAAAAAAATGTTGAAAAAGTTCCTTTTTAGCCGGCTTTTTGGCTATATTTAAGGTTAAGAAATTTTTGAACTACCCTTATTTAACAGATTATGATAGGTTTTTTTGAACATCAATACGTGAAATACAAAAAACAGCATTTAAGGAATCTGGTAACCTTGGCTTACATTGACGGGGAGCTTCATCCGAGCGAAAGAAGTTTGTTGTACACCGTGGGTGAGAAGTATGGGTTGAAAGGTTGGCAAATTGCAAAAATCATAGAAAATTACACACCTCTGGCATTGGAAATGCCGGAAGACCCGAATAAACGCCTGGACCAGATTTACGATCTTGTAAGGATGATGCTGGTGGATAACATTCTGGAGAAAAGCGAAATGGCGTTGTGCGAGCATGTCACCATCAATTACGGATTTAAAAAGGAACTAATCAGAACCATATTGTTATTGATTGGTAAAGGTAAACTAAGCCTTTCCGAATGGAATCTGTTTAAAAAACAAGCTGTCGCTAATTATCTGGCCGATGCGGCCTGACAGGCTTTTCACCCAAGGTTGAAACTCAATCGACCTGTTAATATATTTTTGTTGTTTATTCGTTATTTGTAATTGGTCTTGCATATTTTTAAGTAAATTCTCCATGGATTTAGCGAATAACCATGATTAATATATTACTGAGAATCATATTGAAAAACCTGCCCTGGGTGCTGTTATTGACAGTGGCGGTCTGGGTTTTGATTACTGGCAGGTTGCCTTTTTATCCCCCGAGTGAAGATGAAAACACCCAAATTCAACATGATGTCGTTTTGCAAAAGCTCGAGGATTTAGGAAGACTTGAGTTGGTCAGATATCGGTTTAAGGAGATAACAGAAGTCAAAAATACCAGTCAGTGGAAAATATTTTTGCGTAGTTACAGTCCGGATATGAAGGCAGCGCTGATCACAACAGGGGAAGCAGTCGGTTGTGTTGATCTCACGAAATTATCGGTCGAAGATATTGGTGTTTTTGAAGATTCCCTGGTCATCCATCTACCTCCACCCGAATTGTGCTATTATAAAATCGATCTGGAAAATTCCAGGATTTATGATCTCGAAACCGGATATTTGGCTACCGATGAAGAGGAAAGAAGATTTGTGGAAGAAGTATACAGAAATGCTGAAAAGCAAATCAAAAAAGCGGCTTTGGACTCGGGTATTACATCACAAACCCAGGTCAGCGCCAGACAATTTTTAAAACCGTTTCTGGAAGAGGTATCAGGCAAAAAAATAAGGCTTAACTTCAAATTGTCCGGAAACAACAAAAAACCTTTGTAGTTAGATACCTGGTAATGGTAAATATCTGGTAAAAAGGATCATACAGATACCCACATAGTTGTGATTGATAGCCTGTTGATGAAGTTGAGACCAGGATAGATGTACGATAGAATCTGATTAGCAGACCCGGTATGGCTTTTAAAACAGTTTGCCCGGAATTTTACCGGCAATGTCTCCCGTATCATTTTGCTGCTCGCCTTTTCCTGTGACCATACCGGTCACATCAGTCAAATCAAAAGCCGATTCATTATTGGGCTTTCCTGCCAGACCAGTGAGGAGACTGCCAATGCCACCTGCATCAAATCCACTTTGTGACTGAAGGTTAAATGTCCCTGGCTGGTTTTTTTGCTCCAACTAATTCTCTTGGAAATCAAATGAAAATGACATTGGAGTTGTTCGGCAATTAAAACATTGACAGTTTTTTGGTTGTTAAAGCATATATGAATGATAAGATAAATTATAAATTTCCTGCGGCGTTAATGATGTTTTGCCTGTTATTTGTTCAGTGCATTGTTGACAATGAAAAAATAATCGATAAGGATAAACCTTCCTATAAAACCACTGATCCATCAGAGCTTTTTTTTAAGAATGTGAGGGCACTATATTACGAGAGGGAGGAAATGACCGAGTCCAAACTGGAAGTTTACAGAATAAAAACCCGTTCCAGGGATACCGATGTGCCGCAGTTAAACCTGGCAATTGTACTAAACTGGCGGTTTGATGAGGCATACATCCTTCTTGAACCCGGCAATCAGTTAGCAGATATTAAAAATATTACTTTGGTCTGGGAGGGGGAAGGTTTTGAGGGTAGCGAAGAATTTAGTGTAGGAAATAAGGACACACAATTCACCATTACTGCCGTCATATATGAACATATTCTTAAAGAACATAACCTATACTGGCTAAATCAAGGTCAAAAAATACCCTTGCTTCGATCCAAACAAGACCGGGAAGCTTTCAGGGTAACTATGTTTGATTTCTATCAGCTCGTAGAAATACTGTGACCTGGGATGATTTCATAAATCAATTGTTTTCTCCTTCCAGGCAATGATCCGGTCCCACCTTGTCGCAGTTATTTAAGATCTTGACAATGTCACGGGTGGTGATGATCTCCCTGTTTTTCTCCAGTATCCTTAAAAATACCTCGGCAAGATGATTTTCATATGCCTTTTTCTTCCGCATAATTTCAGGATATGCCATGTACTTCGATAGCAATTCAATGCCGGAGATCTCCACATAAAAAATAATACCACCTATTGTAATTTTCCCGCTCTCTTTTTGCATAACTGAATTATTCGTTTTGAGTTCTCACGAGTTAATGGTTTCTAACCTTAATGGTCACCTTATTAAACGTATAAGATTTAATTTGGATGACCCCTATGTGGGGTACGAGCGGTAGACAAATGCAAAAAACCGGTATACAGGAGGTATACCGAAAAAAAGGAGGTTGGCAACTTACAGCCGGAAATAAAAAAGGGGCCTGAGCCCCGGTTTATTATTGATAGATTTGAAGTTATGCCTTGATCATTGCCGGTTTAACCTGCGACTGATATATAGTCAGTTTTGGTGCCATTGTGATTCCCGTTGAGCTTCTTTCCGCTGTCGTTTTCTTCGTCATTTCTTCTAAGCTTTACTTCTCTAATCTGCTCACCCACCTGGCATTTTCCGTTAAACGAGGCGCCTTCATCCATGATCAGTTTATCGGTAAAAATGTCACCATGAATTCTGGCACTGGCCCTGAGAATTAAAATGTCGGTAACCTCAATATCCCCTTTGACTTCACCACTGATTTCAGCCCTCTCTGCATGAATATTTCCTTCAATGATGGAATCCTGGCCGGCTACCACTTTGGCTTTGGCGTTAATAGTACCAATCACCTTACCATCAACCCGCACGTTTTCTGCTGTGTCTATGGTTCCGGTAAAGGTGCTTCCCTTTCCAAATAAGCTGCTTTCCTGGTGCCTTTCCTGAGTCTGTTTAACTTCTTTCTTATTACTGAACATAATGAAATTTGTTGTTAATTAATACATATAAAAATGATTATCGGGAGGGCTAGTTGGTACACATGTATACCTTAAAGGATCAATTGGTAAGCACACTACACCGGAAAACCGGCTTTGATGTAAGTAAAATGATATTTTTATACTTTTATTCCGGGTGGGGCTCAATTGGTTTTGCCGTAAGCAGTGAGTACTATTCTTCTTGGTCCTCCGTAATCCCTGTGCTCACAAAGATAGATGCCTTGCCAGGTGCCAAGATTCATTTTTCCCCTGCTCAATGGTATATGCAATGAATTACCCAATATAGCGGCTTTAAGGTGGGCAGGCATATCATCCGGCCCTTCAAACGTGTGTCGATAATAGGGGGCATTTTCAGGAACCATGTGATTAAAGTGACTTTCAAAGTCCATTCTGACGGTAGGGTCGGCATTTTCATTAATAGTAAGGCTTGCGGAGGTATGTTTGATGAAAATGTTAAGCATACCTATCTCGAGCTTTTGCAATGCCCTGAAATTTTTTTCAATGATGGGGGTGATCAAATGAAAGCCTCTTTTGAAGGGGGGCAGTGCTATTTCCTGCTGATAATATTCCATTGTTTAATTGTTTTCAATTCTTTCATAAGCCCCCAAATCCGGGTTTTCGTCCCTGGGATTGGCGTCTAAGTCAAATAATATGTCACCCGGTATTCCTGCATCTTTGGCAGGCGAAAGTGTGTCGAGTCGATAGTCAAAGTTGGCAGGATCCAGGAATCGGGGGTTTTCATTCAACAGATTGTTGTTGATATCCAGTTCAAGATTGGTTTTAAGAATAGAATTAGCAATTAGCAATACACTGCCGGTACCTCCGCTTACATCAAACAGTAGTTCTTCATCCAAATCACCCCAAATGATAGAGTTATTGATATTTATCACCAGGTCACTAACCAGTGTGCGGTCATTTTGACTGAAATTATCGGTAAAGGTGAACGATGGATTCTGTCTGAAAAAATCACTTTGGCTATTGGAGAGGGTACAATGTATGTAAGTATGATATCCTCCACCAAAATTTCCGGTCATGAATTCGGCACAGTTGTTTATGAGCACGTTGATTGCGTATACATCGGCGCCAATGGTGAGGATACCACTCGCCGACATGTTTTCAATGACGGTGTTGCTCACGACGACTTCCGGCAATGTATCATTGTCAAAAGTATCGAGATTCAATCCTACCCGGGCATTCCGGATAGCGGTAAAGTTGATTTTATTTTCTTTGCTGCCCGGCAGAAAAATAATTCCACCCCATTGCCCCGGGGCATTGGCAAAATCTTCATCCAGCCGGGAATTGCTGAACAACACCGGACTTTCCACATCACCCTCCACAATCAGTTTGCCCTTGACAAAGATGAAGGACTCATTGTCTGACAATACCTTTACTCCTTTTTTTACAGTCAGCGTGCACAGAGCGTCAACCAGAACGGAGTTGCTGAGAACATAAGGTTTTTCAGAATCCCACACGGCGTTACACACCAGTATAGAGTCATTCAGGAAATTGGCGTCCTGTCCGTAGCTTATTAGTTTAACATCCTGCAAAATGTTGTTTGTTGTAAAGACGATAGAGTCCTTGACTAAAAAGGGCAGGTTTTCCTGTCGCGGATCAATAAGGACACTGACCAGTACCAGCAAACTATCATTTCCCAATATAATTTCGTCTTCAAACCGATCACCGGCCATTCCGTCAACCAAGATGGTGTAAGGTGAATTACTGCCTCCGGCTAAGGCAATGGAGCCGATGCTTACGGCATTTTCATTGGGGTTGCCAACAATTAATCTTTTGGTGATACTTCCTATCTGGGTGAAAATAGTATCGAAGATTACAGTATCTGTCGAAAACACCAGGGGTTGAATACTGCCTGAACTGATTTTTTCTTCCTCCGGTGTACAGGAGACAAAAACAATAAATGCTGTTAGCAGCGCTTGAATGATGTTTTTCAAAAGGAGTCAATGATTAGTTTCCTTCTTTCATTTTTTCGGCATTATCCGCTATTCTCAACTTTTCTATGAAATCATCAATGTTGCCATCCATGATTGACGGCAAATTGTGAACCGAATGGCCAATCCTGTGATCGGTGACCCTGCCCTGGGGATAGTTATAAGTCCGTATTTTGTCTGAACGGTCACCACTTCCTACCATAGACCTCCTCTGTGCGCCAACTTCCTCGTTATGCTTTTGAAGTTCAATGTTGTAAATTCTTGATTTTAATTCCCTCAAGGCTTTTTCAAAATTTTTAATTTGTGATTTTTGATCCTGACACTGCACCGCTATTCCGGTTGGGGCATGGGTCAATCTTACAGCAGAATAGGTTGTGTTCACCGATTGCCCACCCGGACCTGAGGAGCAATACGTGTCTTTTCTGACATCATTCATGTCGATTTCCACTTCTACGTCATCCATCTCTGGCAGTACGGCCACACTGGCGGCAGATGTGTGTACCCTACCCTGGGTTTCTGTGGCTGGCACCCGCTGAACGCGATGTACGCCTGACTCATACTTAAGTATTCCATAAACTTCATCTCCGGTGACAGTGCTCACAATTTTATTATAACCGCCGGCCGTGCCTTCTGTCAAATCACTCACAACCATTTTCCACCCCTGTTTTTCAGCAAAACGCTGGTACATACGAAACAGATCCCCGGCAAAGATAGCTGCCTCGTCACCTCCGGCCCCTGCCCTTATCTCCAGAATGGCATTTTTGCTGTCATTGGGATCTTTGGGAATCAATAACTGTTTCAACGCTTCTTCCAACCCTTCCTTGTTTTTTGCCAGCTCTTCTAATTCCGCTTTGGCCAGCTCACGAAATTCAGGATCCTTTTCCGTAGAGAGCAGCTCTTTTGCACTTTCAATGTTCTCTAATACATTTTTGTAATCATCGTATTTAACAACGATTTTCTCAAGGTCTTTGTATTCCTTGTTTAATTTTGAATACGCCTTCATGTCGGCCATAGTTTCTGGCTGCACAAGAAGCTGTCCCACTTCCTCAAACCGGGCTTTTAATTCTTCTAATTTATCAGTCATAAATCTGGTGTTGCACCTCCAAAGTTAATGAATGCGTGTTTAATTATACACGTAAATTTTTGCTAATTAAAGCTAACCATTTAAGACCTTCCTAATTACCCGCCCTTGAATTTTAAAAAACGGGTTATAAACAAGCTATTATTCAATAATTTATTAAAGTATTTTCTTGTAAAGCATTAGTGTAGTATTTCCGTAAATATTGCACACTTTCCGATTAAGTCACTTATTACATTTGTTGTTGTATGAGTGATTAAAGTTGTAATAACCATAACTATAAAAAGTTTTCAGGTATATGCTAAAGAGAATTTTGGGGCTATTGATTGTATTATTGGCTTTTAACATAACAGTCAGGGGACAGGATATCCACAAATTCCACTCGATATTCATTTATAACTTCAGCAAATTTATTCAGTGGCCGGCAGCGTACAAAAAGGGTGATTTTGTTATTGGCGTCTTAGGTAATTCGCCTGTAACGCGGCACCTGAAAAGTATGGCCGCCAGCAAGAAGGTGGGGAGTCAGCGTTTTTCTATAGTAAGCTATAAAAATCCAGGCGACATTCAAAGGTGTCATATCCTTTACATTCCCACTGAACAAAGCAGTATGCTGGAAGAATGCAAGGCTAACCTTACCGGCACGGCTACACTGATAATAACCGATAAACCGGGCTTGGGAAAGGATGGCAGCGGCATCAACTTTCTGATAGTCGACGGGAAGCCAAAATTTGAATTGAATAAATCTGCCGCTGAAGAAAGAAATCTGAAAGTATCAACCGAATTGGCGAAGCTCGCTATATTGATATAATTTTTTTGTCTAAGGTGTAATGTAATTATGAAAAAAAAGAGGTTCAGTATCGGAAACAAGATATTGTTAGGGTTTTTCTCCCTGATAATCATATTTGCGGTAATCGCAACCATTGTGGTAGTTACCAACAGTAAAAATAACCAACTTATTGAAAAATCCTCCACCAATATAAGACCTTCGGTAAATGCCCTGCAGGAATTTAAACATTTGGTGACACAATCGAAGATGTTGGTTACCAACTGGGTTTATCTTCAAAGTAATGATATAGATAAAAAAGCGCTGAAAGATCTGCATAATGTAGGATATCCCAATCTAAAGGAACAAATCAACGAATTAAAAGCATCGTGGGAAATCGACACTTTACAGCAGCAAATGGATTCGATCTTTCTTGATTTTGAGGCTTTGCTTAAAACCGAGCGGGATAATGTGATGAGTCAATTGGTGACTTTCGATCATTATGAAGATCCGTTTATCAAGCTGACTGCAGCAGAAACCATTGAAAGTGAGGTGCTTCCACAGTCTGCTGCCATTATGGAAAGTCTGGAAAAAATCAGTGATATCATTGTGCAAACCGACCGGGAGCAGCAGTTAACCATCAGGGCTGAGTCCGACAGTTTAACGAAAATGGCTGTTGTATCAGCGGTGATCGTGGTTATTTTGGGTTTGGTCGGTGGAATTTTGATGGCCAGATCGATTACAAAACCAATTAATTATATCAAGAATGTGATTGTTAAGCTCGGTCAGGGGAATTTGCCGGACGATCAATCCAGGAAGTTCAACAACGATGAAATCGGGGAGATGGCAGGGGCTGTGGAAAACCTTGTCAATGGACTGAAATCCACCTCCAGCTTTGCGGAAAATATCGGAAGGGGCAACTATGATGCTGAATTTACACCATTGAGTGAGGAAGATGTACTGGGTAACTCATTAATTGAAATGCGTGATAACCTTAAATCGGTAGCTGAAGAAGACAAAAGAAGAAACTGGTCCACCAGCGGGTTGGCCACATTCGGTGAGATTTTGCGTCAAAACAATGATAATATTGAAAAGTTATCCGATGACATCATATCCAACCTGGTCAAATATCTCAATTGCAATCAGGGTGGGTTATACATTGTGAACGACGATGAAGACGAGTCATACCTGGAGCTAAAGGCCTGTTATGCCTGGGACAAGAAAAAGTACCTGGAGCAAAGGGTACACATTGGTGAAGGCCTGACCGGACAATCCTGGCTTGAAAAAGATACGGTCTATCTTACTGAGGTTCCGGAAGATTATATTACCATTACTTCCGGACTGGGAGAAGCCAGCCCAACCAGCATTCTGATTGTGCCTTTAAAAATCAACGATGATGTATTCGGTGTGTTGGAAATAGCCTCTTTTAATGAATTCAAGCAGTATGAGATAGAGTTTGTTGAAAAAATTGCCGAGAGCATTGCCTCCACGGTATCTTCGGTAAAGATCAACGAAAAAACTCAGCGATTACTGGAAGAATCCACCGAAATGACCGAGCAAATGAGGTCACAGGAGGAAGAGATGAGACAAAATATGGAGGAGTTACAAGCCACACAAGAAGAAATGCAGCGCAGTCAATCCGAAACCCAGGGTATTTTGACTGCCATCAACAATTCCCTGGCCTCTGTGGAGTTCAAGCCCAATGGAGAGATTATCGATGCGAATCAACAATTTCTGAACATATTTGGATTTACGCTGGAAGAGATCAGAGGCAAAAACCATTCGGTATTGCTTCCCCCGGATGAAAGAAAGGCTGCTGAAACCATGGAATTTTGGGAACAATTAAATGAGGGGCAGACGAAATCAGGTGAATTCGAACGGGTTAAAAGGGATGGTTCTAGCATCTGGATCAGAAGTAATTATTCGCCGGTGAAAAACGCTCATGGAGAGGTTACCAAAGTACTGGCCTTGTCCTTTGATCTTTCGAGTTACAAAAAATAGAAGACAAAATTTTATTCTATACGCCCTGACTCATAAAGTCAGGGCTTTTTTTTTTTGAATTGTCTGTGGTAGATTTAACTTTGCCAGTAAATTAAGTGCTTAACCCCATACAGTTATCGCTATGTGTAAATTTTCTATGTGTTTGATGATGATTGTTTTAGCGGCCTGCGCGACTGAGGGGAACAAAACTGTGGACAGAGAGAAGATTAAACAGGAAATGAAAGACCGCCAAATTAAAAGAGTGTCTGAGCCGGAGCTAATGGATGCAGCTTTTCAAACCGGTTCAGCATTGGTTAATACGGCCGAGTATATAGTGATAAAAAAACTGGATGATTATCATGACACAATTCCAACAGATAACCGGAATTCAAGTAAATGGATAATTAATCCTCCTTTAAGCCAGGTAGTAATCCCCGTGCTGGATTCTCTAAGTCGTCGTAGTGGTCATTTCCTGAGTTTGTTTAGCACCGGGTTGGAAGGCCTGAAGGCCGATACACTGGATATTGAAAAACAATTACTGGAGGCATATCGATATAATATGGAAAACAACCTTCCATCAGAAGATAATGTGCAAAGATCAGGAACAGACTACCTGCTTTTTACAAGGCCTATCACCTCAAAAAACAGGATTTGCCTGTTAGCCCGGCCGGAGAAGAAAACAGGAATCCTGCCAGACAGTCTGCAAGGCCAGCCTGATTATTTTTGTGGCATGTGGAGTATCAGGCTTTCCAAAAAAGAGATCATTAAATCCCTTTAAATCAGCTCATTCCGATTATGGGCCGGATGTTTAAAACAATCGGTCGTGTGATCGTTGACAAGTCCGACCGCCTGCATATAGGCATACATGATGGTACTTCCCACAAACTTAAATCCCCTTTTCTTTAATTCTTTACTGATCCTGTCCGACTCGTTGGTGGTAACAGGTACTTCCCTGATGTTATTCCAGTGGTTGAAGATGGGTGCCCCATCCACATAAGACCATAAAAATGCATTGAAACTACCGAACTCCTCCTGAATTTTGATGAATGCCCTGGCATTGGTGACTGTAGCCCTGATTTTCAACTCGTTTCTTATGATAGAGGTGTCATTTCTTAACTTTTGAATGTTAGTTTCGCTAAATGACGCCACCTTTTGTACATCAAAACCGGAAAATGCCTTATGATACCCTTGTCTTTTTTGCAAAACCGTGATCCAGCTCAACCCTGCCTGTGCTCCTTCCAGAATCAAAAACTCAAAAAGTATCTTATCATCATATACAGGGACTCCCCATTCGTTGTCATGATAATCGACGTATAACCGGTTAGCTGTGTCTACCCAGGCACATCTGTTCATTTTGTATTGGTTCGCTTTTTAATGTACATAACTTCCCGCATTAATATCTATGGTGCAACCAGTGGCGTGATCGGCCAGCCCGCTGATAAGTAATGCAATCATAGGAGCGATATCCCGTGGCTCTGTTAATTCTTTTAAGGCGATGTCATCCAGGGCAATCTGTTCACCATACAGATCCATAAAACCCTGAGCCATGTCTGTTCTTGCAAATCCCGGGGCAATATTAAATGCCTTGATACCAGACTTGCCATAACCGCGCGCGATGGACCTCGTAAGTGAGACCAATCCCCCCTTTGAGGCCGCGTAGGCAAGGAATTCCGGTGTATCGCCCCTGAAAGCAGCCCTGGAGGTAATATTCACTATTCGTCCTTCCTGTTTGGGTAAAAAATGCGCGATGGCCTTTTTACAGAGCAAGGCAGTGGCATTTAAGTTTACCGCCAAAGTTGCATGCCAGTCCTTTAACCAAAGCCGGTCATCCTTGCCAGGTGATGAGGGAATGGCAATGCCGGCGTTATTAATGAGTCCATCAACATTTTGATAATGATCTATCACCGCTTCAAACAAGTTAATCACCTCTTTTTCATCGGCCAGATCGGCTTTAAAAGCACTGGAGTTGTTACCTATTTCGGCTGCAAGCTTTTCTGCGGCCTGTTTTTGTTGATTGTAGTGGAGGGCAATGGTGGCTCCTGCGTTCGCCAGTTGTTCTGCAACGGCTTTACCGATACCTCCGGAAGCCCCGGTTATCAAAATTGTCCTGCCTGTTAAATCAATCCGCATAACTTTCTTTTTTATTCGGAAGCAATGTAATGTAAAGTTTAAAACTAAATAATTAATATACGACCGGCTTTTACATACACTCAAGCATTGAATAATAGGACCTTTAATTTAACTTTATCAGAATAAAATTGCATAATACGAATAAAAAGGTCAATTAAATAATTATTTCCCCATCTTTTTGCAAGGGTAAGGTTGTAGGCTATTTGACTAATACAATTAGTGGTAAAGCTGGTATTTTTGAAATCAGTTTTTAACGTATGAAATTTGAATTGGGAAGCGATGAGGACGTCGTATGCTATTTTTTTAAAACGGATATTTATGGGTTTTTTAATCTTGACAGCCCTTGGAAATCTGGCTATGGTACAGGCGCAGAAAGCGGATCCTCAAGCATTACTTCTCTACAATTTCGGCAAATTCGCCGGCTTTGATCATGGAGGAGATCAATTTACCTTCGCCATATTGGGAAACGCCGGTTTGGCTATTAACCTAAAACAAATTAGCAAGAACAAAAAAATTAAAGGAAAACCTGTCCAGGTAAAGACATGCAAGTCTTTGGACCAGATCGGTACACCGGAGATCCTGTTTGTGCCTGCTTGTAAAAGTGGGCTGATGCCACAGATACTGGATCAGACCAGGGGTAAGCCTGTTAAAATATTAACAGAAATACCTGGTGGTATCTTGGGTGAACCAAACCTTAAAGATGGTCCTGGGACTACCATTCTTTGACAGTGTATCCTTTGTTTATCATTTGCCTGGATTGCATAAAAGCAATTTAAAAAGGTGATACATAAGGTTAAATATGTATTTGAATTTTGTATATAGTAATGTTTACCATGAAAGCCATTAAATTTTTTAAAATTCTTTTCCTTTTTTTGTGCCTGTTGGTTTTAAGAAATCCGACCGTACAAGCCCAAACCGACATTAACAGTGCTTATTCGTTGTTTCTTTACAACTTTGCCAAATACTCACAGTGGCCAAATAGCAATACCGGTGAATTTAAGATAACAGTCTTTGGAAATTCAAGAGTATATCAGGAGTTGCAAAAGATCAGTACCTCAAAGAAAATCAACGGTCGCAGTATTGCCGTGAAAAAAGCTATGAATGTGAGTGAGATTGGTGAAACCGATTTGCTTTTCGTCTCGCTGGGAAAAAGTGGTGCTATCGGTGAGATCATGACCACGACTAATGGAAGACCTATTATGGTGGTTGGAGAGAAAAAGGGATTATATGAAAAAGGGGCCTGCATTAGTTTTTATGTGGGTGAAGACAGTAAATTAAGATTCCAGATCAATGATCAGGAATTGAGCAACAGGAACCTGAAAATGGCCCAGAGTTTGAAGGGCATGGCGTTTAAGGGTTAAAGGTATGTCAGGATTATTTGTATTGTCCTTTTAATAACATTTGTTTGAAAGGGTCGTTATTGAGTATATTCAAAATTGTGACTATGAAAAACATATATTATTACCTGTTTTTTCTATTCTTTTTGTCTGCTAATGTGCATGCGCAGCTCGGCGGTCAATTTCCGAATTTGGAGGGGGAGACGTTGTTGAACAAGCAAGTGGTTATTCCGTCAGACACCAAGGAAAAATTCACATTGCTGGGGATGGCGTATTCCAAAAAATCGGAAGAGGATCTTAAAACCTGGTTCAATCCCATCTATCAAAAATTTATTTATAAACCTAAAAATCCGGGGCTGTTTTACACAGAGTATGACGTCAATGTGTATTTTGTCCCTATGTTCACTGGTGTAAAAAAAGCAGCCTACGGAAAGGTAATGAAAAAAATGAAAGATAAAACCGACCCTAAATTGGTCCCGCACATCATGTTTTATAAGGGTGAGCTGAAAAAATACAAAGAAGCCCTCGACTTTGAGAAGAAAGATGTACCCTATTTTTTTGTGCTCGATAAGCAAGGTAAAATAGTTTTTGTGACTTCCGGATCATACAATGATGACAAGCTGGATGAGATAGAAAACCTGTTGGAGGAATAAGAGACCCTATGTGTGTACCAGAAACCAAGCTTCAAATGGGGGGAGGTAGGGTTTATTGCCTGCCGGTTGTAACAATCATCAAATCATAATTTGTTTTTGCATAAATTCTACCAGGGGTTACTTTTTACCTGAGTCGCCATTAAGAAAAAGCGAAAATAATTCTCTCAGGCTAAACTTTTGGCACGTTTTTTAATCTTGTGTAAAAAAATCATGAAGATGGAAAATTTAAAAAAAGGTGATTTAGTAAAACTGATTATTGGCAGCAAGAAAATGAAGATAAGCTCAGTCTATGGAAGAGGCCTGGTTGAGTGTATAGCCACGAGAAACGGACAGACGAAAAAATACTATTTCAGGCCCGAGTCTCTGGTTTTATGTCATTAAAGAATTGCTTTAACGCCTGGTCAGGAATTGCCGAGGATGTTTTTTATTTCATTTAATTTCAGTAGTGCTTCTACTGGTGAGATTGTATTGATATCCAGCAGGTTAACCAGTTTTTGAACCTCCTTAAATTTGGGATCGGCCTCAAATAAACTTAGCTGAAAATTGTTCTTTGGTAATTCTTCAAACTGCTTTTTATGCCGCGTGTGAATTTTATCTTTTTCCAGGTGGTGCATTATTTCGCTGGCCCTGATGACCACAGGGTTGGGCATCCCGGCCATTTGGGCGACATGAATGCCGAAACTGTGCTCGCTGCCACCTTTTTTTAACTTTCTCATAAAAATAACTTTGTCACCTACCTCTTTTACAGAAACATTAAAATTTTTGACCCTGTCCAGATCGTTGGTCAGTTGATTCAATTCATGATAATGGGTGGCGAACAAAGTCTTCACTTTAAATTTTTGATGATTATGGAGATATTCGACAATCGACCAGGCAATAGAGACGCCATCATAGGTGCTGGTACCCCGGCCGATTTCATCCATCAATACCAAACTGTTTTCGCTTAAATTATTGAGAATGCTGGCCGTCTCAGTCATTTCCACCATAAAAGTTGACTCACCTTTCGAAAGATTGTCAGACGCCCCGACGCGTGTGAATACCTTGTCTACGATACCAAGGACTGCTTTTTTAGCTGGCACAAAGGAACCCATCTGAGCCATCAGTACAATCAGTGCTGTTTGCCGCAGAAGCGCAGATTTGCCCGCCATATTAGGCCCTGTGATAATCATGATTTGTTGGGTGTCATGATCCAGTAATATATCGTTGGGAACATAAGACTCCCCCACGGGCAACTGCCTTTCAATAACCGGGTGCCTGCCCTCCTTAATATCCAATATTCCGGACTCGTTGATTTCGGGCTGACAGTACTTATATTTTATAGCGATATGGGCGAAAGAAGCCAAACAGTCTGTTTTTCCAATAATCTTAGCATTCTGCTGAATCTGGCTGATAAAATCGGTGGCATGTATGACCAGTTCATGATAAATCCTTTGCTCTATGACCCCCAGTTTTTCTTCGGCGTTTAAAATCTTTTCTTCATATTCTTTTAATTCTTCGGTGATATACCTTTCGGCGTTAACGAGGGTCTGTTTTCTGATCCAGTTTTCAGGTACTTTGTCTTTATGTGCATTGGTGACCTCGAGATAGTAACCAAAGACCTTATTGTATGCGATTTTTAAGGATGGTATCCCGGTAGCCTCACTCTCCCTCTGCTGAATTTGTACCAGATAGTCTTTGCCCGAAAAAGCAATTTTTCGAAGCTCATCCAGTTCCCGGTTGATACCATCTTTGATAAGGTTGCCCTGATTGGCCTGGATCGGTGGGTCTTCCTTTAGTTCGGTATCGATCTTTTGCAATAAAAATTCGCAAGGATTTAATTGGTCGGCCAGCTTTAGCAGCGGTGCAACCCCGGATTTGGTCAACAGGTTTTTTACAGGGGTAATATGCGCCAGTGCCTTTTTTAACTGGGTCATTTCCCGTGGGTTGATTCTTCTCGTCGCCACTTTGGACACCAGTCTTTCCAGGTCGCCAATATTTTTGAAAAGTTGTGAGATCTCGTGCTGTAAATCCTGGTCTTTTACCAGTGCTGCCACCACCTGATGTCTTTCTTCAATGGCTACTTTTTCTTTTAAAGGCAATACCATCCACTTTTTAAGCAACCTGGAGCCCATGGGTGTCTGGGTTTGGTCCAGGATGTCGATTAGGGGGATGCCACCTTCCTGCTGAGGATAGACCAGCTCCAGATTTCTGATGGTAAACTTATCGAGCCACACGTAGTTTTCTTCTTCGATCCTGGAAATGGAAGAGATGTGTTTAACTTCTTTGTGCTCGGTTTCATTGAGGTAGTGCAGTATGGCCCCGGCTGCAATTATTCCCTCCGTTACACCTTCTACCCCAAATCCTTTTAACGAGGAGGTAGAGAAATGGCTGGTAAGTTTTTCATAAGCGTAATCATAACTATACACCCACTCATCGAGACAGTAAGTATTAAATTTGTCCTGAAAGTGTGTGTTAAACGCCTGGCGGTCCGTTTTGCTGAAGATAACCTCCATGGGTTTGAAACTTTGTAATAGGTTATCGATATATTTATCGGTACCCCTGCTGGTCAGAAATTCGCCCGTAGAAAGGTCAAGAAAAGCAATGCCATATACCTCCTTGTTGAAAAAAATCGATGCGAGGTAGTTATTTTGGTTTTTTTCCAGCACATTGTCGTTCAATGAAAGACCAGGTGTAACCAGTTCCGTTACCCCTCTTTTTACAATACCTTTAGCTGCTTTTGGGTCCTCTAACTGATCGCAGATTGCCACCCGGTTACCAGCCCTTACCAACCTGGGCAGGTATGTATCCAGGGCGTGGTGTGGAAAACCTGCCAACTCCACGTGAGAGGCGGCGCCATTCGCCCTTTTAGTCAGGACTATTTCCAATACTTTACTGGCCTTAACCGCGTCTTCGCCAAATGTCTCATAAAAATCCCCTACCCTGAAAAGCAATAAGGCACCGGGATGCCGTGCTTTAATCGCATTGTATTGTTTCATCAGAGGGGTTTCCTTTTCCGCTTTGGTTTTGGTGTTTGCCATTGACTGTATTAAAGATTTAATTCAGGTTTATTTATAAATTTATTGGTTCAGCTTTTATAAATTATCTTTGCCCCTTGCCCATATCATTGACATGAGAAAACTCAGTAACGAAGAACTCAACAGAATTTCTGTCGAGGAATTCAAAAATAAGAAAAAAATTCCGTTAGTTGTCGTGCTTGACAATGTGAGAAGTATGAACAACGTAGGTGCTGCATTTCGTACTTCGGACGCTTTTTGTGTTGAAAAGATTTTTCTATGTGGTATTACGGCCAGTCCCCCTCATCGTGAAATCCACAAAACCGCCCTTGGCGCCACGGAATCTGTTGACTGGGAGCACGTGGAGAGCACAATGACCCTGATAAATCGTCTTAAATCCCTGGATTACATTATTGTGTCAATAGAGCAGGTGCAAGATGGGCTGATGCTCCAGGATTTTCAACCTGAAAAGAATAAAAAATATGCCTTTATATTTGGCAATGAAGCCTTTGGTGTGGATGATGCTGCCGTAGCTCTTTCTGATATATGTCTTGAAATTCCCCAGTTTGGCACCAAACATTCTTTAAACATTTCTGTCAGCATCGGGATTGTGGTCTGGGATTTTTTTGTGAAAACGCAATTCGTTTAAAGGCTTCAAAAGCGATTGCCGTTGATTAAAACCTTGCGCTACCAATGTTTTGCCCCTATGGGGCGATCACTCACACCCACACTGACACTCACACCCACACTGACACTCACACCCACACTCCATTTATGCGTGGAGGCCGCATTCGGTTTTTGTTTTGTCAAACCACCGGCCTTCTCTTCCTTTTCCTTTCCTGGTGCAATGGGTACATCCGATGGATTCGTATCCCTCGGCCACAAGAGGGTGGCTGGGGAGTTCGTAAATCGTCATATATAAACTCACCTCTGCGGCGGTCATGTCTATGATAGGATGGAATTTAACGATATCCTTTTTAGGTTCAAAGATGCGGGTTTTGCTCCGGTTCGCATTTTGGAACGCGAGTAGCCCTGAAATCCAAACATCATAGGAGGCCCTCAGTTCGTTAACCGGCTCCACTTTGTTGATAAAACAACATAAATCGTGATTGAACCGCCAGCTTTGGTTTTCCCTGGTGAATCTGTGACGGTTTTCCCTGGCTTTGACATTGATGACCTTAAGCCCTAGTTTTTCAATCAATTGTTTTTTGTAATCAAGGGTTTCCTGAAAAAGAAAACCAGTGTTAACGAAGTGAATAGGATGCCCCGGCTTCACCTGGCTTAACATGTGCAATAACACAACCGATGTGCTTCCGAATGAAGAGGTCACAAGAATTTTGGCTTCATCATGTTCACAGAATAGTTTTTCCAGCCTTTCCCGGGGTGTTAGCGATGTATAATGGTTGTTGTCAAACAGCCTTTCCATAGCGTTAAAATTTTGGATGGTTATTGAATCGCTCCACGTTTTTTATTTTTTCATAGAAATATTCATGAGTGCCTACCGCTTCCCCGATTACAATCATCGCAGGACCTGGCAGCCGGTGTTCCTGTTGTTTTGACAAAAGCGTGGCTGCGGTGCCAAAAATAATGTTCCCGTCCTCCAGTGATCCTTTTGAGATCAATGCCGCCGGAAGATTACCCCTTCCTGACTTTTTATAGATGGCGGTAATTTGGTCCAGCTTCTTCAGGCCCATGAGCAGTACTACCGTGGCGGTTGACCGGGCAGCCTGAAAAACATCTTTGGAAAGTGTTCCGTCTTTGGTTGTGGCCGTTATTACCCAGAAACTCTCGTTGATTCCTCTTCTGGTTAATGGTATGCCATATAAGCCGGGAAGGTTAACACTGGATATGCCAAGAATAGCCTCTGTTTCAATAGAAAATGTCTCTGCATATTCCAGTTCTTCTTTTCCGTGGGCAAATACAAAAGGGTCTCCACCTTTTAGCCTTACCACATGATTTCCTCTCAGGGCACGATCCACAATCAGTTGATTTATTTCTTCCTGCTTGTAGGAGTGGTATCCGGCCCTTTTTCCTACATAAATTTTTTCGGTGCCGGGCCGGGCATACTCCAGTAAGTCCGGATGTGCCAGTGCATCATATAAAATGACATCAGCCTTTTTGATGGCCTTCATGCCTTTTATGCTAATCAGGTCCGGGTCTCCCGGACCGGCACCTACCAATGTTAATTTGCCGTTCATGATTATGCTTTATAAAAATTATCTACTACCAGCTTTTCTTTCTGTGTAACATCACCGGCAATTTGATTGGCACGGTATGTTTTAACCTGCTGCAAAAATTCATGGGCCAGCTTCAGATATCGCTTTGCAAAATCTGCATTTGGTGTATTTTGATTGATTTGCAAGACCAGGGTTTCGAAGTTTTCGTTAAGCGTTAATTTGCCGGCTTCAACAAAATGTTTGTCAAAATCCCTGATAATACCAATATGTGTATTACATCTGATATCTTCACTTAACAGTAATGCTTTTGCACCGATTACAAACGTATTGTAAGCATTATAAATCGTCCTGTCATACTCATCGGCAGCCAGATCTTTTTCACCATTCGCCAGTTTTTCAGTGGCATCCTCGATGATCGTTCCGACAACGTCATAGCTGACACCGGCACATTCACCCACACCAACTGCTGGCACAAAATTATCAGTTCCCCCCCAGTCGATATAATCCGATTCCGTTAGCTGAGTCGGATCAATGAGGTGTTTTATCAGATCATAAAAATATATTTTACCATATCTTTTATAGTAACTGTTGAAGTACTCTCCCGGAAGCGCATTTTCCTTATAATCATCCAGAATAATTCTCAACGCCTGTGGTGCCTTTTTTGATGGTAGCTTGGCCACTTTGTCGGCGACAAACCCATTTCCTTCAGGGTCGACCCCACCCCCAAGTAATACCACCAAAGCCGGTACAACCAGTTGTCCGTTTTTAATTGAACTTCCATGAAAACCGATGTTCGCTGCCATGTGTTGTCCGCATGAATTCATGCATCCGCTGATTTTAATATGAATGTCTGCATCAAAGATTAAATCCTTGTATTCTTCCCTGATGATTTTTTCCAGGGCTTCTGCAACGCCGGTGCTGTTACTTACACCAAGGTTACAGGTATCTGTTCCGGGGCAGGCTGTGATGTCAGCAATGGTGCCAAAACCGAATTCCGCCAGGCCCAGGGCGTTTAATTCATTAAATACCTGAGGTAATGCGCTGGTTGGTATATATTTCAATAACAGGCCCTGATTAACTGTGATCCTCAGGTCATCGGCGGCATGTTTTCTGACGATATCTGATAATTTTCTGGCTCTTTCCGCATCGATGTTGCCGTTTGTTAACTTGATCCGGATACCATGAAAGCCTTTGTGTTTTTGCTCAAATACATTTGATTTTAGCCAATCCCGATATTTTTCTTCCTCCTCAATAGTCACATCAGAATAATCCTGTTTTTCCGGTAGCACCAACTCAGGTACCAGCGTCCTGTCAATTTCAATTGATTGGTGGGGGATGGCCTTACGTTCTTTTTCCACTAATTCAAGGAATTTTTCCAATCCCAATCCTCTTTTTTCATCTATTAAGAATTTCAGTCTTGCTTTGAACCTTTTTTCACGTTCCCCATAACGGTCAAAAACCCTGAGCGCTGCCTCGGTGAAAGGGATAATCTGGTTTTCAGGTAAAAACTCGTAGGCAGTCCTGGCCACAAAAGACTGTGCACCCAGGCCGCCACCTACCACAGTTTTAAAGCCTCTGATTTCCTTGCCATCCTCAATTTTCACAACTGGAATAAACCCAAAATCATGAAAATAGGTGAACGCCGAGTCTTTGTCACTGGAAGAGAAAGCAATCTTTACCTTTCTTCCCATATCCTGACATATTGGATTTCTAAGAAAATATCTGAAAACCGATTCAGCATAGGGGGTTATATCAAAAGGTTCATTGGGATCGATTCCTGCCAGTGCAGAGCCGGTTACATTACGTACAGTATTACCACATGCTTCACGGGCTGTTACCCCGACCTCTTCTAATTCTGTCCAAATGGCAGGACTGTCGTCCAACTTTACATAATGCAATTGAATATTTTGCCTGGTGGTAGTATGGAGGTTACCATTCGTATATTTCTCCGAGATATCGGCTATCCGTGTCAATTGATCGGCGGTAAGCCGGCCGTAAGGTATTTTGGTGCGAAACATCTGCACACCCAATTGTCTTTGTCCATACACGCCCCTTGTAAGCCGGTACGCTTTAAACTTCTCTTCGTCTATCTTGCCATCACGAAAACGACTGATTTTCTCTGCCAACTCGCGAATATCTTCTTTCGCTTCGGTTGAAATTTTGTTATTTAATTCTGGTGTCATTTTTATAGATTGTTTAATACTTTGATTACAACTCACAAAAAAAGCCTTCCTGTGTCAGCAGGAAGGCTCTAAAACTTATACTAAACTTGCATAAAATTACAGATGCTCCCTGCTGATACAGTTTCGACAACAACAAAAACAAGCCATCATACACAGGTTAACCAGGCAAAGGGGAGCGATATAGTATATTTTTATTCTCATAGTTCTATTTAGATGCATTTAATGCGTTTACGATGTCTTCCAATATATCATTGACATTTTCCAAACCCACAGAAATACGGATCAGGCCCGGAGATATACCCACAACTTTCCGGTCTTCTTCCGAAAGTTTTGAATGTGTCGTTGAGGCCGGATGTGTGGCGATGGTTCTGGCGTCGCCGAGATTGGCTGTAAACGACAACATTTTCAGACTATTCAAGAACCTTTGGCCCCTTTCCAAACCACCATTAACCACAAATGTGATTAGCCCCCCGCCATATCTCATCTGTTTTTTGGCTAAATCGTACTGCGGGTGTGACTTTAGGAATGGATACTTAACCGACTCAAGTTCCTCGTGTCCTTCAAGGTATTCAGCAATTTTCATGGCATTTTCACAGTGTCTTTCCATGCGCAAGGGCAGGGTTTCCAGACTTTTCGACAGTATCCAACCATTAAAAGGTGACAGGGCAGGTCCGGTATGCCGTGTAAAAAACCTTATTTTGTCAATCAAATCACGTTTTCCAAGAATTGCCCCGCCAATGGTTCTGCCTTGACCATCCATAAACTTGGTGGCAGAGTGAGTCACAATTTGCGCTCCATATTTTGACGGTTGTTGCAGTATGGGCGTGGCGAAACAATTGTCAATGTTCAAGACAAGTCCATGCTTTTCCGCAAGTCCTCCCAGCCACTCCATATCTATCAGATCCAAACCCGGGTTGGAAGGTGTTTCAGCGAAAATCATTTTTGTATTTTTTCTGATCTTTCCCTCCCAATCTGACGGGTCGTTGATATTTGCGTAGGTGTGTTCAATGCCCCATTTCGGAAAAATTTGGGTAAAGATCTGATGTGTGGATCCAAACACCGAACGGGAAGCCAGCACATGATCTCCGGAATTAAGCAGCGCAGCCATACTGGAAAACATAGCTGCCATGCCTGAGGCAGTCGCGATACCATCTTCGGTTTCCTCCAACAAGCAAAGCTTTTCTACAAATTCTGAATTATTGGGGTTTGAAAACCTTGTATAAATGTTACCTTCGATTTCATCTGCAAACAGTGCTCTGGCCTGCTCAGCATCTTCGAAAGTAAAGCTTGAAGTCATGTAAATCGGCGCACAATGCTCCCTGTATGATGCCTTGCCATTTTGTGTCCTGATGGCCTTCGTTTCTATGTGTTTAAATTCACTCATATTTAGTGCGCTGTCGCAATCTATCCTTTTAAACTAAATGTAAACCTTCTTTTTTAGTCAATAGCATTTCTTCACTTTCTACATGTTCCGGATCTTCAACACAGCAATCAACCGGACATACCGCGGCACATTGTGGTTCCTCATGAAATCCCACACACTCGGTGCATTTGCCGCTGACAATAAAATAAAAGTCTTCCGAAATCGGTTCCTGATCTTCTTGTGCATCAATTACATTTCCATGGGCATCGGTAACTTCTGTTAATCCATTGCCTTCCCCCCATTTCCAATTTATTCCTCCTTCGTAAATGGCTGTATTTGGGCATTCCGGCTCACAAGCTCCACAGTTGATACATTCGTCGGTAATCATTAATGCCATTTTTCTCTTTGTTTTAGCGGTTCAGGATTTAACTCCTTCGCCTGTTTCTTCTGAAAATTATTGATTTGATGTAATTTGATTGCGCTGAGACAAGTTTGTCTCAGGCCAGATTATCCTTCATGAAAGATAAAATGTATTGATTAGCAACAACAACACCCAAACACTAGAGTATCATTCTCATTATGAATAATAGAGGGGCTCAAAAGTGAGGCTTTTTCGGCTGTTAAAAGATTTGTGTTATTTTTCATTGTTTCATTAATTTATATTCTCCCGTCTTTCGGGATCAGGAATTAGCACCTTCTATCAATTTAATAAATTGCTGATATGGTTGCTAGCGCTTCACAGAGCCTGTCTCTCCGCGCTTCTTTATAAATCAATTACCTTATAATTGACTTGAAGTTCCAAATATAAAAGGTAATTGTTATGTTTCCAAACGGAATTCAAATTACTTAAGTTCAGTTTATTTAAACAAAATCAGATTTTAGCTGAAATACCCTGCATATTGGCATAGGTTTCATACCCCGGATTATCAGGAACTTCTATAATAAACAGTCCGGCAACCGATTCATTGCTTATAGAAATCTCTTTTTCTTCCTTGATCAATACAAAATCATCCTGCCCCACGGCCTCTTCATTTAACGAGAGGAATCCTTCGGTCACATATATTCCCAGCATGTTTTTGTTGTTTATTTCTATTCTGTGGTGTCCCTCGGAAAACCGGAGCGCTCTGATACTTTCAATATTGGCATTCATCGTTAAAGGTGAACCAGGCCCTTTTAAAGTTCTGACTACACAACCGGATTCTTTTGACTCCGGAAAGCTGTCTGCCCTGTAATCGCTGTAGGTAGCGGGATTGTTCAGGGTTTTTCTCAAGTCCGGGTCGACCCAAATCTGGAAGATGTGCGCACCGGGCAAAAATCTCTCGGCATGGGATATGCCCTTTCCTGACCTGATAATCTGCATGTCACCAGCCCGGAGCCTTTTCCAACTTTGTAACTGCGAGTCATAGTGTTCAATTTCACCTTTTAATACAAAAGACATGATTTCAAAACCCTGATGTGGATGTTCCCCGATTAACCCACCTTGATCGGACCAGGCATGGGCCCAGTAAAACAAGGAAGAAAAGGGCTTTAACTCGCCTCCCTCGTGCGGAAAACCGATTGGCTTGTTTTCTTTGATGGCTCCTGCTGCAAACTGGCCGCTGGCCTGTTCTTTTTTTGGATAGATAGTTATTGCCATGATTGAATTAACGGAGGCGCTCATTAAATGTTGCAACATGTAATTTAAGCTTTTAGCCAACACCAGGGTAAGTCTGGGTGGGAAGGCTACATTGACCTCCATCTTCAATTCTTGTGAGGTCTTGCAGGAAATTTTTTCTGTTGCCATAAAAGACTCTCTTCCTCTAGTAGTTTTTCCAGCAAGCTCATATTATTCTCACTGTTCAGGCCCACCAGTACCGGTTGGCCTGCGTCAACCCAGGCAGTATACCAAAAGTCCGCCACCATCTTGATTGAAGCCTTCAACTGGCGTTCAACCTGTCCATTAAGCTTTTTTTCGTAAGCTTGACTAAAAGGTTTGGAATATACCTTGACAGTTTGTCCGTTCCGTTCTTCAAAGCTGTATTTTTTGTCTTCAGCAAAGGATTCGCTCAATAATTTTTCAAACAACAAAACCGAGTCAACGGCTTTGTGCGCATTTTTTATGGCCTGCCAGGCAATTCTTTGAGGGTTGGATAAATAAGAAGCCTTGCCTACAAACAAATCGTAACTATCGGCAGAGAGTTCAGGAATTCTGGATTCCCAGAAACCGTGAATGCCATATTGACCGGTTAATTGTCCGTTATAATTGCTCGTAGTATGCAGTGGAACGTTGGCATCTCCTATATAATGTCCAAGATCGGCTGAAAGTTTTAAAATCTTATGGAAATCTTTTTTCTCAAAGGCCTTGGTAAGCTGATGCTTTACCTTCACTATATGCCATGGCACGACTCCACGGCTCATCAGGGTATCGATTGAAAATTTTTCAACAGCATCCTTCCAGTAAAAAGCTGATTGATCCAAACTTTCCGCCGGAAAATGGTCCAGGTCAATATAATGTTTTGGCGCTTCTCCCTTTATGGCATATCTTCTTTTATCAGGATCTACGGCGTGGTCTTCCAAAAAGCGGATGTTAGGTTTATAGAAAACTATCATTTCTGGGGGTAAACAAAATACCGCCAGACGGTTAATCAGCTTATGGGCATAAAAGCCCCACAAAGGTTTTTCTGTTGCAATACGGTTTGAATATTCAGGATTGTTACCATTAAAATGGCATAGCAGCAACGATAATAAAAAAATACATGATCTGTTCATGGTCTGGTGGCATTTTAAAAAAAGGGGGGAATTCTATAGTAATATAAACAGGAATTATTGCAGGAGAAAACAAAACTTAAAAATTATCTTGCGTTTTTGTAATTTATAGAATTAGTATTAAATTTGCATTCTTAAAGAAAATGAAGGGTATAAAATGGCGAATCATAAATCTGCGTTAAAAAGGATACGGTCTAACAATGCCAAAAGGCTAAGGAACAGATATCAACATAAAACAACCAGGACCTATATCAAAAAACTGAGGGAAACTACCGATAAAGCAGAGGCAGTAGAACTATTGAAAAAAGTTTCCAGTATGCTGGATAAGTTGGCCAAGAGAAATATCATTCATAAAAACAAAGCAGCCAATAATAAATCAAAACTAACAAGCTACGTAAACAGTTTGTAAGAAAAATACAGAAGAAAAAATTTGGCCTTGTGTTGAAAAAACATGAGGCTTTTTTTATATTAGAAGACTTTTTTTTGGGGCTCCAGAGGGGCAATACATTTTTTAGACTTATTATGAAAAACACCACCTACAGAGTCGGCGACGGCTTCCATATTCGCCATTGGGCTGAACAAGACAGACCACGGGAAAAGCTTTTAAATAAAGGTAAATCTTTCCTTACGGATGCAGAGCTTTTAGGAATTTTGATTGCTACCGGCACGAAGTCATTGAGTGCAATTGATTTAGCCAGAAGTGTGTTAAACGAGTTTAATCACGATCTCAACACAATCGCCAGGCTTGATGCCAAAGAATTACAAAGGATCAAAGGCATAGGCGAGGCAAAGGCCATAGCCATTATCAGTGCCTTTGAACTGGGGCGAAGGAGAAATGAAATCGCTCCCAACCGTAAATTTAAAATAACCTCATCATCAGATGTCTACAAATTAATGAGGCCAGTCCTGCTGGATCAGCCAACAGAGCATTTTTGGATCATACTTTTAAACCGTGCCAATCAGGTTCTGAAAAAACTTGCCGTGAGCATGGGAGGGGTGTCGGGTACCCTGGCAGATCCCAAGGTTATATTCAAACATGCCCTCAACCACCTGGCCAGTTCTATCATCCTTGTACATAATCATCCCTCAGGTACCCTCAAACCCAGTGAGGCTGACATCCGATTAACCAGCCAGTTAAAATCATCCGGTAAAATGCTTGATATACCGGTACTCGATCATTTGATTTTTACAGATGAAAGTTACTTTAGCTTTAGCGATGAGGGCATATTATAAAACTATATCCAAAGGTGCATTTTGCCCGTAATTTCCGTTATTTTTGCCAGGAGGATAAAGATAACGATCATGAAAAACACCCGTATTCTGTTGTTTGTGGCTTGCTTAGTGGTTATTGGCAGTATAATTTACACATTTTCAGATACAGGTGAAGATATTTCCTATACTGAGTTAATTCAGCAGGAAAGAAATGAAAAGGATGAATTTCTTCGTAATTCAGCAGACTCCCCTTTAACTGTCGCAGATAAAAAAGAATTCGAGGGTTTAAGCTACTATCCTGTCGATAAGACCTACAAAGTCAAGGCTACCTTAGCGCTGCTTACTGCCAGAGAAATTGTGACTATGCCTACCTCTGACGGTAAAGAAAAGCAATATAAAAAATATGCTTACGCCAAATTTCAATTAGGTGGTGAAGCATTGCGACTGGTGTTATATCAATCCGTTCAAAAACCAGATGACCAGTTGTTTCTTCCTTTTGCTGATGGAACCAGTGCGCTGGAAACCTATGGAGCAGGCAGGTACCTGGACTTTGAAATACCTGACAATAATGAGTTGATTATTGATTTTAACCTGGCCTACAACCCTTACTGTGCTTATAGTGATAAGTTTAGTTGTCCCTTGCCTCCCAAGGAAAACTTTTTGTCCGTTGCTATTAAAGCAGGCGAGAAAAACTATTTGAAAAACTAATGTCTGGTGATAATTCAGGTAAATTTATAATTTTGCTGTTTATTTTGCCATCAGATTGATTCAATTTAACATTTTTGTTTTTTTATATACGGGCAAAAAACCCATTTAGCACTGAAACTAATATGAAGATTTCTTTAAAATGGCTCAAAGAATACATTGAGGTCAAAGATAAACCGGAGGTATTGTCCGAAACTCTTACGCAAACCGGACTTGAGGTTGAAGGGATAGAAAAGTATGAATCGGTAGAAGGTGGATTAGAAGGAATGGTGATCGGGAATGTATTGACCTGTGAAAAACACCCCAACGCTGATAAGCTGAAGATAACTACCGTCGATGTAGGCGAAGAGGAAACATTGCCGATTGTATGTGGTGCTCCAAATATAGCGGCAGGCCAACGGGTGGTAGTGGCCAAGGTAGGTTCAACACTGTATCCCAAATTTAGTGAGCCCTTTAAGATTAAAAAAACAAAAATAAGAGGTGAATTGTCTATGGGCATGATTTGTGCTGAAGATGAGATCGGGTTAGGAGATTCTCATGACGGGATAATGGTTTTGGAAACAGATTTAAAACCCGGAACTCCTGCCAGTGAATATTTTAAACTTGAAAATGATTACATTATCGAAATAGGATTGACCCCCAACCGAGGTGACGCTATTTCCCATATTGGCGTAGCCAGGGATCTCAAAGCTGTATTTGACAAATCTATAAAATGGCCGTCGGTAGATCAATTTAAAATTGACAACACTGCACGTTCAATTCGTGTTGAGGTAGAAAATCGGGAGGCCTGCCCAAGATATTCCGGCGTTACCATGTCGAATATCAGCGTAAAACCATCACCGGATTGGCTACAGGTACGGTTGCGTTCCATCGGCCTAACGCCCATCAATGCCGTGGTGGATGTAACCAATTTTGTGTGCCATGAAATAGGTCAACCCTTACATGCTTTTGATGCCGATAGGATTACCGGCCATAAAATAATCGTTAAAACCCAGGCTGAAGGCACAGGTTTTGTTACCTTAGATGGAAAAGAGAGAAGACTGGCCGCTGATGATCTCATGATTTGTAACGAAAAAGAAGGCATGTGTATTGCGGGAGTATTTGGGGGCATCAAATCAGGAGTAACCGACACAACCTCAAATATTTTCATTGAAGGGGCCTATTTTTCACCTGATTACATTAGAAAAACCTCCGTGACCCATGGATTAAAAACTGATGCTTCATTTCGATTTGAGCGTGGTACCGACCCTCGAATTACTATCTATGCAGTAAAAAGGGCAGCTTTGCTGATAAAAGACATCTGTGGCGGTGACATATCTTCGGAAATCGTCGATGTTTATCCCGAACCGGTTGAGGACACAAGTATAAAGGTGAAGTTCAGCCATATCAACAGACTGATTGGTAAAGAGATAGATCAGGCCACAATTTTCAAGATTCTGGAAAACCTGGATATAAAAACTGACAACCGGGAAGATGAGAGTTTTATTGCGCTGGTACCACCGTATCGTGTCGATGTCAAAAGGGAAGCAGACATTGTGGAGGAGATATTGCGAATTTATGGTTTTAACAATGTGGAATTACCTGATCATATTGGCACCGATTACTTGTCTGAATTTCCTGTTATTGACAGGGAACAGGTTCAATTCAGGACTTCCGAAATGCTTGCGTCCATGGGCTTCAATGAAATCATCACCAACTCTTTAACCAAACCCAGCTATGCGGTTAATGCTGATTTTATTGACGAAACTAAACATGTCGAGATTTTAAACAAATTAAGTGAAGACCTGGGTGTACTGAGACAGGATATGGTATTCACTGGTTTGGAATCCCTGGCCTATAATATTAACCGAAAACAAAAGAATCTGAAGTTTTTTGAATTCGGGAAATCTTATTTCAAAAGCGAAAAAGGCTATGGCGAAAAGACTGGTCTCAGTCTTTTACTGACCGGAACGGTGGAGGATGAAAATTGGATTAATAAGGCACGTCAGTTAGAATTTTATGATCTTTCGTCCGTGGTTGCAAAAATTTTAAATAAATTTAGCGTTACAAATACCGATAGTAAAGCAATTTATGACGGATTATTTGCCTTTGGTCTACAAATTTCTGTAGGAGGCAGGGAAATAGTAGCTTTTGGGAAGCTTTCTGAAGATGTTACCGGTCAGGCAGACATACAGGAAGATGTGTGGTATGCGATCTTCAACTGGGAATATCTGTTAAAGCAAAGTGACAAGCGTGTTAATTATGAGGAAATCTCCAAGTTTCCGGAAGTGCGAAGAGATTTATCCCTGGTTTTGGATAAAAAAATTGGATTTGATAAAATCAGGCAGATTGCGGAAAAAAGTGAAAGCAGGTTATTGAGAGACATCAGTGTATTTGATGTATATGAAGGCGAAAGTGTAGGTACAGGGAAGAAGGCCTACGCCATAAAATTCATTTTACAGGATCACCACCAAACCCTAACCGATAAAACGATTGACAAAACCATGGATAGGTTAATGAAGTCGTTTGAAAAAGAACTAGGAGCAATTATCAGAAAATAAATGGATCGCGAAATACTAAATTCTGAGTTTCAGGCGCTGGAAAGAAGGCTAAAACTTTTGTTGAATGAGCATAAGGCGCTAAAGGAAGAAATTCAATATCTTAAAGACGAAAATAACCAACTCAAGGTTTCTATCAGAACTAAGGATGATCATTTAAATAATTTTCAAAATAAGATTAAAATTAGTAAACTTGTAAGAAGTATGGCAGTAGAGCATGAGGATACTGCTGAGTTGAAACAATTGATAAATAATTATATTAAAGAAATTGATAAATGCATCGCTCATTTGAGTGAGTAGATTTACTCCTATGACGGAGCTTTCAATTAGAATTAAAATTGGGGACCGGGAGTACCCAATGAAGGTACACCCAAATGATGAGGAGAGGATAAGAATGGCTGGAAAAGTCATTAACGAAAAAATCAGAAATTATAGAGATCAATTTGGAATAGATGATAAACAAGATCTACTGGCAATGGTTGCTTTTGATTGTTTGATAGAAAAATTACAATTAGAGGAAAACAATGACGGCGTTGACGAGAATGTAGTAAATAGGATTAGAAGCTTGAATGATTTAATTTCCAGAACTTTATAATTACTTTTTTATATCCTTTTCCCTCAACTTTCCATTTTGAAATACTTGGTTTAACTCATCCTACCTGCCGTTTTCTAATATGAACTAAATTGAAACGTATGGATGAGACTATCATTTACCCGATAATTGCAATAATTTCCTTGTTAATCGGTGTATTTGCAGGGCGGATAGTGTTGAAAAAGGCCTATAAACAGGAAGAACTGAAAACAAAGGAAAAAGCAGAACTACTGATAAAGGAGGCGGAGATTTCTTCAGAAAACCTTAAAAAGAACAAAATTTTAGAGGCAAAAGAAAAATTTCTGAAATTGAAAGCCGAGTTTGAAGAAGAAGCCAACCGAAAGAAAAATCAAATCATCAGTAATGAGAACAAGCTAAAGCAGAGAGAGCAAAATTTTTCCAAGCAGATTGAGAAGATGAAGCGGAGAGAGGCGGAACTGGAAAGTTCTACTGAAAACCTGAATGCCCAGTTGGAGATCATTGCTAAAAGGAAAGAGGAAATGGAAAAGGTGAAAAAGCAGCAAATTAGCATGCTTGAGAAAATCTCAAATCTAACTGCTGATGAGGCACGTGATCAACTCGTAGAAACCTTAAAAGAAGAAGCTCAAACAAAAGCCTCCTCATTCATCAAGGAGATCATGGAGGAGGCCCGGTTATCAGCGACCAAGGAGGCAAAGAAAATTGTTATTGAAACCATTCAGAGAACTGCCACTGAGCATGCTATAGAAAATTGTGTTTCCATATTTAACATCGAAAGTGACGACATTAAAGGAAAGATTATTGGCCGTGAAGGAAGAAATATACGGGCGCTTGAGTCTGTGACCGGTGTTGAAATTATCGTGGATGATACACCGGAGGCCATCATTATATCGGGTTTTGATCCGGTAAGGAGGGAAATCGCCCGGCTGGCTTTACACAGGCTGGTAACTGATGGGCGTATTCACCCGGCAAGAATTGAGGAGGTAGTGGCTAAAACTACCCGAAATATTGAAGAGGAAATTGTTGAATTGGGCGAAAGAACAGTCATTGACCTGGGTATCCACGGATTGCACCCGGAACTGATTAAGCTGGTGGGAAGAATGCGCTTCAGATCTTCCTACGGCCAAAACCTGTTGCAACATTCAAAAGAAGTGGCAAAACTTTGCGCGGTCATGTCATCCGAGTTGGGCCTCAATGCAAAACTGGCAAAGCGGGCGGGTCTTTTGCATGATATCGGTAAAGTATGGCCGGAAGAACAGGAACTCCCTCATGCTATTCTGGGTATGGAGTTGGCGAAAAAGTACAAGGAACATCCTGATGTTTGTAACGCTATTGGTGCTCACCATGATGAGATCGAAATGACTACGTTGATTTCACCTGTCATTCAGGCCTGTGATGCCATCTCAGGATCCAGACCCGGGGCACGTAGGGAAGTTATGGACTCTTATATACAAAGGTTGAAAGAATTGGAAGATCTGGCGCTCAATTTTGACGGTGTTAATAAGTGTTATGCCATTCAGGCAGGCAGAGAGCTCCGGGTACTTGTAGATGCCGAAAGCGTTTCAGATGAACAAGCCGGTATGCTGTCGTTTGATATTTCGCAGAAAATAGAAAAAGATATGCAATATCCCGGGCAAATTAAAATTACAGTAATCAGGGAGATGAGGGCTGTTAATTTTGCTAAGTGAGTTATTAATTGACAGTTGACAATGTACAATTGACAATTAAATACTTCTATCAATTGTACATTGTCAACTGTCAATTCTATTACTTCGTTTCTACTTGTTGTTTGCCTAATACCCTGGCCATGGTTTCTCCTATATCTGCCGGAGATTCTACCACGTGAACGCCACATTCCTTCATAATTTTCATTTTAGCGGCAGCGGTATCATCTGCGCCCCCAATAATGGCGCCTGCGTGTCCCATTCTTCTACCGGGAGGGGCAGTTTGCCCGGCGATGAAGCCCACTACGGGTTTAGTGGCATTATCCTTTACCCACCTTGCAGCCTCAGATTCCATACTTCCTCCAATTTCCCCAATCATGATGATTCCTTCGGTTTCGGGATCTTCCATCAATAACCTGACTGCCTCGAGCGTAGTTGTACCAATGATCGGATCACCACCAATACCGATACAGGTTGACTGTCCCAGTCCGGCTTTGGTAATTTGATCAACTGCCTCATAAGTCAGGGTCCCTGACCTCGAAACGATACCAATAGTACCTTTTCTGTGAATAAAGCCCGGCATGATCCCAACCTTGGCTTCGTCAGGTGTAATTACCCCGGGACAATTAGGGCCTACCATTCTCACATCCCTGTTATCGAGGTATTGCTTCACCATAATCATATCCTTGGTAGGTATACCCTCGGTAATCGTGATAATGACTTTGATTCCTGCATCAGCGGCTTCCATAATGGCATCCGCAGCAAATGCCGGTGGCACAAAAATGACAGAAACATCAGCCCCTACTTTGTCAACAGCTTCCTTTACAGTATTAAATACGGGTTTTCCCAGGTGAGTTTGTCCACCCTTTCCGGGAGTAACGCCACCAACTACGTCGGTACCATAGTCGATCATCTGCTCAGCGTGAAAAGTGCCCTCCGAGCCGGTAAATCCTTGTATAATTATTTTCGAATCTTTATTTACTAAAACACTCATCTTGACAGTTTAAAATTTGCACAAAAATAGGATATTTGCCGGCTTTAGCAAAACCTTGCATCCTTCATATCGTTTATTTTCCAATAATGTTATGAATGCATAAGTTTCTTAGGTATATTTGTGGTATGTACAATAAAGAATTGATTAAGGGAACTTTACAAACGATCATTTTGAAGTTACTCTCGGAAAAGGAAAAAATGTATGGCTATGAAATAACGCAGCATGTCAGGGAGATCACAGATGGTAAAATTATTTTGACGGAAGGCGCATTATATCCGAGTTTACATAAACTGGAGGCCGAAGGTCTTTTGACAACTGAAAGGGTGCAGGTTGGAAAACGTGTGCGTAAATACTATTCACTTACTAAAAAAGGCACTTCAAGTGCAGAATTGAAAGTAAAGGAATTGGCGGACTTTTTTAAGACAATGAAACACATTATTACTCCAAAACTGTCGACAAACTCATGAGGCAATTGAGTGAAAATCAGGTTAAACTAATCGAGGCTCTGGTAAGAAAGAAAGGGTTAAGCCGGAAAAAGGTTCGTTCAGAAATGGTGGACCATGTATCCTGTGCGGTCGAAAATAAACTGGAAGAGGGATGGAATTTTTCCAAGGCTTTAACAGATGTTATTGCCGGTTTTGGAGAGGATGAATTAAGTGTTATTCAACGGGAAAACAACGCTTTGGTCAGGAAAAAGAGAAACAGGCAACTTTGGCTTTCAATGCCGATTGCCGGTACGCTGATGTTTACAGCCATCGTAGTTAACGCCAGCGGCCGTCCCGATACCAGGCCTATTCAAGATAACCTGATCGCTGTAAATGAGTCGTTCAGTAAGAATATCAACGGATTTTTGTATGATGTTACAGGTAAATTGAATATTTATGCAACTGCAAAAGGCAGGGTAGAAAAAATTATCCCCTTTTCATGCAGGGATGAAAAGAAGTATTCGATTATTCTTAAACATAAAAATGGTTATAAAACTATTTATGCCAATCTGCAAACCATTCATATAAGTGAAGGAGCACATGTAGAAAAAGGGGAGTCATTAGGACGGATTTATTCTGCCGGGATCGATAGAAAGGCCTTTTTCGCCTATAAAATACTAAACTCAGGCAGGCCCGTCGATGCCCAAAGCTATTATTAGTAATTATATTTTTGAATTATGATTCTGGATAAACTTACAAAAAGGAAGAAAGAAGCCGTTAAACAAGAGCAAGTTAGCAAAAACCAACCGAAAAAAAAGAAAAGTATAGCCAGGGAATGGCTCGATGCGTTGATCTTTGCTGTTATAGCCGCCTCTTTTGTCCGCTGGTTGGTATTTACGCCATACACCATTCCTACCTCTTCCATGGAAAGATCTTTATTGGTTGGGGATTTTCTGATAGTCAGCAAATTACATTACGGTCCTAAAACCCCTAAAACCCCATTGCAAATGCCGCTCACCAGCAATTATATATGGGGTACTAAAATTCCATCTTACCTTACCTGGATTCAGTTGCCTGTATACCGGCTACCTGGCTTTTCGGAAGTTAAAAATAATGATGTGGTAGTATTTCACTATCCTGGCGAATTACAGTTTCCTTCTGATCAGAGAACACCATATATAAAAAGATGCATAGGCATACCGGGCGATACCTTACAAATAGATGGCAAGGTTATTTATATTAATGACCAGCCTTTTCCCGTACCTCCTGATATGCAAACAAGTTTCCGGATTGAAACCAATGGTCCTATCAAAGACCGTGTTTTTTACAATAACAACATCACGGATTTTAATAAAACCCGTAACGGCTACCTCATACAAACCAACTATGAAACAGCCGATAAGCTTCAATCAATGAGTTTTATCAGTAAGGTTACAGAAGAAAAGTATGATTCTGGCTACAATGAGCCCGGCGCGTTTCCTCAATCGCCTAAATATCCCTGGAACAGAGATTTCTTCGGGCCTGTACCCATACCAGCCCGGGGTGATAAAATTCCTATTAACGAAGAAACCCTGTCTATTTACGATGATGTAATACTTCATTACGACGGCAATGAAAATGCCGAAATTAAAGAGGGTAAATTATATATTGACGGTCAGCAAGTGTCAGAATACTCTTTTAAGCTGGATTATTACTTTATGATGGGAGATAACCGGCATAATTCTTTAGACTCCAGGTATTGGGGGTTTGTCCCTTCCGACCATATTATCGGAAAGGCCATTTTCACATGGTGGTCAGTAGATAAAAATGAAACATGGCTTCATATTGGTGATAAAATTCGCTGGCATAAAATCTTTAAAGCCATAAAATAACCGCCTGTCATCCGGGTTGGTAATCTACCCTGTTTTTCGTTATAAATTTTGACCGGTAATTGTCAGGTTATCAGGGGATTATTCCTTTGTCGATCTCAAATGTGTTCATAATTGTCCGAAAGTTGTTATGATAACGGACGATTTTCGAAGATGTCCTTTTTAGCAATCGGTTATAACTTTCTGAATATCAGAATTTTGTGTTTTTTGGCATACCATTGGATTTCAAATCCCTTATAATTTATTTTTCAATTCAAAATAGTAGGTTATGAAATTGCTACAAAAATCACACAACAACAACTCAGTTTTTACACTATTATTGGTAGCCAGCCTTACTGTGGGCAGTGCTTTTTCGGCTCAGGCCAACAATGAAAAAATCATCTCAAAGGCGAGAGCGGCTATTGAAAATGCAAGCCCCGATGACTGGGAAACTTACGCCAAATCAGCAGAGCTTTGTATCGCCAAGAACATTAACATGAAAGAGGCTTCAAAGTGGCTGGATCACTCCTTATCTATTAAGAAAACCACCTACAATTTACGGGTAAAGGGAGATTATTATTTAAAAAACAAATTACCCGTTAAGGCCATGGAAAAATACCTGGAAGCCATTGACGTAGGAAGAGCAAAAGATTTCTATTTTGATTCCTCGGAACTTCAAAGCAGAATTTACAAAGCACGAAAATTACATAAGTTTCTTCTGTAATTTTCAAATTTGGGTAAGTGTAGGCTCCATCTTTTTGGAGCCTTTTTTATATTAAGTTTGCAAATAACCAAACCGGAATTATACAGTTAGTTGCCAGCGGATCGTTTTAAACCTAAAACTGCGGGTATGAATAAGATACAACAATTCTTTTGGATCTGTTCGGGTTCCAGTGTTGAAATTCTTAAAAGATGTCCTACCGATGCTAACAAATACATTGGCATTGGTGCCACTATATTTTTTACCGGATTACTTGCGGCCATTTCTGCTGCCTACGCACTAAACACTGTGTTTGATAACCTGGCAATATCAATCATTTTCGGATTGGTCTGGGGTGCTATGATCTTCAACCTGGATAGATATATTGTTTCCGGTATGAAAAAGAGCAACAGCCGATGGAGGGAATTCCTCATGGCTGTTCCAAGACTTATACTGGCGATATTAATTGCAGTAGTTATCTCAAAACCTCTGGAACTCAAGATTTTTGAGACAGAAATAGAAGCTGAGTTAATATTGATGGAGCAGAAGCTATTTAAAGAGCAGGAAGATTTGGTAGCAAAGAGATTTGACTCTGCAAAAATTCAGTTAAATCAGGTAATCGCTGCATTAAAGCAGGAAATTGTAGATAAATCAAATCAAAGAGATGAGTTAGTAATCATTGCGCAGCAGGAGGCAGATGGAACAGGCGGATCAATGAGGCGTAACCTTGGACCGATTTACAGGGCCAAAAAGGCCGATGCAGACAAAGCCAATCAGGAGTTACAGGCGCTTACCCAAAAAAATCAGGCTTTGATAGATCAGTACTATCGGGAATTGATGGAAACAGACTCCCTCATCGCCATGGAAATTGATGCTATGGGCCGGCAGCGGTTGAGCGGTATGGCTGCCAGAATCGATGCCTTAAACAATCTTACAAAAAAAAGTGAAGCCACTTATTGGGCCAATCTGTTCATCATCTTGCTATTTATAGCCATTGAAACTGCGCCGATCTTTGTTAAACTCATTTCTGACCGTGGGCCCTATGACGACAGGCTGGAGTCTCACGAGCATGTGTACCATGTACATAACAAGGAAAAAATTAATAACCTGAATCAAAAACTTAAGGAAAATACACAGCTTTTTAACAATGAAAGCGATAATCATATCGACGATCAGGTATCAGTTAAAAATGAGTTACGGGAAAAAATGCTAAAAGCAGAGGCTGAAGTGGCCAATGAAACGATCAACCATTGGAAAGGGGAAGAAATCGAGCGATTAAAAAACGGGCAGAGAGATAAGCATGACCCCATCACCCAGCCAAAAGCCACAAAATGACAAAATGTTCTTGATTTTGACATAATAATGTAGTTTATTTATTATTCAGCCAAAACGATCATTGCGGATTCAATGTATTATGCAAGTTTAACGGTTAGGTAGCGCTGAAGGGCATGCCAGACTCATCTTTGCATATATTATGTTAAGGAAAACCAATAACATCTTTCTTGTTTTCCACCTCCTCATCACGCTTCTTATAAGCTTTTTATTGCTATTTTCCACAAGGTTCCAAGGTTTCCAACAATGGATTGACAAAATTACGGGTGAAAACAGTGTTCTGGAAATAGGTATCTTTTTTCTGTTGTTGATGATTTCTACCTTTGCCATGTTGATTTCATTCAACAATCAAAACGAAAAAGCATTTACACGGGCAAGGAGACATTTCATTGCTATCATTGCCATTTGTTTTTATCTTATCGCCATGCAGGAGGTCAGGTGGGGCAAGTTGCTTTTACGCAGCAATGATACCTCTGATTCTGACAGCTTAATGGGTATTGTTGGTCTGCATGGTATTGTAACTGTCGAACAAGTGAATACCACGATTTATGTGATGATATTGTTTGGCTTTATATTGTTTCCTCTGCTGATTTATTACCGGCCTGCCCTCTTTGGGAAAAACCCTTCGGTAAGGGGGAAAACTATTATTTATCTGCCGTCAATACATTGCATGCTTATGTTTTGTTTTGCATGCAGTCTGCAAACGTTGATCAATCCGCTTACCCGGTTTGATCATTTTGTTTTGTTATTTGTTTTCCTTGCTATCTTCGGGTTGATGTTCTATAAAAACAAGCTGAGATCAGTTGCCAACATGGCTCATTGGTTCCTTGTTGCCGGAAGTTGGGTGCTTTACCGGATATATTCGGAAAAAATACCGGTAAGCTCCGATTATCATCATTTATGGAAGTTAGTGGCAGTTTATGCTTTTTTTTATTGGCTTTACAATTGGGCTATGACGTTAAAAGAAAAGGCGGCAGTTTCATTTCACAGGTTGAAATAGTTTTAAATGCTTTAAGCCGATTAATCTTTTGACATATTCCTTATATTTACGATAAAATATAACTAATAATACAATGGCTTTAACACCCTCAAACATGCTGGCGCTCGGTACCAGGGCACCGGATTTTTCCTTACCTGATGTGGTGTCGGAAGAAGACATATCCTTATCGGATTTAAGTTCAGATGCAGCTACTGTGGTTATGTTTATATGCAATCATTGCCCATATGTAGTTCACGTGCGTGGCGAACTGGTGAGGGTTGCCAGGGATTATCAGTCTAAAGGGGTTAAGTTTGCGGCTATAAGCTCGAATGATGTCTCTCGTTATCCTGCGGATTCTCCCGAAAAGATGAAAATTTTTGCGGAAAAAGCAGGCTTCTCTTTTCCATACCTCTATGATGAATCACAATCAGTGGCCAGGGCTTACGATGCGGCGTGTACACCTGATTTTTATGTATTTGATAAGAACAAAGCACTGGTCTACAGGGGAAGGTTGGATGAATCAAGCCCGGGAAATAATAAACCTTTGACCGGAAAGGATTTGAGGGCTGCTTTAGATAATATTTTAGAAGGGAAGCCGTTGGGTGACCAACAATTTCCAAGTATGGGTTGTAATATCAAATGGAAATGACCGCAGGTTTACAATCAATAAATCTTTATTAACTTTTGTCTGACCAAAATACTCTTTAATTGTTGAATTTCCTGTTTCAATCTGTAGTCATCTATCAGATACAAAGATTGAGATTTGAAAGTTCGACGGCACAATTTTTCTTGTTCGTCGAGCCATGCGCATTCAACAGTACTTTTACCCATAATACCAGTCACCACCATTACCTTTTTGTTCATGATGGCATGAACGGCATCTCCTACTTTTATTTTTCTCATCAATCAAAATTAAAAAACAAACAATAAACTCTCCAAGCCTATTATTTGCTCAGTTGCCTAAAAAGATTGCATAACAATTATTTCTCAGGTAATTATTTATTAATTTCCTAATCTTAATTGTAAATGGCAAGATAAATCTTAATAATTACCGGCAGTTTCCGCAAAGCGATCCATATTTGGGCCTGAGTACGGCCTCAATATTTTTAATCCATATCAAAATTTATTAAACTTGTTGTAACAACATTTTCAAATAAAATCCTTAATCTTTACTTGCAGGGGGCTGTTTTCTTAAACAGCCCCGTTTAGCATATTTTTATTTCCTGTGATCTGAACTATTACAAAACAATATCCTGTTATATCTTTTATTGGGATTTATCGTTAATTTTGCAATACTAATGCAGACTAATGAGTGATTTTATCAAACACGAATGTGGTATTGCTTTACTAAGATTGCGCAAGCCACTTTCTTACTATTTTGAGAAGTACGGGCCTTCCTACGCTGTGAATAAACTCTATCTTTTAATGGAAAAGCAACATAACCGGGGACAGGATGGGGCCGGTGTTGCTAACATAAAGATTGGTTTAAAGCCAGGAAACAGGTATATAAGCCGGTACAGATCAGTTGATAGAAGTCCGATTTCAGACATTTTTGACAGAATTGCCAGAAAGTATAAAAAAGCCAAAAAAGAGGGTGGGGATAATTTTTACAAGGCAGATTGGATGAAAAAAAACTGTGCTTTTTCCGGTGAATTGTGGCTGGGCCATCTGAGATATGGGACACATGGGAAAAACTCCGTTGAAAACTGCCATCCGATTCTGCGTCAGAATAACTGGCGTAGCAGGAACCTCGTGGTGGCTGGCAATTTTAATATGACCAATGTCGATGAACTCATACGAAAGTTAATCAGCCTTGGGCAGCACCCTAAGGAAAAAATTGATACGGTGACGGTCATGGAAAAGATCGGCCATTTTCTGGATGAAGAAAATCAGTTAATTTTCAATAAGTACAAAGGAGCTAAAAGCAATCAGGAAATTACTGATACCATTGAGAACGAACTGGATTTACAAAATGTGCTAAAGAGGTCTTGCAAGGACTTTGATGGTGGTTACGCTATGGCTGGTCTGGTAGGACATGGAGCGGCGTTTGTAGCCCGGGATCCGGCGGGGATCCGGCCGGCCTATTATTACTCGGATGAGGAGGTAATCGTGGTGGCTTCAGAAAAGCCTGCCATAAAAACCGCCTTCAATGTCGAATATGGTGAAATAAAGGAAATTGAACCGGGGCATGCATTGATAATCAATAAAGATGGCAACTACGCCCAGCATCAGTTTATAGAAAAATTAGAAAAGAAATCCTGTAGCTTTGAACGCATTTATTTTTCCCGTGGTACCGATCCGGATATCTATTACGAACGGAAGAAACTTGGCAAGCTACTGATCCCCAGAATACTGAGAAGTATCAATTTTGACCTTAAGAACACGGTTTTTAGTTATATACCCAATACCGCAGAAACAGCCTTTCTTGGAATGCTCGAAGGCCTTGAAGATTATCTTGTTAACAAAAGAAAGGATATTATTCTTGATCAAAAACCTCACCCTGATTCGCTGGAAGAAATACTTTCCTTTAAGCCCCGTGTGGAAAAGATTGTCGTAAAAGATGCCAAACTCAGAACTTTTATCACCGATGATGACCACCGGGATGAATTAGTGGCCCATGTATATGATACCACCTATGGTGTTATTAATAAAGGCAAGGACAACCTGGTGGTTATCGATGATTCTATTGTACGGGGCACAACCCTGGAGAAAAGTATCCTGAAAATGCTGGACCGCATAGGTCCAAGGAGGATCATTATCGTTTCTTCCGCCCCACAAATCAGATTTCCGGATTGTTATGGCATAGATATGTCGAGAATGAAAGACTTTGTCGCTTTCAGGGCAGTGATCGCGTTACTGAAAGATAACCACATGGAAGACTTGCTTGAGGAGGTATATCACAAATGTGTGGCTTCACAGGGAGATATCCGGGTAGCCAATTATGTAAAGGAATTATATGCACCATTTGAATATGAACAGGTATCGGAAAAAATAGCCGAAATTATCACGCCAAAAGATATAAATTCCGAAGTAAAAGTTATTTATCAAACCGTTGAAAATCTCCATAAAGCTTGCCCACACCATCTTGGGGACTGGTATTTTACGGGTGACTTCCCAACACAGGGCGGAAACAGGGTGGTTAACAAAGCATTTATTAATTATATGGAAGGAAAGCTGATAAGAGCTTACTAAACTACCCTAACGATATTGCCCCGGCAAAAAAGGCAGGTATGTAACCCCTGCCTCCTTCAGAATATTTAATTTTGTATTTTAAACGGCAAAACTTTCGCCACAGCCGCATGTTCTGGAAGCATTCGGGTTAATAAACTGAAAACCCTTGCCATTAAGTCCGTCAGAAAAATCTAGGGTAGTTCCCAACAGGTAAAGCAGACTTTTTTTATCTACCATTATTTTAATTCCTTTATCTTCGAATATTTCATCGTTGGTCTTGGTTTCGCTGTCGAAGGATAGATCATACATAAGCCCGGAACAACCCCCACCTTGTACTGAAACCCTGATATGGTGGTTTTGTGAATGTCCCTCTTGTTTTCTTAAACCTATAATTCTGTCTTTCGCTTTGTCTGTGACACTTATCATAATATTATTCCTTGTTAAGTTTGCGGATTTAATACGATACTAAAAACGGTGATGGTGTTCATATCCCGGCCGTAATATAGTTTATCCAATGCATCATTGATATTTTTTGCCCTGAAATAGGAAGTCTGAAGTTCCTTTTCGTCTCTGGCAATCCATTGAATAGTGTAAGAATTCTCCTGCTCCTTATAACTTTTAACGTAGCCAAACATTTTGTTTAACGCATCGACTTTGTCATAAGAAGTAACGGAGTGGAACAAAAAGGATTGACGATGTTTTGGGTTAACAGTTATGAGATCCAGCTTGGTTTTACCGTCAATGTAACTGTAATCAAACACCAGGCTGTCACCTTCTAATCCCAGATAATTCTCAATCTCCTTTTGTATTCTTGCACTTTCTACATGTACTTCCGCAGATGATTCCATCATAATTCTCGTTAAGTCTAATTTATCGAGCCTTTTTAATCTGCCAGGTCAAATTATATGTTTAAACCTTGGTGGCAATTAAAAAGTTTCGGGATCTTTGCAAAATTAGTCAAATTATTGATACAAATTTAATTAAAAAATGTTGAAAATTGAACATATAGGTATTGCTGTGAAATCCCTTGAACATAGCAATGAATTATTTAGCAAGCTTTTTGGTAAAACCCATTACAAAGTAGAGGGCGTTGAGTCTGAGGGTGTCAAGACCTCTTTTTTTGCGTTGAAGGATTCCAAAATTGAACTTCTGGAAGCCACCGGCGAGGACAGTCCTATTGCAAAATTCATTGAGAAAAAAGGAGAAGGTATCCATCACATTGCCTTTGAAGTAGCTGATATCAACGCAGAAATGTCACGGCTCAGGGACCAGGGATTTAAGGTTTTGAATGAAACACCCAAAAAGGGTGCAGACAATAAGCTTGTCTGTTTTTTGCATCCCAAAAGTTCCAATGGTGTGCTGGTAGAGCTATGTCAGGAAATCAGGGATTAGAATTTAGTGGAGTTCCGTTTGTTTTTAATGGTACCCGGTTGCTTTGGATATTGAACGGAGTTGTATTTTTTATATTTCTTTTTGCCTTCTGCAGTCTGATACTGGGGTTTGACACAAGATAACAGCAAGAAGCTGATCAATAGAACCAAAATTCCGAAGCTGCTCTTTTTAACTGGAAAACGTTTCATGATTAATTAATTTTGGTTATTTTATCTTAAAATGACATCTGATAATATGCTAAGATAACGTCAGTGGTCTTAAATTACAGTAAAATCTTTAACTTCACATTACATTTGTATTTTCCCGGGAAACTTGGATAATATGTGATAATCATGTGAATCAATGGAAAAAGAAGCAAAAAAGACTGAAATAGGGACATTAGGTGAGTTTGGCCTTATTGAAAGGATCAACAAACATACAGTAATAAAAAACCCGGAAACGAGGAAAGGTATTGGCGACGATGCTGCTATTATCGAAACGGGTAACGGCCTGATGGCTGTTACCTCAGATATGCTTGTGGAAGGTATCCATTTTGACTTATCATACACCCCCTTAAAACATCTGGGGTATAAATCAGCGGCAGTAAACATTTCAGATATCGCAGCCATGAATGCCCTTCCAAAGCAAATTACTGTTAATCTGGCTTTGAGCAACAGATTTTCTGTTGAGGCTGTGGATGAGTTTTACAAGGGGATCTTTTTAGCCTGCGAAAACTATGGTGTCGATTTGGTAGGTGGAGATATGTCTTCCTCCACTTCCGGGTTGATTATTTCAATCACAGCGCTTGGCGGGGTGGCAAATGAGGATGTTACCTACAGAAGCGGAGCCAGCGAAAACGACATCATCTGCGTAACCGGCGATCTGGGTGCTTCTTACCTGGGACTTCAGGTGTTAAAACGGGAGAAGGCCGTTTACCTGGCGAACCCTGACATGCAGCCGGAGCTGGACCACTTTGATTACCTTGTCAAAAGGCATCTCAGGCCCGAAGCCAGAATGGATATCATTCATGAGCTTAAGGAGGCCGGCGTAAAACCAACCGCCATGATTGATGTTTCTGATGGATTAGCATCGGAATTGCTGCATATTGTGAAAGCATCAGGTTATAGCCTCAATATTCACAGTGATAAGATTCCCATAGACGATTTGTCATTTAAAACGGCTGAAGAATTTAACCTGGACCCACTTACCTGCGCTTTAAATGGGGGCGAGGACTATGAACTGCTTTTTACTATTGGGCAAAGTGACTATGAGAAAATCAAATACCTGAATGATGTTACGTTGATTGGTTATATAACAGGTAAAGGCACAAAGGCCCATCTTGTTACAAAGGGTAGTGATGCGATTCCTCTTACGGCCCAGGGGTGGCATCATTTTTAAGTGTCTTACCTGGTAAAACTATTCATGGCTGCCCGGTTGCCTGCTATTGAATACCCGATGACCAATCGCATATATTGAAATTTTTATCCAAATTGCTCGTCTTCGCAGTCTACCCCCAGCCTATCGATATTTATCAATAAAATTAATCTTCAGGGTAGGGAATATACACAAAATTTGTAAACTCCTCGTCGACCACAAAGAGACAACAAAATTCATCCGGATTTTTATAACTGGCTGTAAACTCCTCAACCAGTTCCTGTACAATCAATTTCCTTTGTACAAATTCATCAAGATAGGTGGCGTAGTAATTCCATTCCAAAGCCATTTCCCCTCTGGCGATTAGCAACTGTCCGATGGGGATTTCCACTTTGGCAATGGGAAATATCGGATAATCGGAAAAACCACGTTTACGGATTTGATAAGAGGCTTCTTTTAAAGTTTCCGAAACCAGGGCGAAATCCTTAGAGATGGTTCCAAGATATCTTCCGTTTAAATCGGGATCATTCAGCATGGGGAGAGACTTCAAAGTTATGCGGCAAATGTAAGCAGATCCGCACAAACTTTTACTTCAGGCCCAGTAAAATTACATTTTCTACGTGACATGTTTGTTTGGTTTAAAAATGTACTTTAATGCGTGTATGGGGCTTTCTTGATGATGAAAGCTTTCGCTCGGACAAAGAACGGACAAAAGCATGTTCATTTCTCAGTTTTTTCCTATATAAGTTGGGAAAATGTTGGGAGATCCTTCCCATCTTTTGAAAATCAGCGAAAAAAGATGAGAAACTTCTCATCCAATTAGCATAAATATTAACTAAACAGATCAAAAAGCTAAGCAGTTTTCTTTTTTAGATTTGGGGTTAAGGCTTTCACTTTTTCTTCATAGGTTTTCGTGAAAAGTAGAAAATGGAATACAGCACCACCAGTGTCAATACAATCCATTTCCAGCTAGCAGTATCGATCGGGGATCGAGGCTCTTCTTTTGCATTCAATGCTTCGATTTTATATCCTTTCACACTTTTCTTAGGTAGGTATTCGCTTGAATTATTGGCATCTGCGGCTAATTGCATGCTGCCAGGAAGTCCATCAGCCATCAAACGTTGTTTCATTTCATCCAGTTGGTTCCGATAATTTTCAACTTTTTCAGATGAAATGCCTTCCACTTCTTCAAATTCTTTTTCCAGAAAGTTGGACAATGAGGGGTTGTTGCAGACATTCAGGTTGCAGGATAAACCTACCTTATCGACTGTGACCAGAAATTCTGATAACAGTTTTTGCTTTACTTCTTCCTCCGGTGTCCAATATTCTTTCCGTATGGCCTCATACATACGGGAGATCATTACCTGATAGGCAAACAGGTTTCCAGACTGTTCGAAACGGTTGACAATGTCTAAATTGTACTTATCATCAACATAAACATCGAAGAAGTTTTTCCATTTGTTTTGGTCTACTGCATTGGGGACGGTCACTTGCCAGCCCCACAAGTTTGAACTTACCTGTCTGATAAAGCGTCCCCCGGAATAACCTTCATTGAGCATTGTATTGATCCAGGTTGGGTTGAGGTAACGGGTTTGCATTTCCTTACTAAGAAAATACTTCAGCTTCTCATGTTTCATTTGCCCTTGATTGGTCAAGTTGGAAACAATGACTTCAGGAGAAGTGCCTTCTATCGCACGCACAGCTAGCGCCGTACCTCCCAGGTATTGAAAAAAGTCATCGTTATCGAGACTGGCGTACAAGTGCGATGTACGGCTGTGTAGCACGGCCTTTGTTCCCGTAAGGCTTTGCTTGAAGAGTGTAAGCAGCACAGAATCACTGACGGGTTCGTTTCCCCAGAAGGAACTGCTGTAAGGAAAGTGCATACGATTCATAAATACATTGGCCACTTCCTTTTCATCTTCCCAGCTTCCTGATGCATCGATCACCGTGTTGGTTCCTGTACCATAAGCGCCATCAGGTGTCGAAAAAATTCTAACTTCCGAAAGTGCCGCAGCCATTTGTTGTTCAACACCTCTTTCGATCATCGTTTTGTAATAATGCTGCGTATTCCGTCTGACATAATTGTCCACTTCATCTTGTTGTGAGGCCAATTTGACTGCCTTATCCAGCAATAACACCAACTGAGGAAATATATCCCGATAAAGACCGGAAGGGATCAGTACTACATCTATGCGTGGACGTTTCAACAAACGGCGGGGAATTACTTTCAAATCAGTTACTTTACCATAGCCATCATAAACCGGTTTTACTCCCAGCAAGCTCAGGATTTGTGATTCCATAATGCCCTCGTTTCGGATGCACTCGGTAGACCACAGGTTAAAAGCCAGTTTGTCAGGCAATTCGCCATTGTGCTCCTTACGGTAGGTTTGAATAAGATCATTGGCGAGGCGTTCTCCTTCTTTGTATACCTCCGCTGAAGGGACGTAATCTGCATCGAAGGCATAGAAATTTTTACCCGTGGGTAAAGAGTTGGGATTACGAAGAGGATCGTTTCCTGTAGATGCAGGAATGTATTTTCCATCCAAAGCAGCTACAAGTGCGCTGAGTTCAGATTCTGCACTAGCCATAATACGCTCCCTGATATCTTCTGCATATGCTTTGCGTTCCTTCTCGCTTAGCCCTTGTTTTTGTGAAACAATGGCTTGTACGTTTTTCTCGATATAGCGCTGTCGAGGCAGTTGTCCAAACGTATGTAACCCCAAAGGAGAATATTGTTCTTGTATTTCTTCAATATAATGTTCTAAATAATGCAATTGCGCATCATCAGCAATGGTATCCATGTCCAAATCAGCCAGAATGCCATATTCCTTCGCATACTTGTGTATTTCATTGAACTTGGCCTGTGCCAGGGCTGTACTTTTTGATTCTGCTATCTCGTGTTCAGAGATAAGCTGTTCCAGTTTTTTTAACACCGGATTGATATTGACCCTGTCAAAAGGAGGTGTCATGTGGTCAATAATGACTGCCCCGGAACGGCGTTTTGCTTGCAGGCCTTCCCCAACATCATCCACAATATATGGGTAGACATTTACTAAATCACCAATAAGCGCTTCTGAAGCATCGTTTTGATTTAACCCTGTTTCTTTTCCTGGGAGCCACTCAAGTGTACTATGCGTACCGAGGTGGATGACGGCATCTGCCCGGTAGCCATATTGCAAATAGAGATAAAAAGCGATGTACTGATGATGTGGAGGCACGGAAATATCATGGTGCATTACATCTAAATCTTGTGACCAACCGCGTACAGGTTGAGGGGTAAGCAGCACATTGCCATAACGAATGGATGGAATCACGAAGTATTTCTTGTTGTTTTTATCCGTCCAGATCATGATATTATTTTCTTCAGGCTTTCCCCATTGTTGCTCAATCTTATTTTTCAATGAGCTGGACAGCCTTGCATACCACTTCAGGTATAATTCCATGGGGATTAGGGTAGTATTTCCTTTTTCTACAAGCTTATCTATCTCTTTTGGGGCCCAATTACCGATGTTGAGCCCATATTTCGAAACATTTGAAAAAATGCTGTCTTTCGTGAGTGATTGATGGCCGACATGATAACCCTCACTTTTAAGACGTGTGAGTATGGAATGAATACTATTAGGTACTACGTTAAGATAACTTGCGCCTAAGAGTTCCTTCCCAGGCGGATGGCTATAATAAATCAGCGCAATTTCCTTTTTGCTATTGGGTTTATTTTGCAGGACATGTATTTTTTGCACTTTTTTCAGCAGCCGCTTTACCTGAAACACAATGGCATGTTTTGTTTTTCGCTGCATTAGTGAATCCGAAACTTCTCTGCTACTGGTTACAATGGGCTGTACCATTCCCATTTGCTCCGGTATGCTTAAGGAGTTGGTACGTTTATAAATTTTAATCCCCTGGTCGCTCAGCATCCACGCTTCAGCACCTTGGTTCACCTGGATCATATTAATTACCGGAATGCCCAGCTTTTCAAACGTTTCTCGGTTGGCATGTGGATTTGCACCTAACCAGGCCGATTGCGCCAATATTACTTCCGGAATAAGATGCTCGTTTTTGTCGTAAAAAAGTGGTCTGACATCGTCTTTGGTTGGGAATCCGTAGTAGAACAGTACATTGAAGCCATTATCTTCAAATTGCGTTGCGTATTCCTTAATGTGAATTAGTTGCTCCGATAAAAAATCACTTCGCCAAATATTAATGGCAATCCACGGGTTGCCTCTCATATAGGCGTGGTAGTTACTGCGATAAGATTCAAAGTCTGCATATATTTTTTTAGTTTGAATGTTGCACAGCGCAAATTCAGGCATGGGGATCGGAGTTTGCTTAGGAATGTCCAAACCGAGTGTGCGCTGACATTGATCCAACACCATACGTACCAGGTTATCACGCCCTGACTGTTCATAAAATTCGAGGGTTAGTGCATCCTGTTCAATATGCGTATGGCTACCCAGCCCCGCAGCTTCGTCCGAGCCTATCGCCAGCACCTTGGTTCCTGCTTTGGCCAACTGATTTAACAACGGCAGAGCGCTTGCTACTTTCGCAGGGTTGATGATGTCAATGAAAATCAGATGGTTGTCGCGCAACTGGTCATAAGTAAGCTGGTCCAGATCAGCGTAGTAATAGCATTTTACATTGGCCACTACCTTATAACCCTTAAGTACTTCTTTCACATGTTTAGCAGTGCTTTCACCCAGCAAGTGATAGGAATCGGACAATAGCAAAACAATGCTTACTTTGTGATCATCGGCCTGACTGTTAGTATTACTAAGCAGTAAAAAGAGGGCGGTGTAGAGAAGGTTTTTCATCATTTTTGGATTGTTATTTTTCAGGGATATAAATAATTCGTCCGTCCTCCAGTTCATAGGCCGTACCCAATTTCACCCCTTTGCCTGATTCTGTGGTTTCGGTTACCTTCTCTATTTTAATTTCTTTCCCCTTTTTAGTAATGATCTGTAATTCGCCATTAGGCATTGTTTTGGTAATAATTAATTCTGAATCCTGATTGAACAGATCAAGTGTGCTGTATGCCATAAACAGCGCAAAAAAAAGTGCAACGATGAACACCATACTAACATCAAAAAGGTTAGCCATACTGCTTATGGGGTCTGCTTCCGAAGAAAGCTCGTCATCGATAAAGGAATGTCTTCTTGAAATACTCATCTTCTCTTGTGTTTATGCGTTGATTAACTTTTCTTTTCCGTGTTCTGTACGCTCCCAATCCACCAGGCTTCTTTCACACATGCTTTCACATTCAAGGAGATCCTGCCTCATCCATTCTGTTTGCTTGTAATTCATCAGAAAAGCTGTCAGCCCGCAGGCCATACCCACTACGGTGGTGGTGAATGCCGTTACCATATTGGCCGACATAATCATAAGATCACCTTGTGACAATGAAGAAAGCGCTGTTCCCATGGGGATAAGTGTTCCCATGAGGCCAAGTGACGGGCCTGCTTTTATTACCAATCTATTATTGCTCAGGGATTTGATATAGGCTTGATGCCAACTACGGAGTTGATGTAAAAGATCGAATTCTATTGCTTTATAGGTAGAGGAGGGAGATTCGAAGTAAACTTTATGTTGTGCTTTGAACATATTGATTCTCTTAAAGTTATTGCTTCGTCTTTGCCTTAACTCACTCATAAACTTACCTGCTGCCACGGCCTGATGCGCCAATACCAAAAATATTCCAATAATAACCGGGTAGTAAAGCAAATTAGCAATGGCTAATAATGATGATTCTAAAATATTCATACGATTTAAAGTCTTGATTTTTCTTTCAAAACAAATCCTCCGAGCATGAGCATTACCAGCACGCCAAGAAGTATAAAGTTTTGTTGATTAACAATTGAAGAAATAGGAATGGTAGCCATAGGTTTCAGATTTTGCTGAATGCTTATGAGTACAGGCTCTAACACAAAAAATAAGGTAATGATTGTTCCTGCTTTTAGAAAATACTCCCGGACCTTTGTCAACCAAACAGACCATTTTTTAATCAACCAAAACAAAAGGCCAGCCACAGGAATAACCCCCACCCCCACCATTACATTTTGCCATTGCAAAAAAATGAGGGAGCAGCTCATAAAGGTTATCATACTACTGATGAGTGCGCGCTTCCATTTTGAAGGAGGGTTTACTGAGTGAAGCAGGTAATCTAAAACAAGCAGTAAAAACAGTATTAGCTGAATACTACCTTTCAGCTGGCTTTCAAAGAATATACAGGAAAAGGCAACCATTAAAAACACAATGGTGAAAGCCATCCAACCTCTCCTTTTGTCAGAAAGAAATTGCGCAGTGCCAGATGCTCCGTAGAGACTCAGAAAAAGCATTTGAAGACCTATAAGGACTAATTCGGCAGTCATTTCTTATTTCTGTTACTCGCTTTCCGAAATAAGATAGATGCCACATTGTAACGCCCAAACATTATCTGATAAGGATAATGCGATTTACTAGATTGGTACAAAGTATCATTTAGCCTTTATTCCCGAAAGCTTTGATAAAGTCGTGTTCCGGCAGGTCTCCTGGCTCGTCCGGTTTCCGAAGCCTTCCCATCCAAATATGCTGGGACAGTGGCCAATGAATTTCAGAAACATCCTCGAGGGACTAACAGTTGCGGGTACAGCTCCGGATTTTTCTACTGAATCACCGGATTCCCATATTAAGGTTTCCTTATAAAAAGGAAATCCACCAAAACGATGTAAAATTAGCATTTATTTGCAAATTTGAGATTTAATTTAGATAAATAGTTTAAGACAGATATATCCAAAATTTGAGCAGAAGTGAATCAATGGAAAAGATGAGGCCAATCATGATTGTGGGAACCGGATCTGATGTCGGGAAGAGCTGGGTGACTACAGGTATTTGTCGCTGGCTAAAAAAACATGGTTTTGCCCCTGCGCCTTTCAAGGCTCAAAACATGTCACTCAATAGTTTTTCTACGGCAGACGGGTTGGAAATTGGCAGGGCACAGGCGGTACAGGCTGGGGCCTGTCGGCTTGCACCCAGGGTAGAGATGAATCCTGTTTTATTAAAGCCTTCATCCACAAACCAATCTCAGGTTGTACTTTATGGAAAACCGATAGGCAACCAGACCGCCAGGGAGTACTTCTCCAATAACAAAAGCCAACTATTTGAAGAGGCTAAAAAGGCATTTTATACGCTAAACGATACTTATTGTCCCGTTGTGATGGAAGGGGCAGGAAGCATCAGCGAGTTGAACCTGAAGCACAGGGACATCACAAACATGAGAATGGCGCAAGTAGCTAACGCCTGTGTGTACCTTGTAGCTGATATCGATAAAGGCGGGATATTCGGAAGTGTTTATGGCACAATCGCTCTTTTGGAAGAATGGGAAAGAAAATTGATTAAGGGGATAATTGTCAATAAATTCCGAGGTGATATGACGCTTTTTGAAGAAGGAAAAACAATGCTCGATGAGTTGACGGCTACTCCCGTGCTTGGGGTGTTGCCTTATGCTTCGGACATTGTATTGGAAGAAGAAGACTCTGTGGCACTTAAACAAAGGAAAACCGCGGCCCAAAAGGATAAACTTAATGTAGCTATTGTACAACTGCATTATCTGTCAAACTATACGGACTTTCAAGCCATAGAGCAAGAACCGTTGATCAATCTGTATTATACCCGAGATCATGAAGAACTGAAAAAAGCAGATGTGCTCATCATACCAGGCACGAAAAACACCATTGAAGATCTGGTGGCTTTAAAGAAAGACGGGCTAACCGAAACCATCAAAGCGATGTATGGTAAGATTCCTGTTATTGGAATTTGCGGGGGGTATCAAATGATGGGGCAATGGATTAAGGACCCGTACGAAGTAGAAAGCAATAGAGGCAAAGAAGAGGGCCTTGGTTTGTTTGATGTTACCACTACGTTGACCAAAGAAAAAACCACCCTCCAGCAAGACTTTACATTCAAGAAGTATGACACCGCTTGTACTGGTTACGAGATCCACATGGGGGAGACTTCTGTGCCTGCTGGCAAGCATCTAAACATGGTTAATGGAACACCGGAAGGCTACTTTGATGGAGATAAAAGCTGGGGAACGTACTTTCACGGGATATTAGATAATCAAATTGTTGTAAACGAATTGTTGCATTTAAAATACAAGGAAGCCCAGGCCATGGATTATTTGACTTTTAAGGAAGCGCAGTATGAAAAGTTGTCGGACTGGATTGACCAACACCTGGATATGGATACTATCATAGAAAACAGCAAAAACAATGATTAATGGGCATGGGGACGATATTCATCTATATGGGGGAACTATAAAGCACAACTTTAGTTCCAACGTTTATTACAAGGGATGCCCACCTGAGCTACTTGCTGAGATGTCGTCTTATACACATGCCATACAAAGCTATCCCTCTCCTGCTGCCGAAGAACTAAGTGGCGTAGCTGCCGGCAAGTTTGATTTGCCAATGGATCAATGTCTGTTTACCAATGGTGCCACTGAGGCATTTTATCTCATTGCGCACGCATTCTCAAACAAATATGCCGCAATAGTAGCACCCACCTTTTCCGAATATGAAGATGCCTGTAAAATGTATGGATTAAATTGTGAACTGGTAGATAAGGCAGCACTTACACCTATTAATTATGACCTTGTTTTTATTGGCAATCCTAATAACCCGGACGGTAGCATTATCCCTACTATAGAATTAATAAAGCTAATTGAGCAAGCTCCCGATACAACCTTTGTGATAGACGAGGCATACATTGAATTTACTGTTCAACTCGAATCCCTTGCCCCTTTGGTAAAGCGTTTCACTAACCTGATTGTCGTCCGTTCCCTGACCAAAACCTTTTCCATCCCTGGCATCAGGTTGGGTTATGTAACCGCCTCATCAGCTATCATTACGCAACTTCTCACCAAAAAAATGCCCTGGAGTGTCAATGTGTTGGCGATACACGCAGGATTACAATTATTTAAACATTATGATCGCTGGCTATTCAATGTTGAAGAGCTGCTCAACGAGGCACAAGCGTTTATACAGAAGCTTTCGGAGATAGACTGGCTGGAAGTGATACCCAGCCATACTACTTATTTCCTTGTTAAATTAAAAAGAGGTACTGCCGCTGAACTTAAGAACTACCTGGCGGTACAATATGGAATACTGATACGTGATGCCACTAATTTCAAAAAACTTCATGGTGAATACATCCGCCTGTCCACTCAAAGCCATGAAGCACAAAGCGACCTGATAAAAGCATTAAAGCAGTGGAAATAAACAAGGTTTACATACTTCTATTTGCGTTTTTGCTTGACTCGGCCTTTGGCGATCCAAGATGGATGCCGCACCTGATCGTGCTTTTCGGCAATGCTATTGCCAAAGGTGAGCAACGACTCAACAAAGGCAATGGCAGATTTTTGAAAGGGTTGCTATTAGTGATCCTCCTTGTGGTGCTTGCTTATTTGCTACCGGCCCTTCTGTTGGATTGGCTGTATGAAATCAATCCGCTTATTGCCGATATCGTAGCTATTATATTACTCTTTTACTGCCTGGCAAACCGAACGCTTATCAAGGAAGGGAAGGCTGTATTCGATACGTTAAAAAAGAAAGGGGTAGTGGCCGGCAGAAAACGCCTTTCATGGATTGTAGGGAGGGATACTTCAAAGCTCAATGAGCAGCAAATACGAACAGCTACGCTGGAGACGCTCTCCGAGAATTTAAGTGATGGGGTGATTGCGCCCTTGTTTTACTTCTTTCTGTTTGGAGTGCCAGGTGCGGTTGCGTATAAGATGATCAATACCTTCGACTCTATGATCGGGTACAAATCTGACCGGTATAGATCATTTGGAAAGTTTGCCGCCAAGTTGGATGATATTGCCAATTTTATACCTGCCAGGATCACAGCATTTTTGATCTTGATAACAAACCTCAGGTTCAAGGGCTTTCGCTTTGTATTTCATGAAGGGAAGAAGCATGCAAGCCCGAATGCGGGATATCCTGAAGCGGCATTGGCCTACATTTTGAATTGTCAGTTTGGCGGTCCTAATTTTTATTATGGGAAATTGGTGGACAAACCCTATATAGGCAGTAATCCCCGAACAATCAATCATAGTGATTTAACAACAGCAATCTACGTGAATTGGGCCAGTACTATTCTCTTTTGTATGTTGTACGGTTTCATCATTTATTGGGTATATGGAGGCATACATTAAGAAATATATCATTACCGGAGCGCCAGGCACGGGAAAAACCACTTTGATCAATGCCCTGGAAAAGGAATATCCTTGTATGCATGAAGTATCTCGAAAGGTCATTATCTGCGAACAGGAAGGAGTAGGGAATGGAATGCCCTGGGGAGATCTGGATCGATTTGCAGCATTAGTTTATGAAGCTTCGCTACAAGCGCTTGAATTAAGTCCGAATGCCTATTTTACAGATCGTTCCATACTTGATTTAATCGCTTACCTTGAAGTAGAGGGTAAACCGATACCATCACAACTTGTCCGATTTCCTTACAAAGAAAAATTCCGTAAGAAGGTATTTTTCACCCCTACCTGGGAAGATATTTACCATAAGGATGAACAACGATTACAGGAATTCGGTTACTGTTTGGCGTTGGAGCAAGCATTATTGAAAATTTATGCTGAAAAAAGATTTGATATTGTTAAGCTCCCCAAGGATACTGTCTCAATTAGGGTTAATTTTGTCCATACCTTTGTAAAGACTTAGGCATTTGAATCGATTAAAAACTGCGACTAAATTTAATTAATAAGCTAAAGAATTATGAAAATATATACAAGAAAAGGAGACAAAGGAATGACGGGAGTATTTGGTGGAAAGCGGGAACCTAAAAATGGTCCCCGCATTGAATGTCTGGGGACTTTGGATGAAGTGAACAGTACGATAGGCTTGCTTCGTGCTAAGCTGGGATCTGATCACGATTGGCAGGGTAATTTACACCGGATCCAAAAAGACCTCATGGACATGATGTCGCACCTCGCTCGCCCCTCCGTTTCCAACAAAGAAAATCAAAACCCTAAACCTGTGGATGGGGCTGATTTCTGCGAACAATGGATTGACGAAGTAGAGCATACATTGAGCAGCCCTTCCGATTATTTTCTGTTGCCGGGCGGGAATGAAATCTCTGCCTTGTGCCACGTTTGCCGAACACAAATCAGACGTGGTGAGCGGGCATTGGTGAGCCTGGCTGATGAAGATCCGGCTTGTGTGGAAGAATATGTATCTGCCTATATTAATCGCCTGTCCGATCTCTTTTTCACCCTTGCACGTGCCGAGATGGACCAACATGGTGTAGCGGAAGAAAAGTGGAACTTGTTTCTATACAAGCGGAAAAAGAAAGCCTGACCATTGCCCTAACGGCTAGTCTGGGTACTGTTCATGACGCAATACCTTAAGCATTTCAGCAATATTTTGACACCGGAAAGTACTATTTTGGATGTTTAGCAGCCACTGGTCATTTTCGTAATGCACTTTAATAGAGGAGTTTGGGTCGGCTACCACCTGGTAGCCTTCTCTTTCCAACGCACGTCGGGTCCATGTGCTTTGAATATCGGTTCCTGATAACGATATTTTCCCTTTGGCAGGATGGACTACTTTAAAAGCGCCGGAAAGCTTATCAAAGTGAAAAGCATTGCTTTTAAACACACGTTCAAACATACCGGATAAAACCAAATCTTCCGGGGCCCCACTTTTCAGATCCTCATCTTGATTCATCAGCCAGATTGTATCCGCAGTTTGAAGCGCAAGATCGAGCTCGTGTGTAGACAGTAATATGGCTTTGTTGGTTTCTTTAACCAAACGTTTGAGGATGTTCATGATTTCCACACGGTTTGGCAGGTCCAGGTGAGCCGTTGGTTCATCCAGCATGATTAATGGAGTATCCTGTGCCAGTGCTTTGGCGATGAGTACACGTTGCTTTTCTCCATCACTCAGTTCATTAAAAAACCGATATTTGTAATCACCTAAATGAACATTTTCCAACGCACGCTGAATCATTACGTGATCTTTAGCTTCCAGCTTCGCAAAATAGTTGGTATAAGGATACCGCCCAATAGAGACAATATCCATCACCGTCATAGCTCCCACGTTTATTTTATCAGTAAGTACTAAGCTCAATAGCCGGGCATATTGATGTGGCTTAATTCTTTTTACATCGACTTCAGAAATGTACGCCTCTCCATTCAGTGGCTTTTGAAGACCGGCAATGGTACGCATAAGCGTGGACTTGCCACAACCATTGGGACCAATCAGACAGACAAGCTCGCCATTGTGAATTTTTACATTCAGGTTCTTTTCGAGGGTGAGTGTACTGCGCCTTGTTTTGTAGCCTATTGTCAATCCACTGGTATATAGAATCGGGACAGTGAAGTACGCAGAATTTCTGTTTGTTAACGCTTTAATTTCCATCAAAATGCGCCTTTCATTTTCTTGTTTTTAATAATAATTGCTAAGATGACAGGAGCACCGAACAATGCTGTGATGGAATTGAGCGGAAGTGTAGTTTGCAAACCTGGCAATTGCGAAACTATATCGCAAATGAGCATAATCATCGTGCCACACATCATAGTAGCTGGAATCAACACCTTATGATTTGAAGTACGGAAAAGTAAACGAGCTAAGTGAGGCACTGCCACACCAATAAAAGCGATGGGGCCGGTAAACGCAGTAATCGTTCCAGCCGTCACACTGGTAATCAAAATAAGTTTCATCCTTGTTCGAGAAACGTTGACACCAACACCGGTAGCATAGTTCTCTCCCAGCAGTAATGCGTTCATCTGCTTGGAATATATAAGGGAAAGCAAGAGCATAAGAACAATAATTGGCCCCATCATATATAATTGCGACCAGGTAACCCCGGAAAGGCTTCCGAATGTCCATACAAGAAAGTTTTGGATCAATTCGGGATCACTGAAGTATTGCAGGATATTCACCACAGCTCCTGTAATAAATCCAAACATCATCCCAACAATCAACACGGTCACATTGTCCGATAATCGCGCAGAAGCAAACAATACGCTGAAAAGCACTAAAAACGAACCCCCAATAGCGAAAAACACCAACCCCCAACTTCCCAAGGTCTCCTGAAAATTGGTACTTATCCCGAAGATAGCTGTAGAAGAAAGCACAAAGACAGCTACACCCAAGCTTGCGCCGTGACTGATACCTAATACCGAAGGGCCTGCCAGAGGGTTTTTAAAGAGCGTTTGCATCTGCAAGCCGGCTACCGAAATACCGGCTCCGGTTAAGATAGCCGTTACGGCTTTAGGGAGCCTGAAGTTAAAAAAAATATATTCCCATGATTTCTTAGGCGCCTCTCCAAAGATGATATGGAATAAATCTTTTACGGATATCTTCACACTTCCCAAACTAAGATCGAGCAAAAATAAACTAATAATCAACCCAATGCCAATGAGTACGACCAGCCAGGGTTTCAATATATGTTCATTGTCAGCGGTCAACTTCTAACGCTTTTATTGTAGTTTTTTGTAATAGTAAAGTTGATGATTGGGTAGAAGCTCAGGGTGGAAGATTTTAATGACATCTTTTAAGATGAGGTCGGGCCGGGCCATACCACTTTCCCAATAGTCATTGCCCCCATTTTCACTCATTCTTTTATTGAAGGTATATACGTTCCCATCCCTGAAAGCTTTAAAAAGGGTATATCTCTCATCCATCATTTCCAGTTCTTTTAGCGACTCAGCCCTCGGGCCAATCCAAAAATCGGACTCAATTAAGTTATCGAGAACCACTTCAAAACTAAGTGGGAGGCTACCTGTTGATTTCTCATTTTTATAATAATAATCTCCACCCGCATCTTGGATAAGCTTGGTTAGATAACTATTTGAACCTGGCATATACCAGGTTCCTTTAAAATTATTCCCCGTCATAATAGCAGGCCGGAAATCAATGTCTGCCGTAATCGCTCTTGCTTTCAGGTATTCCTTTTCGATACGCCTGAAGATAGAATCTGCCTTTTCATCTTTATTGAAAAAAGCCCCGACAAACTTAATCCATTCTGCCCTCGCCAGCATATTCTTCTCCATCCATTCAACGTTATAAGAAATCGGTACACCGGCCTCTGTCAAACGTTCATCTTCATTTCTTACATTATCAACACCTGTTTTCATGACTAAGTCAGGGGATAAATCCAATAAAATTTCCAGGTTGCTTTCCTTAAGAGAGCCTACTTGTCGTATTTGACCCTCGCTGATTTTTTTGTAGATATGGGGGTTATACACATACCTGTCATTCGATACTCCTGTGATTTTGTCCAGTTCGTCCAGCAATCCAATCAAACCAATGTGGGGGCTGGATGTGGTAACCACCTCATCAATTGGTACCGGAATCACAAACTCTGCCCAGTCGACGGAGAAAGGTGCTGCTGCCTCTTTTGAATACAGAACATAAGAAACCAACGTATCATCTTCCACCCAAGGGTTTTTGACAATAACGGACTTAAAATTTTCGTGAACCGCTATCGTGAAGTGTTTGGCATAGGTTATTTCAGGTGTAAATGAGGTGACCGCCTTAACCGAGTCGGAGGCTTCACTTTTTGCTGATTGATTTTGAGTTTGCTGGCAAGCAACTAGTAAAATGAGTAGCGTGGTGCCTATTAGATACGTTTTCATTCATTCATCATTAATCCATTGTTTCAATTCACAAAAAGGCGATAAATGCATGGAACGTAGTTGTCCCTGTATGTTGTTGCATTCGATAACTTCATCCCCTAAGCGTCGAATTGTTGGTTTTGAAATAGGTAGGTCTTCTGGCTTGCCAAGTTTTATGCCTTCCCATCCCGACAGGTCGGGATAGTGGCCTTAGTTTTAAAACCCCTCAGAAAGTCTGAGTTTGGCTTACAGCTGCGGGGGCAGCTCCGGAATTTATCCATTTGAAGATATCACCGGATTCCCTTTTATGCTTATGCACCTTATTTCAGGTGTAAAGGTAAGCTTCTCTCATGATTTTATTTTAATTAACCTAATTAAATCCGTTTTTGAAATTTCAACTTCATCCATTAAAAAACTTAATTATGCTCTTTTCTCTTTTAGTTCGTGAATAAGTATAAATTTGTGGCCAATTCGGTTTCCATGTTTTTAACCTTTAAAACATGGGATTAAAAGGGAATCTTGTGAAAATCAAGAACTGTCCCCGCAACTGTAAGTTCAGTAAGCTTGGGCCAAATCGAATTCCACTGTCCCGACCTGTCGGGATGGGAAGGAAGCCTCAGTTGAACAAGTCAGGAGACCTGCCGAAGAAAATTATTTTCGAACTAAACTTCGGGTGAAAGTTGAAGTGAAGTCCACCACGTGCTCCACACAGCAGTTAAGCTCGTTTTATTAAATCTATGAAACAAAGAATGAAAAAAACCTGTTTATTAGCAGTATGCGTCTGCTTAGGTTTAACAGCAAAAGCGCAAGACTCCCTAAGAATTGTCCAACTGGATGATGTAGTTGTGACAGGGAACAAGACAGAAACAACGCTTGAAAAATCCGGTAAAACAATCTATAAACTTGACAGAAAGCAAATAGAAGCCAACAGAGGTAAAGATGTTACCGATTTGCTCAATGAAATACCCGGCGTGCAAATTGATGGGAACTTTGCCACCCCGGGAACTAATATCAGCTATCGAATTAGAGGAGCTCAAAGCGAACAAACATTGATACTTATTGATGGAATACCTTTTAATGATCCATCGGGTCTCACTCAAACTTTTGATCTTCGAATGTTGGACCTGGATCAGGTAGAATCCATAGAAGTGCTGAAAGGAGGCCTTAGCTCCCTATATGGTACCGGAGCAGCCGCAGGGGTAATTAACATAACGCTCAAAAAAGCATCAAAAGAAGCTGCTTCAGGCGTTGTAAATGTCGAATATGGTAGTTTTAATACACTTACCGCTAATGCAAATGTTTCGGGTACATTTGATGATAAGCTTAGCTATTTGGTCAGTGGCTCTTTTAGGGGTTCCAAAGGGTTTTCGGCTGCCCATGATACATTGGGGACAGAAGGTTTTGATAATGACGGAATTAAAAGTATGAACTTTCTTGGGAAATTGGGCTACCAATTTTCGGATCGATTTTCTATCGACTTAATGGCAGCCTATGATGATGTTGAAAGCGATTTTGACCGTGGTGCATTCAGAGATAATGACTCGGAATTAGACCTTAAGTTATTAAAGTTCGGATTTTCTTCTGCCTATAAATGGACAGGTGGAAGTATAAAAGGTAATCTTTCCTATCATACCAATGAACGAATCTTCGATTCGCCCAGCTTCAGTGACCCAAGTATTAGAAGTGTCAGTGAGTTTAACGGAAATACTTTTCAGGCAGATGTATTATTGGATCAGAACCTGACAGATGAAGTTAAATTGATCGGGGGAGTCAATCTGCAGCGACCTGTCTGGAAGCCGGAAGATTCAGATAGTAAGAGCTTTACAATGATTGATCCGTATGCTTCGCTAATTTATGATACAAAGAATTTCAATATCCAACTTGGAGGGCGCTTGAATCAACATAGTGAATACGGATCTAACTTTGTTTGGAACATCAATCCAAGCTACCTCATCGATCTGGGTTTTGGTAAGCTTAAAGTTCTTGGATCTTACGCGACTGCTTTCCTCACCCCATCTCTGAATCATTTGTATGCCGGTGACTTTGGCTTTCTAGCCTCTGATGCGGGAAATCCAGACCTTGAGCCACAAGAATCCGAATCTGCCGAAGGTGGGCTCGAATTGATTTCAGATGGAAAATTTCAACTGGGAGCTGTCTATTTTTATAGAAAAGATAAGAGCTTGATAGATTTTGTCTTCAATGATACATCTACGGACGGCGATACATCTACGGATGGCGGTTACATAAATCTGGATGATGAAACCGAGACGGATGGCGTGGAGCTTAATGCCAGCTATTCGTTCTTACCGCAGCTAACTGTTTCAGGGCAATATACTTACACCAGATCACTCACAAATGGAATAATCTTGAGGAGAGTACCCGAGAACAAATTTGGGTTTACATTATCTGCTATACCGGTAGAGCATATGCTTGTAAAATTGACCCATTTGTATGTTGGAGAAACTCCTGAAAACGAAGACATAATTCTAGACTCCTATAATCTTGTTGATGGTTTTGTGTCTTATACATTTAAAAAATTAACAATTTCAGGGAGCATCAATAACATCTTTAATGAAGACTTTGTAGATCGTTATGGATGGGCTACAGCCGAAAGAAATTATAGTATTGGATTCAGATACAACTTCTAACTCAGAGCTATCTATTTAAAAAGCCTTCTCACAATCTTGAGAAGGCTTTTTTGATAACAAATGTTGCTCTATGTTAAGATGTCGGTCCTGGTACTTGTTTTGTTCCCAGGACTTGATTTATGATCATTTTGATGTCTCTGGGAATAAGGATAGATTAGAAAGGTCGAGAAGAAATAAGAAAAATCTTCTTAGAAGTTATTTATATCGGATTTTTACAATTTTCACCAGGTTTTCCATCTACTTGCTAAGTTACAGCAAAACCATGTCCTCGGTATGATAAGTTTGTTTGGCTGGAAATCATCCCCTATTGCATTTATGGGCCATTTTTTAAAGGTTCTTTGCCCTGCGCGGACAAAATACGGACAAAAGCGTGTTCATTTCTCAGTTTTTTCTCATATAAGTTGGGAAAATGTTGGGAAATCCTTCCCATCTTTTAAAAAACCAGGAAAAAGATGAGAAATTTCGATTTAGACTGTCGTAATTCAATTATCATGAAAAGATTAATGCAATCAATTTTAGCTCGTTAGGCCTTTCTCTTTTAAAAAACATAATTGCGAACTATTTATGGAATATGCGGGGATCGGGCATCATTTAATTAAAGCTGCTATTTTAGCCTTTGAATAAAATTTATACCCATTTAATTATTGAATATTGGTATGAGAAGAGTTGGTTTTCTTTTTCTATTTCTGTTAAGTTTTATTTCCAAAGCACAGGTTTCACCCGGGGATAGTAGGCAATCGAGTTATCTAACATACTTGTATCAGATTTCTACTTCTCAAACTGAGCAAATCGTAAAGAAGGGTATCAACGAGGTCGACGAAAGCTATTTTACCAATTTGGCTACCGAATATCCGACAGATAGTCTGCCACAAGCCGATTTACCCTTTGGAAACTACCTTAAGGTAAGAGCCGTCCAAAACCAGCTTGAGCTTGACTTGGTAACGATTTCAAACGTTGAAATCAAAATACTAAATAATGGTTCTGATCTTAATATACTAGTCTTTGATGCCGATGGTGTTGAGATTAAAGATGCCGTCATTAGATTGGGTTCAAAGCGTCTGAAATATGATGCTAAAACAAATTCCTACCGTATAAAGAAGAACAATTCAAAGGGGATTATTACTGTCAACTACAATGGTATCACCTCACATTTTGGCATGGATAGAGAAATCGACTATTCTAAATTCAGAAGAACCATTAATGCAATCTTCTATAGTGTTCCGCTGAAGTTCATTACGATTCCGGTTACACTCATCATTAAGTCACCTTATGATCTTTACCGAAGTTTGAAAACACGACGACCAAAGGGACTTTTCTACTACGTCTATAAGCCATTTGCCGATGTGGTAAGATCTATTAGTTGGGGAGAGCCACAGGGTTTTATCCGTCCAATTGCCTGTATTTTTGATGACTACCACTGTAAAAATGGCAAGGATCATAAAGGATTCATAGCACTAAATAAACCGAGATATAGACCCGGAGACACCGTAAGACTCAAAACCTATTTACTCACCCATCGGGATAAACTGGTACAGAAGGAACTGGAGGTATGGATAGGATCGGGCTGGAGGTTCAATAGAAAAAATTCCAAAAGAATCGAAACGCTCTCGCCCTACCGACCTGGCTTCTATGAAACGGAATTTATTCTTCATGACAGCCTAAAGTTGAAACTGGATTCCGAAATAAGAATTCATTTAGTACGAAATGGAGAATGCTTACTCAATGAGTCGATATCTTATGAAGACTACGAATTAGATCAGGCAAATTTTGAACTTAGGCTCTCATCAGATGAAATTTCACAGGGAGACTCCATAACTGCATTTCTTAAAGGAACGGATACCAACGGTCTTAATCTTCTGGATGCCTCGGCTGAAATATCAGTATATCCAGTGGTACTGAATGAACTGGTCTCAGATTCACTTTATCTTAAAAACACAATTTGGCAGACTTCCACAAAACTGGCTGCAACTGGTGAAACAGACATTATCTTATCATCCAACATTTTTCCCGAAGCAGACATAGAATATAAGTTGGTTGCAAAGTTCATTACAGCGGATTTTGAAGTACATCAGGAAGTTAAAAGCTTCCGGTATGTTCTTAAAAGGAAGGAATTAAAATACGAACTATTGGGTGATACATTGAATTTGAGCATTTGGCGGGGCGATTCGCTGATGCCTGAAAAGGCCTTAATAACCGGACTTGATAATAAGCAAAGCACAACTGATGTCCAGACGCTTAACCTTCCCGGTCATATTAAGCTCAATCCATTAAGAACCGAATATATTGTGAAAACAACATCACTTACTGATACCATTTCGATAAGGAATGAATCAAGTCAGGTCGACATATTCGCCAAAAGGGATACAGATTCTTTGAGCATTCGTTTAGCCAATCCCAGAGGGGTTGACGTCAGGTATTTCCTGTATCGAAAAAATAGAGAAGTCGAAAGGGGATTAGGTAAAGACTGGAACCTTCAGTTAAAAACGACTACGCAAAAAGACTATTTTATATCCGTTAATTACGTGTGGGCAGGAAAGGCCTATGATAGAAATTATAGAATCTCACTAGAGAAGTCCAATTTGGAAGTTGAATCCAATATGCCAGCTCTTGTTTATCCTGGTAAGAATCAGGAAGTCAGGGTATCGGTGACCAATTCCAAAGGAAAAGCAATGGAAGGCGTGGACGTAACGGCTTTTGGATTAAAAAGTCAATTTGAAGGATATACCCCTCCTGAACTACTAAAATTTGAAAAGACCTATGCTGACAGAAAACTTATCAACAATTTTAATCTAAAAAACACTGCGCTGGATAAAGACATTGAACGTAAAAATCTGAACTGGCAGGTATGGAATGCAAAAATGATTCTGGATTCGATTAGCTATTACCAGTTCATCTACCCCGAAAATGGCATTTACAACCAAGCCTTTCCTGCTACGGACTCTATTACTCAGTTTGCTCCGTATGTCGTTCAGGATGGAGCAATACTTCCTGTTCACATAGTTTATCTGGATGAAATGCCCATTTATTTCAGTATGGCAGAGCATGAACGAAAATACTCTTTTGCATCTAAAGAGGGCTATCATCATCTCAAAATAAGAACGGCCAATCTCGAAATTGAATTTGATTCAGTGCACTTCGTAAAAGGTCATAGGAACGTAGTTTCTCTAGATGCTGATCAAATAGAAACTGTAGCGAAACCTTCCCAACTAACGATCCAGGAAAAGCGTCTTGCCAATAGGTATTTGACACAAGTACACCATCTTGGTTTAAAGTCTTATATAAAGCAGGATGACCGGGTATATTGGAGTCCTCAAAACAAGTATACTATACAAGTGGGACCACTCAACCCTTATGCAGATGCTACCTATAAGGTCATGGATTCCTATGAGATTGATTTCAAATTCGAATCCGGATTTAAATATGAGTTCTCTGAAAAACTAGTAAAAATGAAATCCTCAGATTTACAGAGATTGTATATAAATCCCAATGAACGAACTCCGTCTTTAAATGATTATATTCTTACAGAAAAGGATATCTATGAGTTTATTCAATCAGTAGAGAATAACAAACAGGCAAACTACAAATATCTTGAATATCCAAAGGAAACGACTGACGGAAAAGGAACGCTTGCCTTGTGGAATCCCTACCCTAGAAAGCTCAAGCCCAAGAACTATGTCATTTTCAAAAGCGCAGACCCTTCGTTCATTCGTGTCTATGGAGGCAGCACACCAGTTTTTCATGACTTGGAGCCAGGAATCTATGACACTTACGTTTTGCTTGATGATAACGATTATCTAGAAAAGAGAAGTGTTGAAGCCCGGCCCAATACTACCCTTTACCTTAAACTGGACGTTGCGTGTATCCAGCAATCAGATTCCGTAAGCCTTTATTTCAATGACATTATTAGCAGGAATGTCAAGTCCGTTGGCGAAGGCTATTATTCCGCCTTTCGAGATTTCAATAGGCTGAAGTCAATCTATAATATGACGAGAAGACAGCCAATACCATCTGGGGACATCGTGTCTGGAATTATTACCGACGAGACTGGGCTTGGGATACCGGGAGTAAGTGTTTTGGTGAAGGGGACCACCATTGGAACTGTGACTGATTTGGAGGGCAGGTATCAGATTTCCGTACCGGGAAGTGCGGTATTAGTTTATTCATTTGTAGGTTATAATACTCAGGAGATTAACGTTGGGTTTCGCTCTTATATAGATGTAGGACTTACACCGGGTATTCAACAATTAGAGGAAGTCGTTATTGTTGGGTACGGGGTGCATACAAAGAAACCTCTGACGGCATCAACCGTGACTGTAGAAGCACATGATGCACTAAGTGGAAAAATTGCTGGTGTGGTAATTTCAGGAACCCCAGGAAGCTCAGCAGGCATAAGAATAAGAGGAATGTCAAGTGTCAGAGCTGATAATTCACCACTTTTCTTGATAGACGGAGTGCTTTATGATGGAGCCGATTTGGATTTGACCCCTGATGACATTGAAAGATTGGAATTCTTAATGGGCGATCAAGCTACAGCGATTTATGGTTCAAGAGCTGCAAATGGTGTTGTCATAGTAAACCTTAAAGACGACTCTCAAGCAAAAAAGATGGTTGAGTTACAATATTTTGATCTGACAAGCTTTCCAGATATAAGCCAAGCAAATCCTATCAGAAGAAATTTTTCCGACTATGCTTTTTGGCAACCCTCACTTACAACCAATAGGAAAGGAGTTGCCACTTTCAAAATGACGTTCCCTGATGATGTCACCTCTTGGAATACGTATTTTTTAGCGGCTCAAGGGAACAAAAGAACCGGACAAACTCAAATAGAAGTTAGGTCATTCGAACCAGTAATGGGAACACTTTCATTACCAAGGTTCCTCGTCATTGGTGACTCAACACAAATCCTGGGTCGTGCCCTGAATTATTCACCAGATACACTTAGTCTAACAACAACCTTCGAGATCAATGAAAAGGCCATTGAAAATCAAGTAACCGTACCGAAAGCTCATCTTGATTCAACCATGATAAGCCCTTCAACTTTGGATAGCCTTAAACTGAAATATTTTATTCAGACAGAAAAAGGTTACAAGGATGGAGAACTTAGAAGGCTTCCGGTTTATCGAAAAGGAGTAATAGAAACTAAGGGTGTATTCAAGGTAATAGATAAACCACAACGTTACCGATTGGGCACAGATTCCATAAAAGGAGAAGTCACGATCCGAGCCGATGGAAATGAACTGCCTGTTTTACTCGAAGAAATAGAAGCCATCAAGAACTACCCTCACGCCTGTAATGAGCAAACAGCATCCAAGGTCAAAGCACTTCTCTGTGAGCGTGAGATCAAAGGATTTTTAGGAGAGTCATTTAAACACGATGACCAGATCAAACGACATATCAAACGTCTGGTTAATTCCACAAATAAACAAGGGTTATGGGGCTAGTGGCCGAAAGGTAATACGGTTAACTGGATAACCAGACATGTTCTTCAGGCTTTACTTGACGCAAAGCGGATAGGCTTTGAGGTTCCTTTGAAATATGATTTTATCATCGACGAGCTTGTAGCTCAACTAGGCATGCAAGGCCAAAACAAACTGGACATTATTGAGCTACTTTACCTTCTGGATGCCAAAATCGATTACCCTTCCCATCTTGAACCATTGGACAGTACATCCCTTGATCTGGAAGATCAATTCAAATTAATCCGCCTAAAACAGAAACTTGAGCTAACAAACTACACATTGGACAGTCTTTGGGCATACCAACAGGAAACCATGTTAGGAGGTATATTCTGGAAATCTGATGGTATTTGGGTATACAGGGACTCTAATCTGCTCACCCTTTTGGCATTGGAAATATTAAAACACGAAGAAGGCCATGCTACTGAGAAACAGGCTATCATAAATTATCTACTTGGAGAACGGAAACAAGGTTATTGGCGAAATACCCTTGAAGCATCCAGAATTGTTAAGTCCATTCTGCCTCTCATACTTAGTAAGGAAGAAAATTATGTGCCTGCATCATTAAAGATAACTGGAGACCATAGCGATGAGGTTAATCAATTCCCATATGAATCTATAGCTACTTTATCCAATGAAATTCAGTTTAAAAAAGAGGGGCCCGGTCCTGTTTACCTCACTGTTTATCAGAAAAGCTTTAATGAGAACCCTAAAAAAGTAGAAGGTAATTTTGTGGTTAACAGCAGTTTGGGTTCAGCAAAAAATACACTACAAAAAGGTAAAGAAGTCAATCTTACAGTAGATTTTTCGGTAAAAAAAGATGCTGAATTTGTCATGGTGGAAATTCCAATCCCAGCGGGTTGCAGTTTTACAGATAAGCCTAAAGCGAGATGGCCGGAAGTGCATAGGGAATATTACAGAGACAGAGTTGCCGTATTTTATGAAGTGCTGAAGATGGGAGAATATAAAGCGAATATACCCTTAATGCCTCGCTACACAGGTGCGTATTCATTAAACCCTGCCAGGGCTGAGCTGATGTATTTCCCTACCAGGTATGGAAGAGAAGGAATTAAAATGATCAGGATAGAATAGCTTTCAAATTTGGTTTGAAGAGAGACAGTGGTTCTTTGGGAAAAATACTTTCGAAATACTTGTCCTATGGATATGTTTGTCCATTCTTTTCTACGGACAAAAAACAGGCAAAAATATGATGAGAAATAGCGTGCTTCAGTTGGGAATGGGTGAGAAAGAAAAATAGATAAAAAGGCACTTTAACAGTATTTTCCCCAACTTTTTAAAAGTTAGGAAATAAATGAGAAAAATGATTTGACATTGAAACACTGAGGTAAATGACCTCAACAGAATAGCAAAATGAACCTGTTTTGAATATTCATAAACGAGAATTTATCTCCAATCCGGTTTAGTGCCTGCTTGTATAGTAGATAATGATCAGATTATGGAAAATCAGCTACTGGTTTAAGAAAAAATGAATAGCCGCACATTAACGGGGTTATAATAAGGAATTTCCCAAGAGATTGGTTATCTTAATTTTATATGTTCCGGTCAGATCAATTCATAGCTAAAGAGCATTTGCAAAAATGGAGTGAGAAATTAGGCTTTGAATTCAAAACTCAAAGTGCAAAAAAAGGTGAAGTGTTTTTGAAGCATAAACAGAGGTGTCACTATTTCTATTACTTTTCGAAAGGTTTTATCAGACTCTACTACCTGGATCTTGATGGACAGGAGATGACCCATTGGTTTTCAGCAGAAAATATGATGATAACCTCTCCTTTTAGCTTTTTTAAAGAGGAGACGAACATTTTGAATTTTCAGGCGCTTGAAGATACTGAGCTTATTCTTATCACTAAAGATCAATTAAACCTGCTAAGTGATCAAATAGACCAGGCTAACAAAGCCTTTCAAAGTTTATTTGTGGAATTTGCCATGAGATTAAGCCGGAGAGTCATGAGTATTCACACCGAATCTGCCGAATACCGCTATCTGAAACTTCTCGAAGAACACCCGCTTATTTTTCAAAAAGCCAAGCTTGCCCATATCTCCTCTTACCTGGGCATCACACAGCAAAGCCTGAGTAGGATCAGAAAAAAATTAGTCCATTAATCGTTTTTTACCATAGGGTAAATTTTTCCTCTTCAAATCCTCCCAACTTTGTTCTCAACAAGGCAGCAAGCACTGCAAAATAGAACAAAGAAGCATGAAAAAAATATTAATTATCGTTAGCAAGGGGCAATTCTCCAAAAGACAAACAAAGAGCCTGGAGTCACTAATCAGGCAAAACTATAAGACCCATATAAGTGCAGATTCCCTTTTGATCATTTGGAATCAGGTTCCGGCAGAAAACATCTTCCATGATTATAAGAATGAGCAGCCTTCTATTCTGGCGATAGAATCCAATGAAAATGTTGAGCAACACCAAAGGGTGGTAATGTTTGAAGCCTGTGCAAGAGACTGGCTGCAAATAACCGGACAAAGGATAGACCAGCTTATCATCAGTGTGTTGGATACCCCGGTATTTAATACGCTACTCCAAAGGAATAGCAAACATCTAACCATTCCGGGAAAAGTAAAATACTTTCTAAGGTTGGGCGCTGACCTGCTCTCATCACGAACTCTCAAAGGGTATTACACTTTCAATTCATCATTTTAAAATCAACGACTCATGCCTGTTTATTTCATATTATCTAAAGCAAAACTCTCAAAGGAAGAAAAAGAAAAACTGGTGAAGGAGGTGACCGATACTCACTGCGCTACCACAGGTGCCCCTTCAAATTTTGTCACCGTTCTGTTCTTGTCCGGCTATCGCTTGAAACAAGGGAAAAAAGCGATGCTTTTGGGAAATATCAGAACCGGAGGCAACCGAACCCAGGAAATTATTGATCGACTGGAACATGGACTCATCATGGCCATGGCAAACACATTGCAAGAACCGGCTACTAAAATAGGGCGGCAATTCTTAGGAGTCCATTCCAACTGGGTATGGGAAGGTGGAGAAGTCCTACCACCACCGGGAGAGGAGAGAACAGCACCTCTCTTTATGGATTAACTAAATGATGTAAAGTATATGGCGAGTAAGAAATCAAATCATTAATCATTCTAACAAACACAAAAATGAAAAACACAGCTTTAATCACAGGAGCAGCAGGTGGAATCGGTAAGGAGTTTGCCAATATTCACGCTCAAACAGGAGGCGACATTGTCGCTGTCGATTTAAATGCAGAAGGCCTGAAAGCCCTGAAGCAAGCATTGGAGGAAAAGTATGGCGTGGAAGTCTATACTATCGTCAAAAACCTCGCTCAAGCGTCTTCCACTCAGGAGATCTATGACGAGGTAAAGCGTCATGACATCGAAATTGACTATTTGATCAATAACGCTGGTTTTGGTGGAGTAGGAAAATTTCACGAAAGGGAATGGTCTCAGGATTTGGCGATGATTCAGGTCAATATTATTGCACTAACGGCCTTAACCCGTCACTTCTTGCCTGACTTTGTTGAAAGAAATGCTGGTAAAATTCTAAACGTTTCATCAACTGTCAGCTTGGTTCCCGGACCATTGCAAGCAGTATATTTTGCCACAAAAGCATTCGTTACCTCTTTCAGTAATGCGCTTTCCGGTGAACTCGATAAATCGAATGTTACTGTAACTGCTTTGTTACCTGGTGCAACACAGACAGGATTCGGGGCACACTCAGGCATGGCGAAAACAGCCATTTACAAAAAGCCGGCCAACGCAGCAGATGTTGCAAAAGACGGTTATAACGCTATGATGAAAGGTGAGTTGGAGATCATTTCCGGAATCCCCTTTTCACAGCGACTGGAACTTTCTTTCGCTCCATTGATGCCTAAGAAAAAACTCATCAAAAAAATCCGAAAAGAACAAGAGGTTAAAGACTAATCTCACTTTAAAAATATTAAAAGCAAAAGATCATGAATACATTGATAAAGAAGACAACTACTGAGCAGGAAGTTCAGCAATTAGTTGAAGATCAAAGAAAGTATTTCAATAGTAATGTCACGCGCTCAGTGGAGTTTAGACTTGAGCAACTGAAGAAATTCAGGAACCTGATCAAGGCACATGAAGATGACTTGCATGAAGCGATTTACAAGGACTTTGGGAAGTCTAAATACGACAACCAATTGACGGAAATTTTTCCTCTTTATGAAGAATTGGATATCGCTATCAAAAATGTTAGAAGATGGGTAAAACATCGTAAAGTCAAAACTAACCTGATGAATCAGCCTGCCAAGAGCTATTTGGTACCTGAGCCTTTGGGTGTGTCTTTGGTGATAGGTGCATGGAACTTCCCCTACAACCTTTCATTAATTCCAGTGGTAGGCTCTATGGTGGCAGGAAATACTACTATCCTAAAAACAAGTGAGTTATCAGCAGTAACCAGTCGGGCAATGGCAAAGCTCATCAATGAGAATTTTGATGCCAGCTACCTGCATGTAGTAGAAGGAGGAATTCCTGAGACCACCGCTCTGTTAGATCAGCGCTTCGATAAGATTTTCTTCACGGGAAGTCCGCAGGTTGGTAAAATTGTAAACAAAGCAGCAGCTCCTAACCTTACAAGCGTGACATTGGAGCTGGGAGGTAAGAACCCTGCCTTATTTACAAAAGATGCTTCAATTGATGTTGGTGTGAAGCGAATGGTCTGGGCAAAATTCCTGAATTCAGGTCAATTATGCCTTGCTCCTGATTATGTTTTGGTTCATAAAAGCATAAAGAGCAAAGTCCTTGAGAGAATTGTGCATGAAATCAAAAAGCATAACTATTCCGTCGAAAATCAAAACTTCGTTAGAATCATCAACGAAAGAAATTTTGATAGAGTAGTCTCATTGATCGATCCGGAAAAAATTCACTTCGGAGGGAAGACAAACAGAGCAGAGCGAACTATTGAGCCTACAGTACTCAACAATGTGACACTCGGAGATGATGTAATGCAAGATGAGATTTTTGGTCCGATCCTTCCGGTAGTGGAGTATGAGACCATCGATGAAGCGTTCGAAATCATCAAAAGTTTTGAGAAGCCGCTTGCAGCTTACTTATTCTCTAATAATAATAAAATTAAAGATAGATTTTTGAGTGAAATCCCTTTTGGTAGTGGGGGAATCAATGATGCGGTTATGCAAAACAACAACTCAAACCTTCCTTTTGGTGGTGTTGGAAATAGTGGTATGGGACGTTACCACGGGAAGTATAGTTTTGAATGCTTTTCACACTTCAAGGCCGTACTTGACAAGTCGAATTTCTTCGAATCGGATCTCAAATATTATGGTCATTCAGACAGACAAATGAAGTTGATCAAAAAGTTGAGCTAGGAAATATGAAAAATGGTAGTATCAGCCGCTTAATGTGATGTTGAGCGGCTGAATATTCAATTCATTTTAATGACAGAATAGATTTCGTGGGTTTGTAAAGCTGGACCTTTCCATCATTCACAGTCTCATGGTATTCAGACAAAAATATGTTGGGAAACGGTTTTTTTAGTTAAGAAAGACTAGGAACGATTGGAAAGCGTGCGAAGAGATGAGAAAGAAAAATAGATCAAAAGCTACATTACAAGGAATTTGCCCAACTTTTTCTCATCAATTTCCCAACTGGGTTCTTATTTAATTTCTCAACTCCAGCAATGCCACGCATTCTGCGTGACAGGTTTGTTTGGCTTAAAAATGTACTTTAGTGCATGTATAGGGCTTTCTTGATGATTAAAGCTTTCGCTCGGACAAAGAACGGACAAAAGCGTGTTCATTTCTCAGTTTTTTCCTATCCGAGTTGAGGAAAAGATGGGAAATGCTTCTCAACTTTTAAGAAGTTAGGAAAAAGGTTGGGAATTGTAATTCTATTGTTTATTAAAACTCGAGGTGTTTTACAAATCGAGTAATTATTGAACTTCATTAAAGTATTTGAAACTACATCAATAATCAAATTTTACATTCCTTACAAATACCCCTAAGCGTGTAATCAACACTAACAACTGAGAACTCATAAGAGATCTCTACCTCTGGCACTGCTATTTCTTCAAGACAGTAGGTTTTATGACATTCCTCACAAACAAAGTGAGCATGGTGGTTAGCATGGGTTCTGTCATGACAGTTAACGTCACTAAGAGCACATTTTATAAATGCAACAGTATTGCATTTATTCTTTTTAGTGTTATTTTTGCAACAATGTTGCATTTATTAAATCTATTAGTATGAAGAATCAATTTGTAGGATTGCACCTGGATTTTATTGGATTCATTACCTCCCTGCTCTGCGCCTTGCATTGTGCGGCCTTACCTATTTTGCTTAGCATGGCACCATTAGCAGGGCTTCAATTTCTAGCTAATCCATGGATAGAATATGTCATTATCCTGCTAAGCTTTTTTATTGCCTCTAATGCACTTATACATGGCTATCGCAAGCATCATCATAAGCTGCTGGCATTAACTATCGCTGTAATAGGATTTGTCCTGATTGGTTTAGGTCAGGTATTAGAACCCGAATGGAGGGAGGCTTTACTAACTTCTAGTGGAGGCACCATCATAGCAATCGCTCATTTGGTCAACTGGAAACAAGTAAAGGGATCGTAGATAGGGACTCCTTAATGATTGCATCAAGAAAAAATTGCATTGCAGTGAACCAAAACTAATACCATTATGAAAGTAGCTTATATTTTTAAGACTAACATGGCTTCTACTTTTCAGCTAGCAACCATGATTCTGCCTCAATTGGAGCAAAAAATACATGGAGTGGAAGTAGTGGGTATGTTCTTTTTTGACGAAAACACACATGTGCTGAGACAGGGAAATGAAACCGGAGAGCGACTTAACAAGATAGCCAAGGAAAGTGGAATGCTGGTCATGGCCTGTGACCAATGTGCTCTAAGACGCGATTTGGCTAAGGGGAAATTTGATCAATGCGGTACCGGAAGTGTACAACCTAAAAACATGATTGAAGTGGGGCAGGTAGGTTGTTTTCCTCAGTTGTATAGTGCATTAAGTGGCAATATGCCAGACTTGGTAATTACACTTTGAAAAAAGTATTTGAATATACGGTTTTTGTTGTCATACGCTTCTATAAGCTATGTATTTCCCCATACCTTCCACCTTCATGTAGGCATGTGCCCAGTTGCTCCGGGTACATGGAGGAAGCCATCCAAGAATGGGGTGGGTGTAGCCACAGGGGTGTATATGGGCTTGATACGCCTTTGCAAGTGCCACCTTTGGGGTACACATGGATACGACCCTGTTCCAAAAAAAGAAAAAAATGGACAAGATAAATAATTATGCAGCCATAGAACTTGAAGAAGGACTTCAGTTTACGCCCCGGTTTGATAAACGCGGAGGGCTCCTGCCAGTGGCGGTACAGGAAATAGACACTGGACAAATTCTGATGCTGGCCTCCATAAATGAAGAAGCACTGCATGAGACCATAAAAACTGGTCTGGCTACCTTCCGGAGCACATCCCGCAATCAACTTTGGACAAAAGGAGAAACTTCTGGAGATGTTCTCAAGGTAGAAAACATATTGATAGACTGTGATCAAGATGCACTTGTGTATCAAGTAACATTGCTAGGTAATGGGGTTTGCCACACTTTTGACCAGCAAGGTAACCGCCGAAAGGCCTGTTTTTACCGAGAACTAAATTTGGAAAAAAACAACCTTCAGTTCATTAAAGGCTTGCAATAATAAAGGTGTGCGTCCGCTATTGAATTGGAAATGCAAAACAGATATTGACGATGTTTCCAAATTGATTGTATCAGAATAAATTTTTAAAACAAAAATGCTTAAGACAAAAAAATTACCTGTAACAGTTCTTAGTGGATTCCTAGGGGCTGGAAAGACCACTCTTTTAAATCACGTTCTACACAATAAAGAAGGGCTGAAAGTAGCAGTCATTGTAAATGACATGAGCGAAGTAAATGTAGATGCAGACCTGGTAAAAAGCGAAAACACGCTCTCCAGAACAGAAGAAAAGCTAGTGGAGATGAGTAACGGTTGTATATGCTGCACTTTAAGGGAAGACTTGATGGTCGAAGTAGAGCGGTTAGCGAATGAAGACAGGTTCGACTACCTATTAATTGAAAGTACTGGAATAAGTGAACCTGTGCCGGTAGCACAAACATTCAGCTTTGTAGATGAAGAAAACGGAATTGACCTTTCCAAATTCAGCTACATCGACACCATGGTAACGGTGGTTGATGCTTTTAATTTTTTTAAAGATTTCGGAAGTCCTGAGAGGTTAATGGACAGAGAACTAACAGATATGGAAGGTGATGATCGTACAATCGTGAACCTTTTAACCGATCAGGTAGAGTTTGCCAATGTGATTATACTGAACAAGGCAGATATAGTAACCAAAGAAACAATAGGTGTTCTTCGATCAACCATAAAAAAGCTTAACCCTGCTGCTAAAATTATTGAGTCTTCATTTAGCAAAGTGAATCCTAAAGAAATTTTGAATACTGGCCTTTTTGATTTTGAAGAAGCGGAGCAGAGCGCAGGTTGGCTAGAAGAGTTAAATAAAGAAGAACATACTCCTGAGACAGAAGAGTACGGAATAAATTCATTTGTTTATAGAAGTCGGAAGCCATTTGATCCGGTAAGGTTTTGGAGCTATGTGCAAGAAAAATTTCCCAGCACTGTAATACGAAGTAAAGGGCTATTTTGGATTGCATCGCGACCCGAACAAGCTTTGGTCTGGGGACAAGCAGGTGGATCACTAAGGGCTGATAGTGCGGGTGTATGGTGGAGCGGTATGCCTTTTGAGGAGCGCATAAGGTATGCAGGCTTTATGGAAAATCGACAACTCATTGAATCTGGGTGGGATAAAAAATTTGGGGATAGGAAAAACGAAATCGTCTTTATTGGTCAGGATATGGATGAAGAATTGATTAAATCCGATTTGGATAGTTGCCTAAGTACAGAAGACGAGTTGGCAACTAATCTCTGGGTGGATGGGTATAAGGACCACTGGCCAGTCCAAAGATTCTTTGAGGTGAGCTAAATACTTACTATTATCTGAATCTTCAAGTTTACACGTATTTTATTGAATTAATTATTTTAACTACAAGACATGAATGGGGTCCAATTTAGAGTTAATAGTCGTAAAAATTCCACTTACAGGCAAAAAAGAGCTATTCTCTCCTATTGTACAAGGTAAGGTAGGCATGTATTTGTGTGGCCCTACTGTCTATGGTGAACCTCATCTGGGGCATGCCCGTTCTGCAATTACCTTTGATGTAGTATATCGGTACTTAACGTACCTTGGATATAAAGTACGATACGTGCGAAACATCACCGATGTGGGCCATCTTGAAGATGAACTAAGTGGAGAAGGTGAAGACAAGGTTGCCAGGAAAGCCCGATTGGAGCAACTTGAACCCATGGAAGTGGCCCAACGATACACCAATTTATATCGTGATATGATGGCCATGCTCAACGTATTATCACCTTCCATAGAACCAATAGCCTCCGGACACATTATGGAGCAGATAGAGGTGATTAAACAGATTATTTCAAATGGTATGGCCTATGAAACTGAAGGGTCAGTTTATCTTGATGTCATATCATATGCTGAAAAATACCATTATGGTGAACTATCCGGCAGGGTGTTGGAAGAGTTGCTGGCTGGAAGCCGTTCACTGGAAGGACAAAAAGAAAAAAAGCATCCGGCTGATTTTGCCTTGTGGAAAAAAGCGGAAGCCACACATATCATGCAATGGCCATCACCCTGGGGAAAGGGTTTCCCCGGCTGGCATATAGAGTGTACAGCCATGAGCAGCAAGTATTTAGGCTTACCTTTTGATATTCATGGAGGTGGTATGGAGCTTAAATTCCCACATCATGAGGCAGAGATCGCCCAGAGTTATGCCGCTTTCGGCTGCTCACCGGTCAATTATTGGATGCACAACAATATGATGACCCTGGAAGGACAAAAAATGGCAAAGTCTGATGATTGATTAGTGGTTGAGGCGTTCATAGGGACTATTAAAATATCAATAAGAATTTGAGAGCTATTGATTAAATATAAGAGAGAAAGGCATGTGGTTCGAGGGCAACCTGTCTATATTATACGATATTAATAACAAAAGTGAGGGCAAAATCAGTATCCCTATTATTTTTTGTCTCGAAATTCCGATTTCAATTCTAAGAGAACCAAGCATTCTGTATGATATGTTTGTTTTGGCTTAAAAAGTTGTCTCCTAAGCCTGTATAGGCCTTTTTTTAACTATTCACTGTCCTGTGTGGACAAAGATCGGACAAAAGCATGTTCATTTCTCAGTTTTTTCTCATTTCAAATAGGAAAAAGATGGGAAATGGTTCCCAGTTTTTTAAAAGATCGGAAATGAATGGAAAAAAATGCTAAGATTGTTTTTAATGGGAGACAAGCAGATAAGATTCTGAACCTTGTGTCATCAGCAAATAACTTTGTACAGTAATCGGCAATTAGTAATGTATTGATTTCGGAAAATACAAATGTACATTTCCAGTGACAGGAAGTGGGCTTTGACCCATGGGCCAAAGCCCACTTCCTGAACCTCAATTTTGATTATCTCTGCAATTTTTAACATTTAAAATATTGCAGGAATGACAAATAGGGACTTAAATAACTGGATGATGTATTATGAAATCAAGCGTCTATCACGATTAGGCTTCAAAGCGGCCAGAATTGGCAGATATCTGGGGATCGATAGAAGAACCGTAGAAAAAAGACTGGCCATGGACGAACAGGAATATGAGCGATTTCTGTCAAGTAGTCAGGATCGTGCTAAGAAGCTTTCCCCTTATGAAGCTTTTGTAAAGTCAAAATTGGAAGCCTTTACAGATACTTCAACCGCTCAAATGTTTGACTGGTTAAAAGAGCGCTATACTGACCTGCCAAAAGTCAGCACACGCACTGTATACAATTTTGTCATGTATGTTCGTGGCAAGTATAACCTGCCGGTAGTACCTTCTCAGAGAGACTATTTTCCTGTAGAAGAGCTGCCGTTTGGCCATCAGGCCCAGGTAGACTTTGGACAATATAACATGCGGCTTACATCGGGCGGTAAGAAAAAAGTTTGGTTTTTTGCTATGGTGTTGTCCAGGAGCAGGTACAAGTTTGTCCTTTTCTCAGACAAGGCTTTTACTGCAATGACCGTTTGCCAGGCCCATGAGCAGGCATTTGGCTACTTCGGGGGCATCCCTGAAGTTGTGGTTTATGATCAGGACCGTACCCTGCTGGTAGATGAGAACCTGGGCCAGTTGCTGCTTACCGCTGACTTCTGTCAATATGTGAAGGCACGTGGGTACAAGTTGCATTTCTGCAGGAAGGCTGACCCGGAGAGCAAGGGGAAAGTTGAAAGTGTGATACAGTATGTGAAGAAGAATTTTTTATACAATCGCACTTATATCGATTTGGAAACCCTCAACGATGAAGCTTTGGCCTGGCTGGGTAGAACAGCCAATTACCTCAAACATCATGTGACCAAAATAAGCCCGATTGAAGCTTTCCATACCGAGCGATCTTATCTAAACACCTATAAGCCATTACCCATGCAGGATAACAGTGAAAAGGAAACCCGCTACCTTGTCAGAAAGGACAGGACAGTCAATTACAGGGGAAATTTTTATTCTGTACCCACAGCAGTGTACCAGGGGGCTGATACTTTTGTCTTGCTCAAAGAGCTGGATAGCCATTTGTTTATCTACAACCTGGTGTGGGAACATATCTGCATGCATAAAATACCGGAAGGTAGTGGAAAAAAAGTCATCAACACCAATCATAAAAGAGACCATTCCCTGTCTATTGAAAGGCTGATGGAGGAGGCCTGCGGGCACTTCACTGATAAAATGAACGCTTTGGCTTATTTAAATCAGATACGGGAAACTTATCCCAGATATATCAGGGATCAGACCCAGGCTATTTTAAGAGCGGTCAGGAGTGGGAATGCCCAGGTAGCAGATAAATCCCTGGCATTTTGCCTGAAAAACCAGGTCTTTAATGCGGTTGACTTTGAACAGGTCTATACTGTTTTTTTCCTGGAACAGGGCGCACCAGCACCAAAAGACAAAACCACCATTCAACTGCTGGACAAAAAAAGCCTGGAAAAAGCATCCCAGACCCCTGAAAAAAGTAATCTGGACGACTATGAAGATATTTTTAATCGATAAATATAATGAACCATGACAAAAACAGAACAGATCAAGGCCTATTGTGCAAAATTGAGATTATCAGCATTATCGACTAATTTTGACCAACTGGTAGCGGAGGCTGAGCAAAATCAGCTCAGCTACCTGGATCTTGTTAAAAACCTGATGGAATCCGAAATGAGTTACAGAAAACAAAAAGAGCTGGAACGAAGAACTAAGAGGGCGCGGCTTCCCTTGCAATACAACCTGGAATTGTATGACCACTCCTCTCAGAACGGTCTTGGTAAAAAGCAACTCAATCAACTGCGGGAATTAAAATGGCTGGAGCAAAATTTTAATATCGTACTAATGGGCCCTTCGGGCACTGGGAAGACCTACATCGCTGCCGGCCTTTGTTTTGATGCCATCGACAAAGGTTATCTGGCCTACTTTAAAACCATGGAGGAGCTGGTAAAAGTACTGAAAATGAAAGATATGACCAGAACCGCTGCCGCAGAATACAATCGCATCATGAAGGCTCATTTGCTGGTCATAGATGACATTATGATGTTTCCGGTATCAAAACAGGACGCTGTGGCGTTTTTCAACCTGATCAATGAACTCCATCAGCGCACATCTTTGATCATTACCACAAACAAGGCACCAAAACAATGGACTGAGGTATTGCAGGACAAGGTGCTAACTACCGCATTACTGGATAGAATACTATACAGATGTGAGATCATAAAACTTCAAGGAAATAGTTATCGAATGCAGCGCCGGAAAACTATTTTTTAACTAAATTTAGACCTGGAAATTTGTACATCCTTATTTTCCGTTTTCTGTACATCCCAAATTGCCGAAAAATGTACATTATTGATTGCTGGTAACATTAAGGCTATGGTCAATCTTGGATCAAGCGAATTTGAGCATATTGAGGAGTCCTTTAATCGACAATTCTATAAGCATATTGACTGGATGTATGAAGCCATAGAGGCGGGCATCAGGTTTAACCATGATCAAGTGACCGCCAATGCGCACTATATGGATATTCGTCGTGTTTCCACCAAACGTATCATACTCATGGCCAATAAGATCGTGAAGCAAGTCAGGCAAAGCAATAAATGACGATTGATTTGATGATTACCTGTAAAGCGCTAAGGTTTCTTCGAGAATTTCTTCGCAAGTATCCAGCACCCATTCCACATCGTTTGGGTCTGCCCTTCGGTTTTCTTTATTAAGCCAACTGCTTATGATGGATGCGTTTAAATATCCTGGACAGTCCTTTCTTAAGCCGAATATAAAACCGGGTAAAAGTCCTATATCCCGAAGCCTCTGTAGCTTGATTTTGGACTCTTCATCAATAGGAAGGTAATGCTCACCAATAGTCTTGTAGTTACCCTTAGAAACAGCCCTTTTGCCTTCTTCATTTTCGCCGTCAGGAAGCTTGGAATACAGATCGGACAAAAGACATAGATGACTTGCATTGGCTTTTTTGATTTTACCCTCAACCCATCTATAGACAGTAACAGAAGCCGGTTTTCTGATATTAAACATCTTAAGCACTCTGTGCAGTTTTATCCCTGTACGCTCAATTTCCGCGTTGATGTGATCAATATATTTTTGAGTTACAGGCGCCATTCTTTTTGTCTCATCCTTCTCATCTTCCAGGATACACTTAAGATTGGTATAAAGATCCTTCGAGACTTCCCTGATTTCACCACTCAACACACCCACCAAAAAAGCTGCATCACATTCCACAGGCAGATCTTTGGTTTGTTGAACAAGCTTTCTAGGTGAAAGCCCGGTTTTGAGCATCTTCCGGCTAAGCTCAGATCGAAGCGCTTCGGTAATTATTAGATTTTTCAGCTTTCTCTTATCTGATTTACTCATAGGTTGATTATAAGCCTGGAAGAGTTAATAGACAATGAACAAAATCTACAATTTTATGAAAATGGTACGCTTTAATAACACACTACAAACAGTTCCATTTAATGGATAAAATGTCTTCTTTCCTTAAAACTCTATTAACCATAATGTCTTAAAATAGATTAGGTAGATGGGGCAATAACATTAGGGGAAAAAGATGTCAGAGGACAATAGGGTAAATAAAGAAAACAGGATATTTCATGGTGAGCTATCCGGCTCCATGTATGGTCTACATGCCGGAACCTACATGTCCGAGCTTCACAACCACCAATCTGAGCATAAGAAGCAGCAGGAAAAGAAACGTTTTGAGGAGCTAATGAAGATGACTCTTGAAACTCCACGTGATGTTGCGGATCTATTAGAAGGTTTGAAGCAGGTTGCCAATGAGATCGAAACTTCTATCAAAAAGACCAAGTCTTATAAAGATGCTTATGATAGTCAAGACATAGCCACACTTACGCTTATTCTTGAAAATGACGGTATAAATGTAAACGGGCTAACGGATAGGGAAAAATTAGAGGCTGCGCATGAGCAAATTCTAGCCAATCTCGATAAGGTGGGTAAAGACATTGAAATCTTTAAGGAGGGCAATAACAAGATCCTTGATAGTGATGTGGCAGAGCCAGAGCAAATCCAAGAAGCGCAAAAGAACTTGGAAAAGGCGGCTGAGTGGGAAAAAGAGATAAAAGATTTGCAATCGCAATATGACCGTGAAAATACAAATGACTTTATTTCAAAGAAAGACTCAGAGTTGTGGAATAATGAAAATTTATCATCTCCTAATCTTATTTTGGAAGGCATAAATAGAGTGCAGCCTGACCCGTTTGCAAACATAAAAGTAGATGGTGGTTCAAAGGCCGAAAATCAATCCATCTCTCATGCGAGTTCAATAAGTGACGACCCTTTCGCGGAAGTTGCTCAGAGTATTTCAGACCCGTTTAATAAAGTTGCTCAAGGGCTGAATATAAAAGAAAAGACCCTCGAAAATGAAGTTCCAAGTCGCGAACCGATCCAGCCAACTACATCTCTTCAACCAGGTTAGTTATTTGCTAGTGTCAAGCTGGTCTCTGCACTTGTGCCAAGAGAGGCAAGGCCATATGCCTTAGCGTGTGCCTCTGTAATTTGAGGAATGTAGCCAACGATTTCAACAGGTGTGAATACACCATCCCCACCTTCATATTCACCGCCATTTTTATCAAACTTTTTGCCCTTGATAAATGCGCCAACACCAGTCTTTCTTTGCTCACTACTCTCCTCATAAAGAACAACGATTTCAGTTGGGAAATTTGTGCGCTTAGGATCATTGAACATGATACGAAGCATTTTGGCATAATCCTCGGCAGAATATTTTGGATCAACACCACCCGAAACATGCAAAACAAGTTCAGGCTTTAAATAAGAAATCTTACGAGCTACACCACCTGTACCCTTTTGTACCGGATTATTGCTATCGAACCAAGCTAACTTTTCATTGCCTGTGTCAATAAAATGTTGTTGTGCCGAAGCTTCATTACTATTCGCTGTAACGAACGCAAGCACTAAAATTCCCGTTGTAAGTAATCCTGCTTTTTTCATGGTTTTATCCTTCTTTAAGCGATCCCTTATACCATAGATTCCGCTTGTGTTGCAACTGTTTATATTCATTTCGTTAAGATTTTAAGATTAGAAAAAGTCAATGTTCTTGATCAGGAACATTGACTGGCAATGATCAGAATGATCACGATTACGGCGATGATGCCCCAAATATTGTTTTCTTTTTTCTTTCTGTAGACTCTGCCTACTTCTTCGTATTTAGCCATGTTTATTTTGATTTAATTTAATTTTCAATTGACTACTGGAGTGCCGTTACAAACAAATTCCATAGAAACCGCCTGATGGAAGCATTGATTAATAAAATGATAATGACAAAGGCCAGCTTCATAAGTGCATCAGCCGCCCTGCCAATCCATAGCCCTACCAGCCCCAACCCTAAACCACCCATAAACATGCCCAGCCCATCCCCGTAGTCAAAGCCCATGATTGCTCCTGAAAAGCCACCAATAACTGCTAAGAGCGGTCCGAAAAACCCTTCACTTTTCTTGCTACTCATAACTTATTAAGTGTAGATGTAGCCTTTTCCTAAACAGGTGGGACAATCGTTTTTATGCCCGGTTAGCTTCTTCATAAAACCGCTACCGCTTGTGACCTTCCCGGTCCCAAAACATGTGTCGCATTTTTTCTTTTTCATAAGGTTGTTTTTTAAGAATTTGAACAATAGTAATCACTCCACCAAGACCCTGAAATGGCCTCTGAATGGCCTTAATTGTCGGTATCTGAGCGATTTTGTCCGAAAATTACCTATAGTTCGTCACCGTGAGGCTTTTTCTTGACATATGCCCCTTTTGTTATTATTCATAATGAGGAAGATCGGCTCAAATTCTGCTTAAAATGAAGATATTGAGCGTTTTTCCTTGATTTTTTGTCCGAGAATAGGTAATACTCGGACAGTTATCTTGAGAAAGAAAATATCATGTATAAAAACACAATGTCACTATATGACAACAATGGACAGCGTAAGTATTTGAACCAAAATGAAAGGCTCAGATTTTTAGAAATCACAAAGCAGCAACCTACAGAAATAAGATTGTTTTGTCAGTTGCTCTATTATACCGGGGCACGCATAGCCGAAACCCATAATCTCACAACTGAGCGTATTGATGTCTCCAATGGCACAGTGGTTATTGAAAGTCTCAAGAAAAGAAAGCGCGGGATCTATCGTGAAATTCCAATTCCAGAGTTCTTACTGAATGACCTGAAAGAATACTGTGATAAGGTGAAGCTTCAAAAAGGGTCTCGCTTATGGTCGTTTTCGCTTCGCACAGCTTCCAGGCAGATTAAACGTGTAATGAAACTAGCCAATATAAAAGGAGTACGCGGATGCGCTAAAGGGCTGCGTCATGGTTTCGCCGTGAATGCCGTGACTAAGGTTCCCCTCACTTTGGTTAAGAAATGGCTTGGTCATTGCGCCCTTGAAACAACCGAAATTTATCTCAACATTGTCGGTGTGGAGGAGCGTGAAATTGCAAGCCGCATTTGGTGATGACAAAAAATCGGCAATAAGAAATTCAGCGCATGCACGCCACAGCTTCATGCGCTTGAAGACAACTCTTACAGATAAACGGCCTTCTAAAGGCCTTGCAACAAATTCTATATGAACAAACCACAGACCATCATAATCCTATCATTTTTCTTCACCAATCCTATTACTTATGATAGGATTAAATCCCTTTTGTGATAGGAAAAAATATCAAAAGTCTTTCAACTGTACTTTATTAACAGGAGATGGAGCGTCTGACCATAAAATAGAACTGGAGCACAATAGGAATGTGGGATAGTATTTATTCTGCACGAGCCAATTGGAGGTTAAACAATGAACTTTATTAAGCACTTTTTTAGTAACAGGAAAACAGCTTTTCTAACAACTGCTGCTGCACTACTCTTTATTCCAACAGCATCCTATGCAGCGCCACCAGCCGTTGATGCGTCTTGCGCAGATGATCCGATTGGATCAATCGCTCAATTCCGTAGCGGCACCAATCACATCTCTGTGGTTTGTGGCGCAGATAATGTTTGGCGCGAGTTCACCGACACCAGTGCAGGAACGGGTGCCAGCAGCGCTATCCTTGAACTCACAGGGTCTTTTATCTTGAATGATCTGAGTGCGGATTGTACGGCTAATTCCAGTAAGATTGAATATGTTCATGCAACTGGTACCTGGTCTTGTGATACGAATGTTTGGGCTGATCAACTGCAAAATGCACGCACAATTGGTGGTGTATCTTTTAATGGTACAGCTAATATTGTGCCACAGACCATTGATGTCACAACAGACACGGGCAATGTAAACCATTCTGTTACGTTTCTTGATGGTACAACCGGTGCACAACGTCCAAAGACTGATCCAGGATTAACTTACAATCCGAGCACAAATACACTGACGGCTGGAACATTTATTGGTGCCTTCTCTGGCGTAGCAACAAATGCTGATAATGTGAACACAGACACAGATACAGGCAATGCAACGCACTATCTGGGATATTATGATGCGAATAACGGCAGCTATCAGCGTACAAAAACAGATGCGAATTTGACGTTTAACCCAAACACAAATATCCTTACTACGACAACGTTTTCTGGCGCGCTTTCAGGCACAGCGACAAATGCCAATAACATCAATACAGATATAGACTCAGGCAATGCGACGCACTATGTTGGATTCTATGATGCGAATAGTGGTGCTGTGCAGCGCCCAAAAACAGACGCTGGCCTGATATACAATCCGGGCACAAATAACTTGTGGATCGGCGGTTCTTTAACTGTTAATGGTGGGTATCTGACCATCACAGGATTGCCCGTTTGTACAGGCAATAGCAGTAAACTAGAATATAGTAACGGATTATGGACTTGTGATAGCACTGTGCATGCCGACGCTCTTGCCTCAAACCCTTCAAATTGTGGGAGTGGACAAGCCGCGCGAGGTATCAGTGCATCAGGTGCGGCAGAAGGCTGTTTTACACCCAGTGCCAGCCTGCCCTCTTCTGGCACAATGACAGGCACACTTACACTGAACAACGGATCAAGCACAACAAGTGGTCTATTGAACTTTGGTAGCCAGGTTCGCCAAATGATCAATCTTTGGGGCACGCGCTATGGCATCGGGGTAACAAACGGTGCCATTTATTTCCGCACAGACAATGGCGGCGGCTTCCAATTCTGTGAAGGTGGCTCGCATACAGCCGCTCTTTGGAATTGTAACGGTGGAACATTAGCCTTCCGCATCGACTCGAGCAACAATGCCTGGCTCAATGGAACACTGACACAAGCTTCTGACATACGCCTGAAAAAAGATATTTCAACATTGGATAGTGTGAGCACACTGCAGAAAGTTATTGCGCTTCGTGGCGTTTCTTATCGCTGGAATGAGAAAGCAGGCAAGGACGGTGATTACAAAGACAGAGCTGAAGTTGGTTTAATCGCTCAGGAAGTCCAAAAACTCTTCCCTGAAGTTGTTCATGAGGGTGGAGAAGGATATCTCTCTGTTTCTTACTCAAATCTAATCTCGCCAATTATTGTGGCTGTCCAGGAAGTTTGGGGGCATGTTCAAAGCAATGCGTGGAGAATAGATGCCCTGGAAGCTGAAATTGAGGAGCTTAAACTTCAAAATGCAGAACTTATAAAACGCCTTGAGAAACCAGGGAACAAATAGAAGACAAGACCAATCAATGAAAGCGCTTCTTCCTAAAAACCTTGTTCTGCTGGGATTATTCTTCCTTGCATTTCCTTCCCTGAGCGCAAATGAAGCGATATAAGCGATGCTTATACACCAGGCACACTTACGTTCAATGCCGGTTTAATCCTTCCGATTTCCTGAAAAACCGGGAAATTGATAGGAAAAGAACCATTGAAATATGTTTTCTATGAATAGTTAGCGTTAGGGAATATGAAACTTGAAAAGTGATTTAATTGCTACTATAATAGTAATTATTGTTATATTTGCAGTATAAGTAATATGATGAAATCACTTATAACCACATCTAAAGCTTTACGAAAAGTTGCTGAGAATATGCGCACTTTGCGACTTGAAAAAGATCTCACCCAGCAAGGGTTAGCTCAGCGCTCGGGTGTCAGCCTGGCTTCATTGCGCAAGTTTGAGCAAAAAGGGCAAATCTCGCTAGAGTCATTTTTCAAGCTTGCTATGGCGCTTGGGCACCTTGAAAATTTGGTTGAGGCGACAAAACCTTTGGATAAAGGTTTCTCTTCCATTGATGATGTCCTGAAAGGCAAACAGGATAAAAAACGACAAAGAGCACGACGCAAATGAGCAATATTATCGCTTTAAATGAAATTAAAGTCGGTCTGAACTTTGGAGCCGAGACTATTTCAGTTGGCCGATTAGCCAGTCGTGATTACAAAATATACTTTGAATTTGATGAAGCGTTTATCGAGTCAGGACTGGATATATCTCCCTTAAAACTCCCTTTGACCTATGGCGTTCAAACTTTCGACCCGCTTCTTTTTGAAGGTTTGCCTGGTGTTTTTAATGACAGTCTGCCTGACGGATGGGGACGCCTGCTATTTGATCGGTTGGTAAAAAGCCGCAACCTTTTACCCAACGAATTCACCCCTTTAGACCGACTGGCTTATGTTGGCTTTACTGGCCTTGGCGCTTTGGTCTATGAACCTGATTACAGTGAGGGAAGGTCAGAAGAAACCATAAACCTTGATGTGCTTGCCGATCAAACACAAGAAGTGATTGACGGAGAGGCTGAAAATGTCCTGGCTGAATTAGTTGACCTGAATGGATCATCTGCCGGAGCCAGGCCAAAAGCCCTAATCGGTGTTGATCAAAACAAACAGCATATCACTCACGGGAAGCATGAATTACCAAAGGGTTATGAACATTGGATAGTCAAATTTGCCAACACAACGGACGGGGTAGATGCAGGAGCTATAGAATACGTCTATTCATTGATGGCTAAAGAAGCTGGTCTTGAAATGGCACAAACTCACCTTTTCCCGGCTTCGAAGGGTGCAGGGTATTTCGCCACCCAACGCTTTGACCGTAATAACAATAAAAGGCTTCATATGCATACGGCAAGCGGCTTATTACATTCTGATTTCAGGACCTCCGCTTTGGATTATGAAGATTTACTAGCCTTGACCGAAGTGCTTACAAAAGATATCAGGGAAGTAGAAAAAATGTTTCGCCTTGCGGTCTTTAATATTCTCTCACATAACAGGGACGATCATGGAAAGAACTTTTCTTTCCTCATGGATAGTTCTGGTCAGTGGAAACTTGCACCAGCTTATGATTTGACTTTCTCATCAGGACCACGAGGACACCAAAGTACCATGGTCATGGGGGAAGGACAAAACCCATCAAACGAACACTTAATCAAGCTAGGCAAAGAAGCCAACCTTACCCGTTCCCAGATTGACCCTATTATTGAACAGACCAAACATGCGCTGGAGCAATGGGAAACACTGTCCGAAAATCATGGTGTGAGCAAAACAAATATCAAACTTATAAAGAGCCGATTACTGGTTTAACCAGTTAAACAATTCCATCTTCCTTATTTAACAGGTTGTGTTATTTTAAAAACTGATTGACTTAACCACAAGGAAAAAGCCCCGCCGATACTAATGGTGGGACTTTTTTACGCACTTTTATTGCTGCATACGATGGTAGGAATTTATTCCTATTTTCTTGACCTAAGCCAATCCATTCTTTAAAGTCCCGCCCTTCAAATCCTGCGTCCCCCTAAGTTTCATATCTCAAAAATCTGAACAACCTGAACAGGAGCTATTTCTATGTCCAATGGCCTATACTATGGCGAAATCGTCGCGAAAATTTCTTACCATCTTTATCAAAACCCCGAACACAAAGCCCAAATCACCGAAGTTATGGGTCGGGACAATGAAAATGAAGATAAGGTCCATACCTTGTGTGCCGATGCTGCCAGAGTATTTGATGCGCTGGAGGACCTTGCCGCCGATCATTTTATCGACTGGAACGAAACCCTGGATGTTTTTGCAGACAAGGTTCTGGATTATTTGTTGGCCGGAAAAGTACCTCAGATCATAGACCTGATCTACATCGCTTCAAATTGCATTCATGAGGCTTACTAAGCTCCTTTTTGGATATCAGACCACTTTTGCCCGTCAAATCGGAAACCTGATCAATCAGAAAAAATGCGGGACGTGGTTCCTGTTTTTTACTGGTCTGTTCAGGTGCATGCTTCCTTGAGAAGCAATTCCTTTGATTTGACCACCTGCAAGTCGGGTCTGTTACCTGGCATCCACCAGTTTTTATGTCGCACCCCATCCTGCTTTGCAGAATGAGAGCGGCACAAAAAACGCTCTTCCTAAAAAAGGAAGGGAATTATACCCCCAACCGACAGGAAAGGAAACGCCCTATGTCAAAAACCAAACCTAAAAAAGAAGAAACGCAAACACCTGAGAGCGTGCAGGAGTTATTTGCTGATGTAAATGTCACGATGAAATCAGGGCATCTTACCAAAGATGCCGAAGTTGTGGCAGAAGGCAAATACGCGAAAATCAGATTTGCCACCAACAAGCAATATCAAACCCCTGACGATGAGGTAAAGACCATCACGAACTATTTCGATGCCCTTATCTCAAGCAATCTTACAGAATCTTTTGAATTGGCGAAGACGCTCAAGAAAGGAGACTGGATATACGCCAAAGGCGAAGACAGTACAAAGTCTTTTGATACACCGGAAGGTTACAAAAAGACCGCCAGTACAATCTTTGCTTACCATCTCGTGCGCAAAAAAGCTAAGGACAGCGAGCTAGCAAATGATAATACAAAGCCCTCTCTCGAAATCTCTAAAGAGCCCGAGGCCATTCCTGCCTAACCTCTCCACCAACTCGGGAAAGCCTTTGATAAGGCTTTCCCACTTTTTTAGGAGCCGATATGACCGAATCAAATTCGAAATTCACAAAGCCAGACATTCACCAGGAGGTAACAGATAAGATAATCAACCTACTAGATGACGTTGATTTGAACGATTATCAGCCCCCATTCGCATCTTTAGCCGCGCAAGGACTACCCATGAACCCAACTACAGACAATTACTATCAGGGGATCAATATTCTGGCGCTCTGGTTTAATCAGCAAAAAAGAAAATTCACCTCCAACCACTGGGCAACATTCAAACAGTGGAAAGAAAAAGGTGCGCATGTGCGCAAGGGTGAAAAAGGCAGCCGCATTGTTTTTTACAAAACGCTCACCAAAGAAGAAAAGAATGCAAACGGGGAACTGGAAGAAAAGAAAATTCCAATGCTCCGTCTTTATACGGTTTTCAATGCCAATCAGGTTGAAGGCTATGAAGATCCGAAGCGCACCCAGGTACCTAGAACTGATCAGGTAGAACGCATCAAACTGGTTGATACTTTCTGTCAAAGCACAAAAGCTGATATTCGCACAGGTGAGAATGAAGCCTACTATGCCATAGCAGATGATTATATCAACATGCCTGAAACTTCCATGTTTCTGAACACATCACAGATCAGTGCAACCGAGCAGTATTACGCAACCTTACTCCACGAGTTAACGCACTGGACAGGTGCAAAAAAGAGACTGGATCGCCCTGGTATCACTGAGAAAGTCAAGCCGGAAGACTATGCCTTTGAAGAGCTCGTAGCAGAGTTGGGTGCGGCCTTTTTATGTGCAGGGCATGGAATTACTCAAACCCAGCCCAAAAACCATACTATCTATATCAAAAGCTGGCTCAAAGCACTCAAAGATGATAAGGCCCACATTTTCAAGGCAGCAGCCCAAGCAGCAAGGGCTGTTGAATATCTCAACAACTTTAACAAGCAAAATTCTCATATTCCAGATGCAGTAAGCTTGGTGGGGGTTCAAAATGGCTAATCCATTTGATTTTACTCGCTTCAAGCAAGACATAAACCTAACGCAATACGCTGCTTATTTGGGTTATGAGATTGATCGCAGGAAAAGTACCCGTCAATCCATTGCCATGAGAAAAGGCAAAGAAGATAAAATCATCATCTCACGGCAGAATGGCATCTGGGTTTACTTCTCTGTCTATAATGATCAGGATAATGGAACCATCATTGATTTCGCCAAGGACCGCACAAACAAATCCCTTTTTGAGATCGGCCAAGAGCTACAAGTTTGGATCGGCGGAAATATTGCCCTTCCCGAACCGACCAGGTATGTCCCCGATGTTCAAGAAAAGCAACCAGATCCCCGCAGGATACAAAGGCTCTTCAACCATTGCTCACCAGCACACAACCATGAATACCTTCAAGGCAGAGGAATCCCCGCAAAAATCCTAACGTCTCCGCGCTTTTTGGGAAGGGTATTTCAGGACCATTTCAAAAATGCCGTTTTCCCTCACTTTAAGGGCAAACAGGTTTGCGGCCTCGAACTAAAAGGGAAGAATGCAGACCTGTTTGTAAGAGGCAGTGAAAAAACCTTATGGCGTTCAAACACAAAGAAGGACGACGATACCCTGATTATCTCCGAAACCCCCATTGATACCCTGAGCTATCAGGTACTTCATTCTCTTAGCAACGCCTTTTACACCTCAACTAGCGGCGCATTTTCTCCACAGCAGGGCGATCTCATTCGAGATTTGGTTACGCTTTCATGGCTGAAGAAAATTGTTCTCATTACAGACAATGATGAGGGTGGAGATGCAATAACGCATAGGCTTACCGAAATAATCATAGGTACAGATTTTACTGGTGCATTAACAAGGCACAGTCCGGATACACGCGGATTGGACTGGAATGATGTTCTGAAAGAAATTTTGGAAATAGCATGAGTTCACATTTCAAGGTGAACAATTTTTGCAAGTTGCTTGGGGGTGAACCCCCGACGCGCGTCAAACCCGAAGCCCAAAGAATTTTAAAAATGCGGTGCAGTAGCGTCCTATTTTAAAAATTCTTTGGCCCAAGCCGCATGAATGCGGTTCGTATGATTTGACCCTTGCCACCCCCATTTTTTGTAACCATTGGGTTTTATGGAAGCGACCCACCTCGCAGCTAAAGCTACGAGATGGTTAGCACCAAAAACCCACCAAGTCATTTTATGAAAGGAAAACACAATGGCCCAAGTAAACCATGTTGAAAATCAAACACAGCAACAAATCCCCTTAAACAAGCTTAATGTAGCGCCTGAAAACTCACGAAAAACCAATGTGACAGCAAGACAGGACGAACTGAAAGCTTCGATCAAAGCCTACGGTCTACTCCAACCTTTACTCATTAGACCTGCGGATAAAGAAGGACGGTTTTTTGTGGTGGATGGTCAAAGAAGACTTTTAGCCCTGAAAGCTCTTGTGAAAGATAAAGTTCTGAAATCGACTTTCCCTGTTAAATGTGAACCCATCAACCCCGAAATCGCTCAGCAGGTTTCCTTAACCGCCAATGTTCAGACACAATCCATGCACCCCGCAGACCAGTTTGAGGCGTTTTTTGAAATGAGCGAAAACAATATTTCAGTGGGTGATATCGCCGCCCGTTTCGGTGTCTCTGAAAAAACCGTTAAACAAAGGCTGAAATTGGCTGGTGTTTCCTCAAAGCTTCTTGACCTATATCGTGAAGGAGAAATGTCCCTTGAGCACCTTGAAGCCTTTACCTTAACAGACGACCATGAAAAACAGGAAAGCCTATGGTCGCAACTACCGACTTGGCAAAAGAACCCACGCCAAATCAAATCCATGCTCACGGAGCAAAAAATCAGTTCCAACGATCACCGAATTAAATTCATTACCCTTGAAGCCTATGAAAAAGCTGGTGGTCATGCAGAGCGTGATTTATTCTCAGAGGATATCTATCTCACAGACCTAAAGCTTATTGAAAAGCTCTTTAGTGAAAAATTGCATGATGCAGCTAAGGCCATAGAAGCTGAGGGCTGGGCTTTTGTGGAGGTTTCACCAAGCTATGATTATGAGTTTACCCAAGATTATCAACATATCTACCCTGAGCCTGTTGAATTGAGCCAAGAAGATGCGGATAGGCTTCAAGCCATTGATAAAGAATTCGAGCATCTTCGAGGTATCTACCATGATTCGGATAATCAGGACGAGCTTGATGAAAAATGGGACGCTCTCGAAATTGAACAAGAGCAAATCGAAGCAGAAATGGAAGCTT
>NZ_JBXEQE010000020.1:0-129195 GCF_056858335.1 Agaribacillus sp. DX54
CTAATTAACAATTGACAATGGGCAATTGATGATTTGTTTGATTTTTTTAAAAACTCACCTCGAAGGGAAGTTTCAAAGAAATTTTACCTTTTAGTTCCCAGCCACTACCGAAAGTTTTCAAACCTCTTGCCCTGATTGAATAGAACCTGGTTCTAAAATCTTAAGCTAATCCCTCAAACAGCCGATATGCAAACAAACTAAAACCGATGTTTCTACAACTGTTGCCTGCTGAACAGAAAAGTCAACCGCCAAAAACAAAAACACTAAATGTGAATAGGACGGTCTTCAGTAGCTGCCAGGCAAGCTTCTTTGAACCCTTCCATGTATGTTGGATGAGCATGTGACATTCTGGCCACATCTTCGGCAGAGGCGCGATATTCCATGGCAGTCACACCGGAAGCGATCATGTCAGCGGCCCTGGCACCGATAATGTGTACCCCTAAAATCTCATCGGTTTCTTTGTCTGCCAATACCTTTACAATGCCATCCAGATCCATACTGGCCCTGGCCCTGGCTAATGCCCTGAAGGGAAAGGTTCCGGTTTTGTACGCCTTGCCATTTTCCTTCAATTGCTCCTCAGTATAACCCACACCAGCTACTTCAGGCCATGTGTACACTACGCCCGGTATCAGGTTGTAATTAATGTGCGGTTTCTGTCCGGCCAACTGTTCTGCTACCAGGATTCCTTCTTCTTCGGCCTTATGGGCGAGCATGGCTCCTTTAACAACATCTCCTATGGCATAAATGTTATCGACATTGGTCCTCAGGTGGTCATCTACTTCAACCCGTCCGGCATTGTCTGGGGTAATGCCTACATTTTCCAGCCCAAGTCCTTCCGTATATGGTCTTCTGCCAATGGAAACCAGGCAGTAATCTCCCTTAACTTCTATGCTTTCACCTTTTTTATTCTCTGCTGTGACCATCACTTCCTTTCCTTTGACCGAAACGGCGGTGACTTTATGACTTACTTTGATATCAAAGCCAAGTTTTTTGAGCGACCTCTGAAGTTCCTTGCTCATGGTTCCATCCATACCCGGAATCAACCGGTCCAGAAACTCTAAAACTGTAATTTTGGCACCCAAACGTGCGTAAACAGATCCAAGTTCCATACCGATTATACCCCCACCAATGATAACCATATGTTTGGGTACTTCCTTCAGCTCAAGAGCCTCGGTGCTGGTAATAATCCGCTTCTTGTCTAGTTTAATGAAAGACAAATTAGCTGGTTTGGAGCCGGTGGCAATGACGACCTTATCTGTTTTTATCTCAGTGGCTTTGCCATCCTTCGCTATGATCTTAATAGTGTTTTTGTCCACAAATGAACCCACACCGTGATGAACGTCGATTTTGTTCTTTTTCATTAAAAATTCCACACCATCGCAGGTCACTTTCACAACGTCTCTTTTTCTTTGAATCATTTGCTTGAGATTCACTTTAGGCTGGTTGATGGTAATTCCATGCTCCTTAAAGGTTTGTTCTGCATTGTGAAAATGCTCTGAAGAGTCCAGTAAAGCTTTTGATGGAATACAGCCCACGTTGAGACAAGTGCCACCCAGGGTGTCGTATTTTTCAATGATTGCGGTCTTAAAACCCAGTTGTGCGCAGCGGATGGCACACACATAACCTCCTGGCCCCGAACCGATCACGGTTACATCATATTGCATAATTATATTCCTTAAAGTATGATTCTTTATTAATTTTTTTACATAAAAACACTATAGCTATTTTATACCCCCAGCATAAGTCTCATGGGATCTTCCAGTAGCTGTTTCACCCGAACCAGGAAGCTAACGGATTCCTTTCCATCGATAATCCGGTGATCATAAGACAAGGCCACATACATCATAGGCCTTACGACAATTTCACCATTTTCCACTACCGGCCTTTCAACAATATTGTGCATACCCAATATGGCTGATTGAGGGGCATTGATGATAGGTGTGGACATCATAGAGCCGAAAACGCCTCCGTTTGTGATGGTAAAGGTACCTCCGGTCATTTCATCTATACTTAATTTATTGTCCCTTGCTTTGATTGCCAGGTGAATTACCTCACTTTCTATGCCTTTGAAATCGAGCAGCTCGGCATTCCGGATTACCGGCACAACCAGTCCTCTGGGGGTCGATACGGCGATAGAGATATCGCAGAAGTCATTATACACAACTTCATCACCATCGATCATGCCATTGACAGCGGGCCACTCCTGTAGGGCGGCACAGCAAGCTTTGGTAAAAAATGACATAAATCCTAATCCAACGCCATGCTTTTCCTTGAATTGCTCTTTGTATTTTTTTCTTAAGTCCATGATGGGCTTCATGTTCACCTCATTAAATGTGGTGAGCATGGCGGTCTCGTTTTTTACTGCTACGAGTCTCCTTGCAATGGTGCGCCGCAAACTGGACATTTTTTTTCTGGTTTGCTCCCTCGCACCGTTGGGCAGGGTACCGGTAACTACTGTTGGCGGGACAGACGGCCCATCCTGAGCGACAGGGGTGGGTTGTTTTTGAGCTTTTTCAGCATCTTCTTTGGTGATTCTTCCTTCCACCCCGCTACCGTTCACATCACCGGGTTGCAGGCCCTTTTCAGCTAATATTTTTGCTGCCGCGGGAGAAGGATGGCCGGTGGCGTAAGTGGCCGGTGATGTCCCGGCATTTTCTGCCGGCTGCGTAGGTGCGGCGGCAGCCGCGGCCTGGGTGGCAGTTGTACCTGTGTCGGCCACCGGAGCAGTTCCTGTGGCAGGTGCTTTTCCTTCAGCCACCTCAATTCTGCATATCACCTCGCTAATTTCCAGTGTAGCGCCCTCTTCAGCAACAATCTGAAGGTATCCCGAGGCTTCGGCAGGCAGGTCGAAAGTCGCTTTATCCGATTCGATTTCGGCGATATCTTCATCCATTTCAACAAAGTCTCCATTGCTTTTTACCCATTTCCCTATGGTTACTTCAGTAATGGACTCGCCAACCGCCGGTACCACCATTTCTTTGATTTCCCCGGTTTTGACAGGTTCCCCCCCTGAGGACTCCTGAGGTTTGGCAGCCTCGCGCTGTTGTGTTCCGGACTGTGGTGAAGCGGGTGCCGCATCGGTATCGATCTCACATATGGTGGCCCCTATTTCAATCGTATCTCCTTCCTGTGCCACAATCTTGAGCATACCGGCAGCCTCTGCGGGTAGTTCCTGGGTGGCTTTGTCTGTTTCAATTTCGGCGATCATTTCGTCCATTTCAACATAATCACCGTCGTTTTTCAGCCATTGGGCAATAGTCACCTCGGTGATTGACTCTCCTACGGCTGGTACTTTCATTACTAAAGTCATATTTTTAGATCTGTTTACTGTCTGTGGAATAGGATGATGTTTTGAGAAATTATCATAGCTTGAAGGCAGCTTTTATGATGGCAGCTTGCTCATCTTTGTGCACTTTGTTATAACCTGTAGCCGGGGAGGCTGCGGCCCTTCTGGAAATTATATCGAGAGGAAACTCCCTGAATACCCTTAAAATATAAGACCAGGCACCCTTATTTTCCGGTTCTTCCTGTACCCAGATAACCTTCGCCTGCTTATATTTTTTAATCTCCGCCATTATTTTTTTACCAGGGAAAGGGGCCAGTTGCTCGATCCTGATCAACGCCACATCCTTGCGTTTTGATTTTTGCTGTTCTTCCAATAAATCATAATATATTTTGCCGCAGCATAAAATAACTCTTTTGACAGTGGATTTGATGGCATAATCATCCCCTATTACTTCTTTGAAAGTGCCTGAGGTGAAATCCTTCATCGGGGAGACCACTTTGGGGTGCCTTAACAGGGATTTTGGAGACATTATGATCAATGGCATTCTGAATGGTAGCAGCAGTTGCCTTCTTAACACATGAAAAAGGTTGGCCGGCGTGGTGATATTGCATATGAACATGTTGTAGCCTGCTGCCATTTGCAAATACCTTTCAAACCTGGCACTGGAGTGTTCCGGCCCCTGGCCCTCATATCCATGCGGCAGGAGCAGCACAAGTCCATTCATACGTTGCCATTTCGTATAAGCACTGCTGATAAACTGGTCGACAATTACCTGACCGCCGTTAGCGAAATCCCCAAACTGTGCTTCCCAGATGACAAGCGCATGAGGAGTGGCCATTGCGTAGCCGTATTCAAAGCCCAGCACACCATATTCCGACAGCAGTGAATTATAGATTTGGAGCTTCTCCTGATTTTCACTGATGTGATCCAAGTTACAATATGGTTCATTTGTGTTAGCATCGAACACATAAGAGTGACGGTGCGAAAAGGTACCTCTTTTAACATCCTGTCCGGACATACGTACGATGATGTTATCCAATAGCAACGAACCGTAGGCCAATAGCTCCCCATCTGCCCAATTCAGCATTTTTTTGTCGTAGAAATTGGTTTTACGATCCCTGAACAGCTTCTCAATTTGCTTCAACGGTTTAAACCCTTCAGGCAATGTAGTAAGCGCTTTGGCAACGATATCGACAGTTTTCTGATTAATTTTAGTGTTAAAAGGCTCATCAAAATCCGAAGGCTTTGATTTTCTGAGCTGTTGCCATTCTTCTTCTATTTTCTGAGGCTGATAGGGCAACGGATTTTGCTTTACTTCATTGAGTCTGTCCTGCAACTGTGCCCTGAACTCCTTGTCCATCCTGTTGGCCAGTTCTGCATCGACATCTCCCCTTTCTATAAGTTTTTTGACATAAATTTCTCTGGGATTCGGATGTTTGGCGATTATGTTGTAAAGTTTAGGTTGGGTGAATTTGGGTTCATCGCCTTCATTGTGGCCGTGACGGCGATAGCATAGCAGGTCAATGAATATGTCTTTTCCAAATTTTTGCCTGTATTCCACACCCAGGTTTGCCGCAAATGTGACTGCCTCAGGATCATCACCATTGACATGTATCACAGGAGCGTCTACAATTTTTGCCACATCGGTGCAATAAATACTGCTCCTGGCATCATCGTAATCCGTGGTGAAACCCACCTGGTTATTTATTACAAGATGAATCGTGCCACCCACATCATAACCCGGGAGTCCTGACATTTGTACAGTCTCGTATACAACCCCCTGCCCTGCGATAGCCGCATCTCCGTGAATCAAAACAGGTATGGCCTTTTTTACATTGCCCTCGCACTCATCATCAATCTGTGCCCTGGTATAACCGAGAACGATAGGATCTACTGCCTCCAGATGGCTGGGATTAGGCGCAAGTTTTACATAAACCTTTTTATTGGCAATGGTATCAATTCTACTGGAGTAACCGAGATGGTACTTCACATCCCCGTCACCCATGGTTAAGTCGAGTTTAATGTTGCCCTCGAATTCGCTGAATATTTCTTCGTAAGTCTTGCCCATGATGTTGGCCAGCACATTCAGTCTTCCCCGGTGTGCCATGCCGATTATCACCTCCTCTGCATCCATCTGGGCTGCCCTGTTGATGATTTTGTCAAGAGCCGGAATGGTATTCTCACCCCCCTCCAGGGAAAACCTTTTTTGCCCGAGAAACTTGGTGTGCAAAAAGTTTTCAAAAACCACTGCCTCGTTTAATTTGGTCAGAATACCCGTTTTATCTTCTATACCGGGGTTGTAGTTAAGGTAAGATCTTTCACACTTTTCAATCATCCAATCCAGGATCTCCTGATCGCGGATGTGCATAAATTCAAATCCGATAGAACCTGTATATACTTTTTTCAGTGCTTCCAGTATTTTGCTCAGAGAGGTTTTGCCCAGGCCAATTTTAGCACCTATGTCAAATTCATGGTCAAGGTCGGCCTCGGTTAATCCGAAGTCGCCCGGGTTGAGTTTTACATTGTGCTTTCTCCTGGGCCTAACGGGATTGGTATCGGACTTCAAATGACCACGCGAACGGTACGCATGGATTAGATCCCTGACGTTAGTCTCCCTGTGATCGATCTCTGCTGCCTCGATCCCATTTTCTCCATACTTTTGTAAGGAAAAATCAAAGCCTTCGAAAAATTTTTGCCAGCTTTGATCTACAGATCCGGGATCTTGTTTGTAAGACTTATAAAGCTCATCTATATAAGATCCATGTGCATTGGCTATGTACGAATATTTATCCATCTTCCCTGGAAAGTTTTTGTAAGCTTAAAACTATTGACAAAGGTACAAAGTTCACATTATTATCAAAAATTGTCAATTCGCATACGCAAATATAATCAAATACTTACTTTATCCCTTTTATTAACGCCTTAATGAATGCGTTCGTATTATCTGGTCCTGGTCTGGCTGGAAGCGGTATTGTTTTCGTGATTATTCAGGAATTCCTGGATCTTACCTGCCGCAATTTTTTTGGCAATTATTTTTTTGCGTTCATCGAGCAGATAAATCGTGGGGGTTGTATCGGCGTCATAAATGTTTTTATAATGCTGCGTGTAAGTCCTGGGACCATTTACATTAATCCAATGATCAATTTTCATCTCCTCAATATAGGTAGTCATCTTGGTAAGCGAAGAGTCTGCGCAGACTGCGTAGATGCTAACGTCCAGGGTTGTTTTGTTACTAAAATCGCGGAGTTTGGGTGTTTCTTTCTTGCAAAAACCACAGTCGGGATCGTAAAAATAAATGACGGTGTATTTACTTTCAATAGATTCCAGGGATCTCGGTTTTTTATCCAAATCCTGAATAATCAGATTAGGGGCCTGCCGGCCAATGAGGGAGCTCCTAAGTTGATCCGCCCGCTTTTTAAGGTTTTCTTTTAACTGGTCATTGGCCCAGTAATCCATTTCACCATTGGCAAAAAACTGGTCATAGAGCGCAACAAAAATAGCATCCAGCCCCATTATCTTTGGTTGTTGATAGTTTAATACCAGATTCCATACCAGATATTTATAGGTTTCAGGATTTTCTTTAGCAGCCGAAATGAGTAGATTAATCGCTTCCAGCAAGGTATCAGGATGTTGTACAAATAAGTTTCCGAGGTAATCTTCTACCTTTTGCCGGTAGATCGGTTGAGGATAGCGTAGAAATGCATCGTCGCTCAGGTCAAAACCATCCCAAAAATGATCTTTATAATACTGCAGGGTTTTTTCTTTGTCTGTGGCTAGCCGGATTTCCTCGGGAACTGTCAAAGGACGCTGAGCCATAATATATTTTGCCGCCAGCAAATCAGGATGCCTTTCCACCAATACATGCTGGTGGTTTTGGACCAGATTGTCTATTTCCTCTACGCTGGCCTGAGCTTGTCGTTTGTCCGAATCCCTGGCAGTGCTGTCTTTTAGTATGCTTAAGTAAGGTTGCACCGATTCATTGTTCTTCAGCATAAATCTCATATGGTTGAAAAACACTTCATTTTCCTTTTCATCGATACTTTTTAGATGTTTCAGATAGTCTTCCTGGCTGGCTGTGATTTTAAACCTTTGATTTTTGTTAACAATGAAATCGAAGAGCCTGGTTTTATTGAGCACAACAAAATAGACACCCGCAGGCAATTTATTGTTTCCCTTAAAAGAAAACTTTCCTGTATGATCAATCAGGGCCGTGTCTTTGAGATAGGTGCCTTCACCATAATAATAACCCAGATAAGTGGTGGTATCTCTGAGTCCTTCGATTTCAAAACTAATGTTGTAACCTTCCTGCGCTACGGCTGGTAAGGAACATACGAATATAATCAGGTATGAACAGCGTTTCATTGAAAAAGATGTTTCTGATATCATGGCAAATATAGCCACAAGCCCAAAATTTGGCATAATAAATATAAGTTATTGTGATGCTGCTATGGATATATATATATAAGTTCAAAACGATCAAAATATGATTTAGTCTATATTCTTAGATATTTTAGCCTTAATGGCAATTAAATTACAAAAAAGTTTTACCTTTGCAGACCTTTTAGGTGGACGTGTTCCATCGCTTAACTAAATTGTTAAATAAAAAATGGCAGTAAAAATCAGATTAGCGCGTCGAGGACGCAAGAAACTGGCCATGTACGACGTGGTCGTAGCCGATGCCAGAGCACCACGGGATGGTCGCTTTATTGAAAAAATCGGGACTTATAATCCTAACACAGACCCTGCGTCGGTCAATATTGATGCAGAGAGGGCATTTAAATGGGTCATGGACGGCGCCCAGCCTACAGATACGGTGAGGGCTATGCTATCTTATCGTGGCGTGATGCTGAGGAAGCATTTACAGATAGGTGTGAATAAGGGAGCCATAACCCAGGAGGAAGCTGATACGAAACTGGCAGATTGGTTGAAAGAAAAAGAGGCTAAAATCTCTACCAAGATTGATCAGCTTGCCAAAAAGAAAGAAGCCGATGCCAAGGCAAGGTTAGATGCTGAAACCAAAGTGAAGGAGGCGAGGATCGAAGCTCTTAAAAAGAAACAAGTGGCTGAAGCACCTGAGGCAGCCGCCGAAGCAGCGGTTGAAACTGTGGCAGAAGAATCCGTTGCTCAAACCGAAGCAGCTACAGAAGAAACACCTGCAGCCGAGGCTACAGGAGAATCAACCCCGGAGGCAGGAGCGGGTACGGAAGCTGTCGAAACTTCTGAGGCCAAAGCAGAAGAAAAAACAGGGGAAACCAGAGAAGCTGCCGATACCAAAGCGCCGGCAGAAGTAACTCCCGAAGCTACTGCAGCCGAAGACACTCCGGATGCAACGGAGGGAGCGACTGAAGCCCAAGTGGAGGCAGAAGCGCCGGCAGATGCAACTCCGGCAGTAGATGCTGACGAAAAACCTCAAGCTGAAGAAACACTTGAAAACAAAGCAGAAGACACAACGACAGAGGCTAATTCCGGGGAAGTTACTCAAGCCGAAGCTGCTCCGGTAATTGCAGAAACATCTGCTGAGGAGGTGACTCCGGAACCTGAGGCCAAAACGGAAACACCCGCTGCGGAAGCTACTGCGGATACGGCAGAGGCCAAGGAACCGGTCGCAGAGGCCGCAGCCGAAGAAACTAAGCCTGAAGATAAGTCAGAAGAAGAGGAAAGCAAGGAATAATCCGGTTGTCATGGATGTTGATCAGTGTTATCAACTAGGCCATGTAATCAAGGCCCATGGCATTAAGGGTGAAGTCGGAATTTTACTTGACGTAGATTTTCCGGAACACTACAAGCATTTGGAATCGGTTTTTATCGAAATAGATCAAAAGCTGGTTCCATTTTTTATTAGCTCCATTGCCATAAGAAAAGACAAGGCGGTGGTAAAATTTGAGGATGTTAAAGACATTGAAGCCGCTACAGCGCTTAAAGGATGTTTACTTTATCTGCCTCTGGATCAACTGCCACGGCTTGGGGACAATCAGTTTTATTACCATGAGATCATAGGTTTTGAGGTGCTTGATGATGTACATGGCAAGTTGGGACCAGTGAATACGGTTTATTCCCTTCCCAATCAGGACCTGCTTGCAGTGATTTATCACCAAAAAGAGGTGTTGATCCCGGTAAAAGACGAAATCATCAAACATCTGAACCGGAAGGCGCGCGAAATTCATGTTAAACTTCCCGAAGGGCTATTGGAGGTCTATCTGGAAGAATTCAACTCAGATGATGAGGATTGATATCATAACTTGCCTGCCAAAGCTTTTAGAAAGCCCTTTTGGAGACTCGATTTTAAAGCGGGCACAAAACAAAGGGCTTGTTGAGATAAAGGTGCATGATTTGAGGGATTTTGCCAAAAACCGGCAAAAACAGGTGGATGATTATGCGTATGGTGGTGGGGCAGGTATGGTATTGATGATTGAGCCAATTGCGGATTGCATTGAACATTTGAAGTCCGGAAGAACTTACGATGAAGTCATTTATATGAGTCCGGATGGTGAGTTACTCAACCAGTCTTTGGCCAATGAGCTCTCACTGCGAAAAAACATAATCATTTTGTGCGGTCACTATAAAGGGGTGGATGAACGTGTCAGGCAACATTACATTACCAGGGAAATCAGCATAGGTGATTATGTTTTATCAGGCGGGGAACTGGCCGCAGCGGTGCTGTCTGACGCTGTAATAAGATTGATCCCGGGGGTATTATCCGATGAAACCTCCGCCCTGACAGACTCTTTCCAGGATGGCCTGGTAGCCCCACCCGTTTACACGCGGCCGGCTGAATTCAGAGGGATGAAGGTACCGGATGTTTTGCTGTCGGGCCATGAAAAGAAAATTGAAGCATGGCGGTTTGAGCAAGCGGTAAAACGAACAAAACAGAGAAGGCCGGGCGTTATCGGGGAATGAAACACAGTTGATTTAAAATAATCTGCTATTCCCTGACAATTATTAAAATTATTTCTATATTTGCAATCCATTTTTTTGACACAAGAAATCACTATATAGATCATGAGCGAGCTAATCAAGCTGATAGAACAGGAATACGCGGAAAAAAGGAAAGAACTTCCGGAATTTAAGGCTGGAGATACGGTGAACGTCCACGTAAGAATCCGTGAGGGTAGTAAAGAAAGGATTCAGCAGTTTCAGGGAACCGTCATTCAACGAAGAAATGCCAATACTAACGGTGAAACTTTTACGGTCAGAAAAATCTCCAACGGCGTTGGTGTGGAAAGAATTTTCCCGGTATTGTCCCCTAACATTGACAAGATAGAAGTACTGAGAAAAGGTAAGGTAAGAAGGGCCAGGTTGTTTTATCTCAGGGGCCGTCATGGTAAAGCTGCCAGAATTAAAGAGAAGTTATAATAAAACTCATGCAAAAATATCGAAAGAAGAGCCAACTGAAAAGTTGGCTTTTTTTATGGGCAAATATTTTAATAACTATAAAAACAATTTAACCGTTGCACTTTAGTAAATATAGGTTAATTTGTAATTTAGTTGATTATTCCGAACATGGCTTCGATAAGGTTTTACAAATATCAGGGTACAGGTAATGACTTTGTCATGATTGACGATCGAGACCGCCATTTCCCCTATGACGCTGCCAGGGCTGAAACATTCGATACCAGGGTTGTTTCTAACTTGTGTGACAGGAAATTCGGGATAGGGGCAGACGGCTTGATTCTAATTCGCGATCATGACCACTATGACTTCGAAATGATATATTTCAATGCTGACGGATCCCAAAGCCTGTGCGGGAATGGCAGCAGGTGTGCAGTTCACTTTGCCGACTATCTGGGCATCATTGAGAAGTCGACACGTTTTCTGGCGGTTGATGGGGCTCATGAGGCCTTTATTGAAGGGGGGCTGATTCATCTTAAAATGCATGATGTCAGCGAGGTCAAAAAAATGAATGGTCATTGGTACATTGATACCGGATCGCCACATTATATTAAATTCATCAGTAATCTCGATGAATTTGACGTATATAAGGAAGGTAAGGCGATTCGTTCTGAACAACAATTTGCCCCGGAAGGAACCAATGTCAATTTTGTGGAGACATGCGGAAGCAATGAATTATTTGTCAGAACATTTGAAAGGGGGGTAGAGGACGAAACCTTGTCTTGTGGCACTGGCGTTACGGCTGTCAGTTTGGCAGCAAGCTACCAAAATTTTGCCAGTCCTGTCAAGATTAAAACCCGTGGAGGCGACCTTCAGGTGTCATTTAAGAAGGTAAATGAACAAAATTTTGAAGATATTTATTTAATCGGGCCGGCCGGAATGGTATTTGAAGGGGTTATAAATATTTTATAAAATGTCCCTTTTAACCATTAACTTTAAGTATTCAATCTAGAAAAGTCAGACCATATGTTAGATATTGTAACGAAAGGGATAACCAAAATCTTTGGCAACAAATCGGAGAAAGATATTAAAAAGGTAATGCCTTTGGTAGAAAAGGTGAATGAGGCTTATGAGACATTGTCTGCGATTAGCGATGATGAGTTGAGGGGTAAAACTGTAGCCATCAAGGGCATTATCGCCCAGGATCTGAAGGAAATTGATGACCGGATTGCCGGGTTGCATCAGGAGGTAGCGGATAATCCGGACCTGGATATACACCGGAAGGAGGAAATCTTTGATCAAATTGACAAACTGGAGGAGGACAGGAACAAAGAGCTGGAAAAAGTATTGCTTAAGGTGCTCCCTGACGCATTTGCAGTTGTCAAGGAAACCGCCCGCAGATTTAAGGAAAATGGAAAACTGGAAGTAACAGCCGAATTGCCGGACAAACAAATTGCCGCACATAAAAGTAATGTGGAGATCAAAGAGGAAAAGGCCATATGGCATAACCGTTGGATCGCTGCGGGAAATGAGATCGTGTGGGACATGCTGCATTATGACGTCCAGCTAATTGGGGGGATTATATTGCATGAGGGAAAAATTGCAGAAATGGCCACCGGAGAAGGTAAGACACTCGTCGCCACCCTACCGGCATTTCTGAATGCCCTGGCTCAGCGTGGTGTACACATAGTGACGGTTAATGATTATCTGGCTAAAAGGGATTCCGAATGGATGGCACCGTTGTTTGAATTTCATGGTCTCACGGTAGATTGCGTAGACAAACATGAACCCAATTCCGAGTCAAGAAGAAAGGCCTACCAATCTGATATTACCTATGGCACCAACAACGAATTCGGATTTGATTATTTGAGGGATAATATGGCCAGGGATCCGCAAGAGTTGGTGCAAAGAAAGCACCACTATGCCATGGTCGACGAAGTAGACTCGGTCCTTATAGATGAGGCACGTACGCCCCTGATTATCTCGGGGCCTGTTCCCAAGGGTGATGAGCATGAGTTTTATGAATTAAAACCGAGAATTTCAAAACTGGTCGACGCCCAGAAGAAACTGATTTCCCAATACCTCATAGAAGCCAAAAAACTTATCAATGAAGATGATGAAAAAGAAGGTGGCCTGGCCCTGTTTCGCGCTTTCAGAGGCCTTCCGAAATACAAGCCTTTGATAAAATACCTCAGCGAAACCGGGAAAAAGCAAATACTTAATAAAACGGAGAACTTTTACCTGCAGGATAACTCCAAAATGATGCCAGAGGCCGACGAGCCTTTGTTTTTTACCATCGATGAGAAAAACAATACCATCGACCTTACGGAAAAAGGCTTGGATTTAATTACTGGTGAAGGAGAGGACCCGAAACTGTTTATCCTTCCGGACATTGGCATGGAGATGGCGGCAATAGACAATAACGGTGAACTTTCCGATGAAGACAAGCTACATAAGAAGGATGAACTGATTAAAGACTATGCCTCCAAGGCCGAGCGCATTCATACCATCAACCAACTTTTAAAGGCTTATACGCTTTTTGAGAAAGATGTAGAATATATCATTGCCGATGACAAGGTGAAAATTGTCGACGAGCAAACAGGCCGTGTTATGGATGGGCGCCGGTATTCTGATGGTCTGCACCAGGCTATCGAAGCCAAGGAAAATGTAAAAGTCGAAGATGCAACCCAGACCTACGCCACCATCACCTTACAAAACTACTTTAGAATGTATCATAAGCTGGCCGGTATGACCGGAACAGCAGAGACCGAGGCCGGTGAGTTCTGGGAAATTTATAAGCTGGATGTAGTGGTAATACCCACCAACAGGCCCATCGTAAGAGGGGATATGGAAGATAAGGTTTACAAGACAGTCAGGGAGAAATTTAACGCAGTGGCCGATGAAATTGTCGACCTGACCAAGGAAGGAAGGCCGGTTTTGGTAGGAACCACTTCGGTGGAAATTTCTGAGCTGGTAAGCAGAATGCTTAAAATCAGAAATATTAGTCATCAGACATTAAATGCTAAACAACATCAAAAAGAGGCTGACATTGTAGCTGAGGCAGGTAAGCCAAGTACCGTGACCATTGCCACCAACATGGCAGGAAGGGGTACTGATATTAAGCTAACCCCGGAATCAAAGTCGGCTGGTGGTCTCGCCATTATCGGCACGGAAAGACATGAGTCAAGAAGGGTTGACCGGCAGTTGAGGGGTAGATCCGGTCGCCAGGGTGACCCGGGATCATCGCAGTTTTTTGTTTCCCTTGAAGATAATCTAATGAGGATGTTTATGTCTGAAAGAGTCACCAAGATCATGGACAGACTGGGTTTGCAGGAAGGGGAAGTAATTCAGCATTCGATGGTAACCAAATCCATTGAAAGAGCTCAGAAAAAAGTGGAAGAAAACAACTTTGCCATCCGTAAGCGATTGCTGGAATATGACGACGTCATGAATTCCCAAAGAGAAGTTATTTATAAAAGGAGAAGAAATGCGCTTTACGGGGAGCGGTTACAATTGGATATCCTTACAATGCTGTATGATACCTGTGAAGATATCGTGATAAATGCCAAAGCTTCCGAGGATTACGACAGCTTCAAGTTAAATTGCCTGGGCATTCTGAGCCTGGATTTTCCTATGGATTTGGAGGCTTTCAATAGTGTAAGTCAGGAAGGTTTGACCGAACAACTTTATGACGCAGCCTTAAAACATTACCAGGAGAAGAATTCAGGAATTATCAGGCGTTCCGTCCCCATTATCAAAGAATTAGATAGGACCAGGGGTGCGACCGTCGACGACATTATGGTGCCCTTTACCGATGGCAAAAAGCAAATTGGTGTAGTGTCTAACCTGAAAAAAAATGTGGACACCGACTGCAGGGAATTGATCAGGTCCATGGAGAAAATGATCACACTGGCGATTATTGATCAGGCATGGAAGGAACATTTAAGGGAAATGGATGACCTGAAGCAATCGGTACAAAATGCAGTCTACGAACAAAAGGATCCGTTGTTGATCTATAAGTTTGAGTCCTTTGAGCTCTTTAAACGGTTTGTTGCCCGGGTGAATGAAGATACTGTATCGTTTTTGATGAAAGCCGATATTCCGGTCAAGGAATCGCAGGACGTGAGGGAAGCCCATACGCAAAAGACCAGGCAGCGGCTGAGAGAGACGAAAGAGGAGTCCAAATCATTGCTTAGTGGTGGGGAAAGCACCAACCACCGTGCCCCTGTGCAACAAAAGGTTGTTACACCAGCCAAATCCCAGAAAATTGCCGGCCGGAATGAAAAAGTTACCGTTCAGTATTCCGATGGAAGCATCAAGAAAAACGTTAAATTTAAGACTGTAGAAGAAGATATTAGAAATAATAAATGTGTGTTGATTGAAGATTAGCGTTTATTTATCTAGTTTTACATGTTTTATGAATGACCAATTTGATTTTATGAAAAGATCAGGGGGAATATTGTTTTTGATGGTAGCTTTGACAGCTTGCACAGGCCTTCGTAAACCCGGTAGCACCTCTTCCGCTTATTCAGAAAACATCACCAGCCTCAGGCCAAGGTATGACGAAAAGTTGAGCGATATCCAAAAGGAGGATACACTTGAAAACCGCATTGATCCACAAGTTAAGCGCGAACCGCAACAAGATGTAACCGAAAAGCTGGACGAAATATTGAATGAGATCATTAAAAAAAACGAGGAGATAGATTACGCCTCAGGTTATACCATTCAGGTTTATTCGGGGGCAAGCCGTGAAAATGCCGATATGGTTAAATCGGAAATCTATAAGCAGATGCCCTCGTCCAGACCTAAGGTAGGGTGGGTAGCCCCTAACTTCAAAGTCAGGGTGGGCAACTTTATAGAGAAAATAGAAGCCCAAAAACATTACAGCGAGCTTAAGCAGCACTTTCCTCAGGCTATCCTGCTACCCATCCGTATCCCCAATACTTTTCCTCCTTCCAAATACTAAATGGAACTAAAGCAACAAGTTCAGCGCCTGGCCGGCGAGGTGAAAGAGGAGTTGATTGCCATACGCAGGCATCTGCATGCCAACCCGGAGCTATCCTTTCAGGAATTTAATACGGCAAAGTTTGTGGCCGGTAAACTCAGGGATTTTGGTTTGTCACCCAAAGAGGGTGTTGCAGGTACCGGTCTTACTGCAATTATCGAGGGCAGGAACCCCTCGTCCAAAGTAATAGCTTTACGCGCTGATATGGATGCACTCCCCATTCAGGAAGCCAACGAAGTTCCTTACAAGTCTCGTGTTAATGGTGTTATGCATGCCTGTGGTCATGATGTACATACCACATCATTGTTGGGGGCAGCCAAAATATTAACAGTACTTAAACCGGCATTTGAAGGGACTGTAAAGTTAGTTTTTCAGCCAGGCGAAGAAAAGGCACCCGGAGGAGCATCGTTGATGATTAAAGACGGTGTACTTGAAAATCCGGCCCCGACAAAAATTATTGGCCAGCATGTAATGCCCCTGATAGAAGTAGGAAAAGTAGGCTTCAGGAAGGGGATGTATATGGCCAGTACCGATGAATTGTATATTACTGTCAAAGGCAAAGGGGGACATGGTGCCATGCCGGAACTGAACATTGATCCGGTGCTGATTATGGCGCACATTATTGTCGCCTTGCAGCAAATAGTCAGCCGCAATGCCAGCCCTAAAACGCCTTCGGTACTGTCTTTTGGTAAAGTAATTGCCGATGGAGCAACCAATATAATTCCGGATGAGGTAAAAATCGAGGGGACATTCCGGGCCATGGATGAAGTATGGCGTAGCGAAGCCAAAAAGAAGATGAAAAAAATGGCAGAGAGCATTGCTGAGGGTATGGGAGGAAGTTGTGAGTTTAATATAGTAAATGGCTATCCTTACCTGGAAAACAATCCTGAATTAACTGATCTGGCCAGAAATGCAGCGGTAAGCTATTTAGGTGCTGACAATGTGGTGGACCTGGATATATGGATGGCTGGTGAGGACTTTGCGTTCTATTCACACGAAATCGACGCTTCCTTTTACAGGCTGGGCGTGCGGAATGAAGCCAAAGGAATTACCTCTTTCGTACATACCCCTACTTTTGATATTGACGAAGACGCGTTGGAGATCGGCTGCGGTTTGATGGCCTGGATAGCCATTCAATCTCTGGCGTAGGTTGTATCAGTGGATAAATTTGGCCTGATTGTAGATTTTTTCAATAATTTCTACTGTTTTTAAACCTTCTAAACCATTGGTAGCAATCATGGCTGTTCCGGCTAAAGCCTCGATGACATTTTCGTAAACTTTGTCATGGTTTGACATTGATCCGGTATATTCCCCATAATAATTGGGGGGATTGCCTTTAGGTAAGTTTTTAATCTCGAAATTTTCGATTTGTTGATACTCCAATTCATTAAGGTACTGCCCTCCCACTTTTACTGTTCCTTTTTCACCAAACACCGTAATTGAACCTTCCATATTTTTGTTAAAGCTGTTGACAGTATAGTGGATAGAGCCAATCGCCCCACTTTTAAACCTGAGCAGTACCACACCGTTGTCCTCAAACTCAATGACACCTTCATGTGCAAAATTGCCTAACAACCCATTTACCTCCGCGATGTCTCCCACCATCCAGTACAGCAGATCTATAAAGTGGCTAAACTGTGTGTATAACGTTCCTCCATCCATTGCTTTTTTTCCTTTCCAGTCTGATTGCCGGTAATAGTTAAAATTTCTGTTCCAGAAACAGTTCAACTGTACGCTGTATATTTTACCCAGCTTGTTTTCATCGATAGCGGTTTTTACAGCTGCAATGGGTGGGTTAAATCGGTTTTGTTTGACAACAAACAACATCTTATTGAATTTTTCGGCTGCATCGATCATCGCCTGGCAGTCATCTGCACTAAGAGCCATAGGTTTTTCACAAAGCACATTGAAGCCCGCCTGAAGCGCCATAATGCTATGAGTGGCATGGTGGCCGTTAGGTGTACAAATGGAGATGACATCAATCTCCTTTTCGTTGATTAGCAACTCCCCGATATCAAAGTAAGCATTAGCTCCATAAGTTGCGGCCAATGCCTCCGCCCGTTCTTTTTTAATATCACATACAGCTTCCAATGACCCCAAATTATCAATATGTCGGGCATGGCGGCCTGCTATACGCCCGCAACCTATAATGGCAAACTTCTTTTTTCTCATCATGTTTTAGCCAACAAAATCCAAAGATATTATTTCTTGCGGGGTTTATCATGCTTCCCCCATAAAATCTTAAATCAGTTTATATCGATCTGATGCGCAAGAAACTCCCCATCATTCCCTATTTCACTCCCTTAAAAATCCCATAATTCCGCCGACTCCCCGTTCCACTATTCTACCCCCCAATCCTTACACCTCCGGCAACTCCCTGTTCCATTACTCCCTCCCTTCTCAACGAACTCATACCCTTGAACCCGGAACCGGTAACCCATACCCACCCCTTCCCCAAAGTGTAGAAAAATTCTACACTTTGGGGAAAAGAAAAATATAATATTTCCTGGAAACCACGTTTTAACATCAATTTGGAGGGCGTAAATTTTTGGCAGGGGATTTTTACCTTTGGTTTTTCCTGACAACCTTCCAAAAGCAAATTTTCTAAAAATTTAAAGTTTAGGAGTTTTCTGATGTAAGAAAAGTCAGATCTTTGAATTGTTTTCGGAAAAAACAAAGAAAATTCAAAATTATTCTTACTTACAATATTCTGTAATTCAATTACTTATCAAGGAAAATTCAAAATAAATTTCATGAAAGAAAATAAGAATTTTGATTATTTTTTTCCAAGATAAAGTGCTAGTATTGGCAGCCTGTTAATTGTACTTTTTAAATAACACCAAAACACAAAATTTGTTAGCCACTTATGCCACTTAAAGTATCAACAAACATTTACCCTCTGCTTAGATTGATTTTGTCATTTTTGCTCTTTGTTGGATTATATCAAGATTCATTTGCAACAAAGTCAGGCAATTGGCTCACTGTGAAGCTATTGAACACCGATGAGCGATTTGAATCCAAGCAAATGACGATTTCTCTAAAAATTAAAGATACCTGGCAAACCAAAAAAATTATGTGCCCGGCAAACGACCATCAGACTGAGTTGGAGGCTGATTTTGACCTTGGCAGAAATGAAACGATCGATATTTTAAAAATAGTCTGGCCTTCAAATGAGGAGCAAATATTGAATCATATCGCTGTTAATCAGGTGTTGTCTGTGAAAAAGGCTGAGTTCCCATCTGCGCCCAGTCATGTATTTGCCAGGGTAGTAGGCCAGGGGCAGATTGATTTGATCTGGAAAGACAACTCCGACAACGAGCTGGGTTTTTCGGTAGAACGTTCTCAGTACCCTGACCGGGGATTCGAGGAGGTTGGAAAGGTGCCTGCCAATAAAAATATTTATTGTGACAAATCAGTAGAAAAGAATTCAACCTACTACTACCGGATAAGGGCGATTTCAGAATACGGACGCTCTCTTTTTGACGGCGCCTACCAGAAGACAGAGCAAAATACGGGGCTGGTGTTGGAAGATGTTAATCAGCCTTTAAGGATGTATCCTAATCCAAGCAAAGACTATCTGGATGTCCGCGTAAATAACAACATCATGGGAGATGTGATTGTAAAATTCCTGGATGAAAAAGGCAAAGAGCTCAAATCGATGCGATTCAGAAAATCCATCACAGACCTGAAAAGAAAAGTGGATATTTCTGCCTTACCCTTCGGCGTATATATGGTTGAAGTTAGTCTGATAGGCTATCGGTCGCTGTTCAAAAACAGTTGAAACATACTTCCCCGATTATTTCATTTCGACCGTATAGATACGTGTTAAATAATTGAATAAATTAAATCAAGTACTTTATATTTGAGCCTGATTTATTCGAAATATTTAAGATGTATATAAACCATATTTCCAGCTATATACCTTCTAACAGAATTGCCAATGATTACTTCGGTAATTTGAATGGACTGAGTGATGAATGGATTCTGGAGCGCACCGGAATAAAGGAACGGCGCAAGGCCGGTAAGTCGGAAAATGCCCAGACTATGGGTATAGAGGCCGTTAAAAATGGTTTGGAAGACTTGCCCTATGGACCTGAGGAAATAGACCTGATTGTAGGAGGTACCTATACACCCTATGATACGATTTTCACCCTGGGACATGCCATTCAAAAGCTTTTGGATAGAAGTGATATTCCGGTTTTATCAATATCCACCGCCTGCTCCACTTTTATTAATGCCGTAGAAGTAGTGGAGGGGTATTTTGCCCTTAACAAAGCCAGCAAAGCGTTGGTGGTTTTGTCAGAGCACAATACACTGTATAGTAAAGATGAAGACCAAAAGGCCGGACATCTTTGGGGTGACGGTGCTGCGGCAGTTTTTATATCCAGGGAAAAGCTCAAGGAAAATGATTTTGCAATCAAGCAGGTAATCACAGGAGGTGCTGGAAATGTTGGAAAGGCATCGGATAGTGTTTTTCTAAGGCCGGGCTACGAGGGCTTTGAGATGCCTTTTGGCAGAGACGTATTTATAAAGGCCTGCCAGTATATGTCCGGTGTTACCAAACGAATCATTGAAGAGAATAATTATACGATTGAAGATATCGACTACCTGATCCCCCATCAGGCCAATTTAAGAATTACAAAAAATGTAGCTGAGAGTTTGAATGTCGATCCTGAAAAAGCGCTCTCCAATATTCAATACCTGGGAAATACAGGCTGCGCTGGCGCAGCAATAGCGATGGATGAAAACAAATCCAGGTTTAAAAGCGGTGATGTAATTGTCGTAACAGTTTTTGGTGGGGGCTATTCTTATGGTGCCATGCTTATTGAATGCTAGCCTTCAAGCAGAAGATGGACCGTCGGGCCGGTGCCCGTACAGGTTGTTACCAGACCCGGTTAAACATCACAGATGCTGACACCTTGCTGCAAAGAAGCTAACGGGTCTTTACCTTTTGGAATAAACTCCTGTGCCACAAATCCCTGAAAGCCGGTCGCCTGTATGGCTTTCATGATGGCTTTATAATTTAGCTCCTGGGTTTCATCGATTTCGTTTCTTCCGGGAACGCCTCCGGTATGATAATGGGCGATGTAATTGCTGTATTTTTTGATGGTGGCAATAATGTCACCTTCCATGATTTGCATGTGATAGATGTCGTACAAAAGTTTAAAATTATCTTCACCCAGTTTATCTACCAACGCAACACCCCACTCCGTATGATCACATTGGTAATCAGGGTGGTCTACCTTACTGTTCAACAGCTCCATCACAATGTTCAGCTTATATTTTTGTGCTTCTTTCACCACCGGCTCAAGCCCCTTGCTACAATGCTCGATTCCCTTTTTATCATCCAGACCGTTTCTGTTTCCTGAAAAGCAAATAATATTCTTAAGGCCATGATCCGCAGCTTTGGGAATCAGGTCAAGATAATCCTTTTTCAATTGGGCATGATTGTCAGGGTCATTGAATCCTCGCTCAATACCCAGGGAACTGCCATTTGACATGGCGCAAGTGAGGCCATATTTTTCAATGACCGGCCATTGTGAAGGCCCTAATAATTCTATTGACTTTAATCCTATTTCCTTTGCTGCTTCGCATAGGGTTTCAAGCGGGATGCTGCTATAACACCATTGACATACTGAATGATTCATTTGACTGTCGGATTTAGGGCGTTTAGCGTTTTTAAGGCTATTGGCAAAGGCATGGGGCGTTAAAGTAAGCAATGCTGCCCCTGCACCAAGATTCCTGATGGCTTTTTTACGGGAGATTTTTTTTGCCATGGCTTAAAACTAAGTATGCTATCAGATTAATAACCGTAAAAAATACGTGATATAAAGTTATAGATTATTAATTCAAATAAAAATTAAATAAATTGAAGGTAACAGTCACCAAAGCCTGAAATACAATGAAATTTTCTCCAGTCCCTATTTTCGTAGGCTTTTTAGCCTGGTTTTCTTTCAATTGCCATGCTCAGTTCAACCTGCCCCTGGATTCCAGTGCCTTTGTCGATACCCATACCAAACCGGTGGTTTTCCAGAAGAAGCAAACTTTTGCCTTTCCCAACGGGGTCGGCTTTAGCAACGATTTTCCGTCAGCCCGTTTAAATGGCATTGCGCAGGATAACGAGACAACTTTTACGATATTAATAAGACCTGAGAACAGTCCCATCAATGACAGCCCTTGGTACGCTTTTAAGGTATGGGCTGGCGAGGAGGTTATGATCAGGATCAATTTGATTTATGAACACGGTAATCACCGGTACTGGCCAAAAGTCAGTGAAAACGGGTCGGACTGGCGTAAGATACCTCGGGAAGATTATCATTCGGACGCTCTGGGAACCAGTTTTCAGGTCGAATTAAGCGCCGATACACTGTGGGTAGCCGCGCAGGAAATTTTGCCTTTTCAGGATGCCAGTGACTGGTCTGATAAGGTGGCAGGCGACCGCAACTATGTCACGAAAAAGATCGTGGGTCAATCTGTTCTCGGAAGGCCGATTATTAAATTGGAAGAAAACGCTCCGGTCAACCAAAACAAAATCCTGGTAATAAGCCGCCAGCACCCTCCGGAGGTTACCGGTTACATGGCTATGAAGACTTTCGTGGAAACCATATGGGGCCAAAGTGAATTGGCAAAGGAATTTCGTAGAAGATTTGATATGATCGTTTATCCCATGGTTAATCCGGATGGGGTGGACATGGGCCATTGGAGGCATAATGCCGGAGGGGTGGATCTGAACAGGGACTGGCATTTTTACAGACAGCCGGAAGTGCGCGCTATTTTTGAGGATATCACAAGAATTGTAAGAAAAAGAGGTACAAAAATATACTTTGGAGGTGACTTTCATTCTACCTGGTCAGACCTGTTTTATTTAAACGAGCAGGACACCCTGGCCTATATTCCTGGCTTGATACCCGAGGTATTGGAGGGGATGGCACTACAAATACCTGATTTTGAACCAGACGAAAGGCCGGGAGGTTATTTATCCCCCACCAGCAAAAGTTGGTTTTACAACTATTTGCATGCGGCGGCTGTCACCTATGAGGTTGGAGACAGCACAGACAGGGAGGTCATCAGGGAAAGAGGAAAGGCCGCCGCTGTCTCTTTAATGAAGATCCTCTTGGAAAGGGTAAAAAAGTGAATAAATAGCCGTCAGGTATGACCATTTTCCAAATCTTTGGCAACTAAATACAACTTTTAAGCGTCTTATTGGCGAGACTTAAAACTGTTTGTCCATGAAGATATATTTTTACCTGCTACTAGCCTTTCTAATTGTTATTTCAGGTTGCATCAATGAAGACCAACCTGTTGCGTTTCCCGAGGGCGAGGTGGAAGGGCTTAAACCCATCTATGGTAATCTTGCGGAATTGAAAGACATTCGGATCGAGGCCCCGCGGCAACTAGAGAGACCCGGTAAGATTTATCGAAAGGGCGGCTTCCTCTATATTAATGAGTTGGCAAAAGGGGTCCATATTATTGACAATACTGATCCTTCTTCACCTGAACCTGTTGCCTTTATCAGTATCCCTGGCAATGTAGATATTGCTGCCAAAGGTGATGTTTTTTACTTTGACAACTACAACGATTTGGTGGCAGTGAGAATTACTAGTGGAAATCAGGTGGAAGTATTGAAAAGAATTGAGGATGTGTTGCCCGCCGGGAACAATTTTCCACCTGGTAATGATGTGTATTTCGAGTGTGTAGATGCACGTAAGGGAGTGGTTACAGGATGGGAAGCTACAATACTGGTAAGTCCTAAATGCTATAGATAGTCATGAAAAAAATGAATAAAACACTTTTTGCCATTATAGCCATTGGACTATTATCGCTGGCTTTTTCAGGGTGTGAAGAAAGCAATGACAGCATGCGTCTCGATAGTGCAGGGCAGGCAGGTTCTATGGCGAGGTTTGCTATCAGTAAAAATAACTTATACATCGTAGATAATCAGAATCTCCTGTTTTTTGATATTGCCGATGCCACAAACCCCGAACCCAAAGGGCGTGTAAATATAGGATTCGGTATTGAAACTATTTTTCCTTATCGTAATAACCTGTTTATCGGTTCGACAACCGGTATGCACATATACGATATTTCTACACCCACGAATCCTTTAAAACTATCGGTCTACCGTCATGTAACAGCCTGTGATCCGGTGGTGGTGCAGGACAACTATGCTTATGTAACCATCAGAGACGGTGTGGAGTGCAGGTTTGGTGAAAACCAGTTGGATGTGGTAGACATCAGCAATTTAAGAGAACCGCGGGCAGTCTCCACATACCTTATGTACAATCCGCATGGCCTCGGGATAGATGGAATGTCACTATTTGTCACGGAAGGAGAGCAGGGGTTGAAGATTATTGATGCCAGTGATCCGTTTAATTTGGTATTCAGGTTTGAAATCAACAGCTTTCATGGATACGATGTGATCCCTAATAATGGACATTTAATCGTTATCGGAAAAGACGGGCTTTATCAATATGATTATTCCAACCCCGACGACATGACCTTTTTAAGTAAAATTTCCGTTCAATAAATTGAAAAACTTCACCTGCCTGATAAGGTTTAAGCTCATTTTGACACTGGTGACCGGCCTGTTGTATGTCAACGAGGGCAACGCCCAATATTTTAGTGATACAACCTACTACAAAGAACCGTTAGCTCCACCCAAAGTAATTTTAAAGTTAGATCTACTGTCATTTTTTGATACTTATTCCAATTTATTAATTGATGTGGAATACCGGGTAAAACCGACTTTGTATCTCCAGCATGGTATAGGTATTGTTACGGGATTTAACGACTATGATTTCGATGAAGATGAGTTTATCAACAATCCTGTCGGCTTCAAGTTTCGTAACGAGGTCAGGTTTTACCTGGATTTTGCAAGAAAAAGCCAGAAGGGTTTTTATCTCGCTCCGGAACTGCTTTACGGCTATGTATTTGGAGATGAAGAGCAGGTCTTGGGAATAAATTGTGATGAAGGTTGCGATTTTTTTCGGTTGATGGATTTTAAGGCCGTCAGGCAGGAAGCTGCTGTTCACTTCAAGATTGGGAATCAGCGTATTTATCGTGAAACCTTCTCTCTGGATTACTTTTTGGGACTGGGCTATAAGTATAAGTGGTTTGATGTGTCGGGTTTGGATCTGAATTCATCAGAAGTTGTCAGAAGGGAAGATCTGCATCCTGAATCGGATTTCAGATATAGTGTAACGATTGGGTTTAAGATTGGATTGGTGCTGAAATAATTTAAAAAAACACTAGGCTAAGAACTTTTATTACAGGCTATCTCTTTCGGCACAAGCGGATATTATCCGGAAATGACTGCCAGCAATCAATTTTTCAATTTCTGTAAATAAATTCAAAAAAGTTTGATTGTTTATTACACCGTATGCTGAATTTCTTTGGCTATGTACAAAAGTTTTATTATTAAAACTACAAACCTATTTTTGGACTAATCTATATTAGCGCCTATGGAAATTCTTCTCAAACATGTCATGTTCTTGGCAAATATGTAAAGGTAAAAGAAAAAGCAGATCAATATCCGGAGGTCTGTTTTCTAAACAGTAATTCCAGGAAATTCCTGGTGCCAACGACTAATAGACTATTTTATCAAATGTTTTGTAGTGATTAAGGATTAATTTTTCCAGCAATCTGCTGCTAAATTAGATTTCTACCGGGCTGTTACGGATTAATTGTTAAATGAAGTACTATGTGAGGAAAGAATATCTTAGTCTCATATATCTTCTCAAGATATTTGAAATTAACAATAATTTTCTTTTTTTAAACAACGATTTTATTTAATCAACCAGTAATTATGCCAATCGGAATAAATAGTCATTATGTTTTCACTTTAAACTACATTGATCTATGAAAAAAGTCTATCCATTTTGTCAGTCTAAACAATGTCTTTTTTTAGCCGTTCTTTTTTTAACCTTTAGCTTTGCCTGTTCGACAGAAGGTGAATTACAACGACCGGAATTTATGGAATTGACCATGCTTTTTGAAAGTTCTGCATCAGAAAATGGTTTCATCGAAATTGAAGTTACCTATGCTACAAATAATCCCGGTGAGCTATTTTCAGACGACTTAATCAAAGTAAAAAACGTGGAAGATGAAAACTCCGACTACATGGCTAATTTTTATAAATTAAAGGGGCTTGATCAATCTTCTGTTAGAAATGGTAGAACCAATAAAATCGAAAAAGGGTATTTTTTCACGCAGTCGGGATGTTGGGTATATGGAACCCTTTTCACTGATGATAGCACAGGTGCATCAATCTTCGTGCCTTGCGGCATTAACTGTGTTGGGCTTGACCCGATTTGCCCCCCTGGTGATGATGAATATGCGAGCATAAATAAAAAGAGGTATAAAAATTTGAGCTGAAAATTTTGTATATTACAATTAACCAACTAAAACAGATGATGAGATTATCAGTATTAATGATGGTGCTATTACTAACTGCTTGCAGCGGATCAAAATCTTTGAATAACGATTATGCAATAACCCATGAAAATGATTTCTCAAATAGTACTTTTGATGAACAAAAAGACGCTTTACAAGCTTATTATTCCAACAAGGAACAGGGTCAATCTACGTTAGTACTCTATAAAGGAAAACAATATTTGATGGATGATTTTTCAAAAAAGTTTGATTTAGTTGATATGTTGAAGGGTAAATTTTCTATCATAAAGGATGCCAGGGAAATCGCTAAATATTCAAGTAAATCAACAATCAGAACCCTTATTAAAATTGATGCAGAGCATCCGGCCGATGGAACCGGAAACTAAATTTTCTTCGCTGCAGCGATGTTTTCCTATCTGCAAGAAATGCTATTGGGAAGTATATCGATGGCTTTAATGGCCATAGAATTTATGGTATACAGGGGCTACCAATACTTCCTGTAGCGATATTAGCCTGTACTCATACGTTTGTCCAATAATTATTACCTTCTTTTTTCTGTTTGCCACACCCTATTTAAAGAACGGCCCATACACGATTTAGGCTGATAATTTTTGAAAATGGGTTTTGCAATTTGGAAAATAGGGGAAGATCTGCATCCTGAATCGGATTTCAGATATAGTGTAACGATTGGGTTTAAGATTGGATTGGTGCTGAAATAATTTAAAAATCATTATCTGTAAAACAAAATTCCCAATTAAATCACCACCGTGACATCCGTACTGACTGACCAGGCTCCCGATGCCCCGAAAAACACCGGAAATGGACTAAAAAAATTACGATGTTCCATTTTACCTCCCAATTGTTTTAAAAGCTTCAAGCAATGTCTTACGCTCAACCTTCAATTCCTTTACCTGTTTTTTGAGGAGCTTATTTTCTACCTGCAGGGTAAGCAATTGCTCTTTTTGTTCTTCTATTTTGTGCTGAATCTCGGTGGGAATTGACGGTTGGCGGTTAAGTTCCGGGTCCTTCGGATGGTCGGGGATAGCCAGATCTTCAATCATAGCCGGGCCTTCGCCACTGTAGAGCCAGTTCAGGTTAATGCCCTGTCGATACAAAAAAACAATATAGGGGATAGGGATAAATTTCACTTTGCCATTTTCAAAGCGGCTGATATCTTTTTGTTCGAAATATGATTTCTGCGCCATTTCGGCCTGGGAAAACCCTAATTGTTTTCTACAGGACTTTAGCCGCTTAAACAAATCCTTCATGATCTATTTTTCTAAGGTAATACCATGCCCTGCACGCCAGTTGTCGTTAATTGTTACGGGCAATTTTCCTGAAATACGCCAGTTTCCGTTGAATATCTCCAAAACTGTGTTTTGTGTCACCTCATTATCCTGGTAGGTTAGTAACACCACTCTGGCCTTTTCCACATTTTTGATATGAGATAAAACATAAGGATTCCTGAAACTGACCAGTACCACGTTATGTTGGCCCAGTAACTCCTCTATTACAGCTCTGGTATTTTTGCCATAGCCCGGTTTGACTCCAGGTTGCCGGGATATCTGATGCAGTGAAAGTAAAACGTAGTCGGCCTTTTCAATATTCTTTCGCAGTTCCATAGTATGGTTGTGACTGGCATACCTGGGTAACACCAGTGGCCTGGTGCGGAGTGTATGAGCCACATTTTTTGCAAACGGCGAAGCACTGCCGCTGCCAACGGATATGACCGCAACGGACCGGTCACCCAAAGTCAGATTGTTCAATACACTGTCTTTGTTCTCCAACAAAGTAATTGACCGGCGATAAAGTTCCGATATCAAAGTAACAAATGCGCTGTCGTTTAAATCCTTATACAGGTTTTCCAATGCCACTGGTGATTTTTTGAAAAGCCCGGTCCAGTATTTTGCCAGCAGTACCTTTCTACATTTTTGGTCAATTTCAGATACAGGGATTTTGTTAGTCAATACCGCCTTTTTAATGGATTGAACAGCAAACTCCACGTCTTCTACCAATTCAATAATATCATTACCGGCCAGCAGGGCCAGGACTTCAGCGCTGTCTTTTTCCACGTAGTCAGTCAGTCCCCTCATATCCATGGCATCGCTGATGACCAGGCCTTCAAATCCCATTTCATTCTTCAATAGTTCATTAATGACAGTTTTTGAAAGGGAAGTAGGGTATTTTTGCGTGGAGTCCAGCGCTGGTACGCTTAAATGGCCTACCATGACAGCCAGCGCCCCCTTTTGAATTAACTGGATAAATGGAAACAATTCGATGTTTTCCAGCCTACCGAGCTCATGGTCAATGACCGGCAGGGCCTTGTGCGAATCAGTGCTTGTATCACCATGGCCCGGAAAGTGTTTCAACGCGGTTAAGATGCGCTGTTTTTCCAGGCCTGCTATGTATTGCTGGCTTTTCAGCACAACATTGTATTTGTCCTCACCAAATGACCGGTAATTGATGACAGGGTTGTTGGCATTGTTGTTAACGTCCACCACCGGTGCCAGATTCCATTGAACACCCAGTCTCCTGAACTGTTGGCCCATATCCTCCGCCATGGATTTGATGAGTTGATCATCCTGTATCGCTCCTAATGTCATCTGATAAGGGTAACTCAATACGCTGTCCAGGCGCATGCCCAGTCCCCATTCACCATCCATGGCGATAAAAAGCGGGATCTTTGAGATGGACTGGTACCGGTTAGTCAATATTGCCTGCCGCCCGGGACCTCCCTGAAAGAATATCAAGCCCCCCACTCCGTATTTTTCAATCTGCTTCTCAATGTCTTTCCGGTGCCGGTAGCCCTGGTTTGAATAGGCCCGGACCATAATTAACTGGCCTATCTTTTCATCCAAGGTCATGATTTTTAAGATGGAGTCTGCCCAGGTGTGATCATCGGATAAGAAAGCCGGCCTCACTATACGGGTCACCGCCGATGAATCAGGTTCTTCGGCATTCAATGGCGTCTCAGGTGTGGTACAACGGAATATACCCGCAACTACTATCAGACAAATGACAGCCCTGAGCAGTAGTTGTAGAATTGTATTGCCATATAGTTTGTCTCGCATCTAAGAAGTACCTTTCTTTTTGTCAAAATATCAAGAAAAAATAGAAAAAGACAAAAATTTAATACATCCCTTACGCTCCCAAGCCGCCGGAAGTTGTAAAGATATTTTATCTATGGCATGTAATGCTTATATTAGTACTATATATGCAGTGATTTCTATCGGATAATTTCCGTTGTAAAATTTAACTATCATGAATAGCGAAAAGTCGGACTTCAATAAAATGGAGGAATTGTGGGAAGAAGATCTTTTAAAAAGATATCCCGAAAATTCCCACAAAAACCAGGAAGCATACAGAAACTATGATGACCCTGCCAGGGACACCGTAAAAGAGTTCTACCGGCTCAACCATACGCATCAAACCTATGATTTTGTTCTGGAAAAGGAGCGGGAGTTTTTATCGTTTGAAAAAAAGAACATGTCTCTTTGGGAAGCGGTAGAATTTCTGAATACATTGATAGACGACTCGGATCCTGATATTGACCTCGACCAAACTCAGCACCTTTTGCAAACATCGGAAGCCATCAGGGCCGATGGTCATCCCGATTGGTTTGTGTTAACCGGTTTTTTGCACGATCTGGGCAAAGTCCTTTGCCTGTTTGGCGAGCCGCAATGGGCGGTGGTCGGTGATACCTTCCCGGTGGGGTGCCGGTTTTCTGACAAAATTGTATATCCCGAATTTTTTGAAGATAATCCCGACCATCACAATGAAAAGTACAATACAAAATACGGGGTTTATGAACCGAATTGTGGTTTGAGGAATGTCCATATGTCATGGGGACACGATGAGTACCTGTACCATATCATGAAAGACTACCTGCCTGACCAGGCACTTTACATGATCAGGTACCACTCTTTTTACGCCCAACACCGTGAAAATGCCTACGACCACCTGATGGACGATTATGACCACAAAATGTTCAAATGGGTTCAGGCATTCAATCCTTATGATCTGTATTCCAAATCCCCCACACCACCGAATGTGGAGGAATTGAAACCCTACTACGAGCAATTGGCCTCAAAATACCTGCCTGCAGCGCTTAAATTTTAAAACTAGATGCTTTGCACTTTTTTCTGTTCAGTTGTTTGTTTTACTTAAACTGCGATAGGTCGAGTTTTTTAAAATGCCCTTCGACCTTTTCACCTTCCACATCCTGGCCCTTGATGTAATTCTTTTCGTAATAGTTGGTGGTTTTAGTGCCACTGAACACGTTTTTTAGTGTTTCTTTTCTCCGGCTCAGCCATTTCGAATATTTGAGATCCAGTTCTTCGTTTTCGGAGATATGCTTTCTTGAGCAGGCATAGTTATTGATAGTGGCAATCTCATATGGCAATATTTGGCAAAAGGGAAAATGGCTGGGAAAGTGAACTGTAAAGTCAGGTATGGTAATCTTCCAGTTCATAGTGAATGTGGATTCCAGTCCCCACGTCTCCACAAACCCGTCCAGTCCATGGGCTCCGGGTAACCATTGGTTAGAGGGACCTCTGACAATTAAACCGATGCCGGGATCGGTACGGAATACCCATGGGAGCCTGAAAGAGATAATTCCCTGTCCAAAATGAGAAACTACAAATTGTGACATTTCCGGTTCCTGTTCATGAAAATGGAATTTGATGGCGTCCTTTTCATTCCTTCCATCCCATATTACACTAAACGAAGGCGCTGCCTTAACTACCCAGCCAAGCTGATTGGCTATCACCAAGGGCAGGCAATTGTAAGCATACTTACCTGATGACGCGTCCATCCAATTTCTTGTTTTCCCGGCGGGCTCTATGGTAAGTAATTTGTTACTTGTATCGTTTACAATGTAGGCGGTAATATTCATTTTCCTTGATTGGGTCGCTGGAATGATTATTAAAGGTTATTATGTATTGAGTATAAGCACTTCTGGCTTTTCTAAGATAAGTATAAAGAATGAAAATTTCAGTCTGGCAGCATGACTTCGTTGTCAAAACTATTATTTTTTAGAGGGTTAGATTTTAACCAGGAAAAGGATACCATCAAAACATCAACTAAACTCACCTTAAAAAGCAGTATATGCCTATATTTTAAAAATCTAACGCTTACTTTCTATGATTTGGAAATAGGTATTTGGTTACAACTAAAAAGTAAGCCGCAATGTTGGCAGTAGTTGTGGTGATTAATGTGACCATTACGGTATCTGTTAACACAAATGGATTATTGGTAAATGGAAAACTCCGTATTCCCTGAAAAACAACAATGAAGAGAATTATCGCCAGCCACCCTGTAATTAATGTAAATATTCGACTAGCGTATTTCTTTCTTTTATATCTTGCTCATAACTTTGAAAATAGAGCAGGTTTATGTCATGCCGATTGGACTCTTCTCTGAGCAGTTCTTTTGGAGGATCGGAAAAATCTCGTGGCGGTAATTCGGAAGCACCCTCCAATTTATCTAACTTTTCTATAAGTTCGTTTAAGTTTTTCAAACTCCGGCTATACTCATTTTCTTACTCAGGGAAGTAAAATACGCTCTTATTATACGATCATCAATATCCTTATTTGCCGGAATGTTATATGAATACTCTTTTGCCACTATGTCCCATGGTGTATTCGATTTGGCTTTGCTACTTATAATAGCTTTTCAGGTGCTTGCTGAGGCTTAAAAATCTATGAGTTTTATTTAATCTAATTAGAGACTTTCGGGCTTGCAAATGTGCGTTGGTTATTTTTCTGTAACCCTAGCTTTCCATTTATGAAACTTGCTGAGGCTTTTGGATTAGTTTTGAAGCGTGAGAGAAAAAAGAAGGGCTTGTCTCAGGTCAGGCTTATTGAAATGACCGGCCTGGACAGAAGAACCATTCAGCACTATGAGTCAGCCCAACGTACCCCATCCTACAAAACATACAACGCATTGCCAAGGCACTTGACATGAGTCCGGGCACCTTAGTTAATCTTGTGTTTGACGAGTTTGAAAATCATTTGGAGTGATTGAGGCTTCAATCCTACTGTCATGCGATTACGGCCTGAAGTAAAAAGGTAAGTTTTTGTGAAGGCTGAACGTATCTCAATTTCGATTGGAGAAAATTAAGTTACTGTGATGGGTTACAACTGTCCTTTCAAGCAGCTATCATTTAATCAAAACAGAATTTTATCCGGCTTGAAAAGATTTCAGAAATACCCAACCCAAGCCAAGTATAAATTTGTTAGATTTGGTAAATTTAACGATGAAGATATAAGAAGTTTTGAGTTATATACTTTAATTAGGATATCCTGCATAAACATTAAAAGTCTGAACTCTTAAATTTGAAAAAGGATTATTCATGAAAATAAACACAGAAATTTATCTTGGAGACAGTAAAGAAGTATTGAAGAAGCTTCCGGACAATTCAGTTGACTTAATTTTCACATCCCCTCCTTACGCAGACCAACGAAAAAGTACTTATGGAGGGATTCATCCGGATAAATATGTGAGTTGGTTCCTGCCAATTTCAAAAGAACTGTTAAGAGTTTTAAAACCTGATGGTACTTTTGGGTTAAATATTAAAGAAAAGGTGGTAAATGGAGAACGTAGTACCTACGTGATGGAACTTATCATAGAAATGAGAAAACAAGGGTGGCTCTGGACAGAAGAATTCATATGGCACAAAAAGAATTGTTTTCCAGGGAAATGGCCAAATAGATTTAGAGACGCTTGGGAGCGGTTATTACAATTTAATAAGGACAAAAAATTTAATATGTATCAGGAGGAAGTGATGGTTCCTATGGGTGATTGGGCAAAATCAAGACTCAAAAACCTTAGTGAAACTGATAAAATACGTGACGAGTCTAAAGTGGGTAGTGGTTTTGGAAAAAATATATCAAATTGGGTAGATAGAGATATGGCTTATCCGACTAATGTACTGCATTTAGCCACTGAGTGTAACAATAAAAAACATAGCGCCGCATTCCCCGAAGGGCTACCTGAATGGTTTATGAAACTATTTACAAAAGAGGGTGATATGATCCTCGATCCTTTCATGGGTTCAGGAACAACCAACTTTGTCGCGAGCAGGATGAAAAGGAATTCTATTGGTATAGAAATAGTACCTGAATACTATGAAATGGTCAAAAGTCAAATTAATCCTGTAGAGTTATATTTATTTGAGTCCGAAGCCAAATATGAAAAAGTTAAACTTAACGGACGTGTGCCAATACGTTGAAGATAATATTGGAACTTTTCATCAAAAGAGAATTTCAAGCCTTAATGGTTTAAGCTTATCGAAAGTGCTAAAACGCAAAAATCCTTATTTATTCAAAGCAAAGTATGTTTTAACAGCGGAAAAAATTATTACAGGAATTGTAGATGCCCATATTTCTTCCAATGAGGAAACAATTTTTGGGGACTGGCTCGAAGGACTGGCAATTTTTATTAATGGTAAAGTTTATAATGGAAAAAAATCCGGGATACCTAATATAGACCTTGAATTCGATAATGAGGGCAGGAGGTATATTGTAAATATTAAGTCCGGTCCAAATTGGGGGAATAGTAGCCAGATTTCAAAAATGATATTCGATTTTAAAACCGCCCGGAGAACGTTACGAACAAGTAATTCCAAACTTAATGTTGTGGCTGTAAATGGGTGCTGCTATGGTCGCGATAATCATCCGGACAAGGGTGATTATTTTAAATACTGTGGCCAGGTTTTCTGGGAATTTATTTCTGGGGATGAGCACTTATATACTGAAATTATTGATCCCTTGGGGCATAAAGCAAAGGAAAAAAATGATAGTTTTCAGGAAGCATATTCCCAAATGATTAATAAATTCACAAAAGAGTTTGCTAACGAATATTGTACAGATAAGGGAGAGATAGATTGGCAAAAGCTTGTTCAGTTTAATTCTGCCAAGAAAACATAACAAGCAGAAATGGAATAAGAATTAGGGTAAAATATTTAATGAATTTTCCTAACTGACAAACTTCTCCCTGAACTGCAGGTTGAAAAGTCCGTAGAGCAGGGCTAGTATGCTGCCAATGGAAAGGTAGAGACGGTTTTTGAAGATAATATTCAGCCAAATAGTTTCGCTCATTTCACGGGGTTGTTTGTAAGGGTTTAAAAACAGGTTCCAGGCATTGTATTCCAAAGTTTCGCTGAAAATCAAAAAAATAACCCCTAAGATTACTATCACGATCGCAGTACCATTACCACTTTTGATCAGGGTTGAAAACATAAAGGCCAGGCTGGCCAGAAAGGTAATGGGAAACAAAACCTGTCCCAACATCGGAAGAATTTCAATGTGGTATAGGGTGAGATGGGCGAGCAGGCCAAGTACGAATAAATTCACAGTTACCACCACCATGGTCATCACAAAGCGTATCAACCAGACTTTGAAGCGGTAATTTGGAATGCCAAATATGATTTCCAGCATTTTGGCGTCGTCGTCGTTTTGGATACCATAGACCACCGGATAAAAAATGAGAAGAATACCGGGAAATACCAGGAAACCATATATCGTCTCCTCTCCCAGGTGGGCATCGTTAATGATGGAAATGGTAATGATAAATACAAAAAACAAAAACGCGGCTATCAGAAAGTAAATAAACTTATTGGCAAATATGACTTTGATATTATACCTGAATAATCTAAAGAATAGGTCTAAAAAATTACTGACTTTCAATGGGCTCATGGGCAGTTTTAATCTTGGTTTTTTCTCTCATTAGCCACAGATAGGCGTCCTCTAAATGAGCAGTAGCCTGGCAGGCATTTTCATGCGGTTTTTTGGCTGCCAGGCATTTGATTTTGATTTGGTCGCCATCCTTCATGTGATGGACAATTAAATGTTGTTCCTTGATTTTTTCAAATGTCGATGGATCTACAGAAAACTCCCAAACCACACCCTTTGCTAGTTCGGCCATAGCTGAAGGCGACCCCAGGTATTCTATTTTGCCTCTAATCAATACGGCTACCTGATTACAGGAACTGGCAATGTCTTCAATAATATGCGTTGAAAAAATCACAATTCTTTCCCTGCTCAAAGCAACCAGAAGGTTTCTGAACCTGATTCTTTCCAGCGGATCCAATCCTGCCGTAGGTTCGTCTACCACTAATATTTTGGGCAGGTGTAACAAAATCTGAGCAATACCGATCCTTTGTTTCATGCCGCCTGAAAACGAGCCTATCTTTTTATGCTGATGGTTGGTCATGTGGACTGCGTTCAAAACATATTGCACGCGTTGTTCCCGGACGTCTTTGTCCGGGATATTTTTTAATATTCCCTGGTAATGTAAAAAGTCGTAGGGGGTCATGTTTTCATAACTTCCAAATGCCTGGGGCAGATAGCCGATCAAACCTTGTAGTTCTTCCCGCTTCATATTCGTATCATGACCATTGATCCAAACTTTGCCATAACTTTGATCCAGTATACCACAAATGATTCGCATCAGGGTCGTTTTACCTGCTCCATTTGGTCCCAGCAGTCCGAACATGCCATGGTTAATGGTAAGGGTTACGTTGCTCAGGGCCCTGAAAGGCTTTTTTTTCGCGCCGATAATGGGAATGGCAAAGAGGAATCTGTAATAAGCCCTTTTAATGCCTGCAAACTTTCCGGTAATGGCATTAATGTCCAGGTTGCCCCCGCTGAGCTTTTTACCGGCAAGGTATACCCAGACACCTGTCAACCATAAGATTCCAAACAGGATGATCAGCAACAGGTTTTCGGCCCGGTTGGCCAGCAACAGCATGTTAAAAACCGGGATACCCCAGAGGCATAACCGCCATAGGTAGTGAAATGCTTTTTGAAGTTTTGTTTTGGAGCGGAATTCGGTAGCCTGCCCCCATACCTGAAGGAAATCGATAAAGAAAATGAACAATATCACCATAAAAAATCCTTGCCAGAACAAGCTGTCGAGAAAGAAGTAAATGAAGTAAATCAGAAATCCGATGATGGCAGTTTGCCAGATAGCCTTTTCGGTCAATGATTTTAGCGAAGTGGTTTTTTCACCTCTTTTTTCATAGTTCAGTCTTGCGGCCTTCCACTCCCGCATAAACCTTCGGTCCCTGCCATAAACCTTTACAAGGCTTTGAATCCGAATCGTAATTTTTTCATCTTTTCCAATGATTCTGCGATTGGCTTGTTTCAGGGTATTTAAGAGAAAAAAGGTCATGCCGGGCACCAATATTATGGTGAGCAAGACGCCTATGATTTGCCATAACAGGCCATCGACATACTGATAAATCACGCAGGCGATCATGACCATGGCAAAGATCTGCAGCATTTTCAACCAGAAACCAAGCCCCCGGAACCACTGCAGGGCGTCGCCGAGCCCCGCACTAAGTGTAGGAATGTACACCAACGTCAAAAAAGTGCTGAATGCCAGCCCTCCCATTACTGTCACTGCGAAGGGAACACCGATGGTAGTAACATATTCGGCCTGACCCATGGCCATGGGCAACATGGCTACTATAGTGGTGATCGTCGTAATAAATATCGGTCTTATGCGCGAGATACCTGCCGTGATTAAAGCGCGATATCGATTGTATCCACGGCTACCAAGAATTCTTGCATAGTCGATTAGTATTATCCCGTTGTTTACCACCACGCCCAACAAGATCAAAAACCCAATGAGCGTATTGGCATTAAATAATGAATTGCCAGTAAAAATCAATCCTAAAAAGGCGCCCACTGCTGCCATGGGAATGGAAAACATGATAACAAATGGTAAATAAAGAGACTCGAAAACCGTCGCCAGAATCATAAAAATTATAACGATAGCGGCAAAAATCAGGAAGTAAAACTCCTGAAAAACAGATTCCTCATGTACCACTTCAATAGCAATTCCCGAGGGGATGTTCAAGTTCGCAATGAGCTGATCGATTTCCAGCCTGGATACTTCAAGCAATGATTTGGATGACAATACTTCATTGATAAAATTATAGCGGATTTCAATTTGCTTTTCCTGATTCAACCTTCTTATATCACTAATGCCTGAGCCAAAAACAACCTGGCTGAAACTTTGGAGTTCATGGGTTCCACCAGTTTCAGATTTGACCTGCAATGCGTTCAAATCCTCTATAGACCTGGTCAAATCCGGTTCCAGCTTATCGGTTCTTATCGTTATATCGTATGCTTCATTACCACTTTCGAACCTGGTGCCGGATGGAAAAGATTTTTGGAATCCGTTCAGGGCCGAAGCTACATTGGCCAGGGTAATGTCCTGATCACTCATTAGCTGTTGATCGAAGAAAATATGGGCTTCGGGACGATCGGGACTGATGTTTATATTGCTGTTACCGACTGAAGCCAGGTTTTTTACATAGGTATTCAGATCGCTGGCTAAGGACTTCATTAGCTCAAAATTCTGACCTTTTAAGATAATACTTTCCTTTTGGGTTCCGATTCCCAGCAGCTTTTCAAACCCCTCCATCGGCGATGCGCCACCCCCCCCGGTATTGGCGCGACTCGCTTGTCTTTCATCCATGGTGATGTCCAATTCGGGATACAAATTGTTGATACTTTGCAGTCTATTTCGGAGATCTTCTATGGAACTACCATTAATGGACTCAAAGTCTTCCTGTAACTGAATATTGATAGTGGCATCTGACTCATTCAACCTGCTTATTACTTTTTCCTTTTCTTCGATTTGCAAAATTTTTTGCTCAATATCCTTAACAATGAGATCAGTATTTTCTATGGAGGCACCCTGAGGCATGGTAATATACATATTCAATTCCCTTTTTCCGACCTCATTGAGGTCTTTTACGCTAACCAGCAGGCTGATTAGTATAGTCAGGAAAAACAAAACCATCCCACCCACGATGGTCAGGGCCGGATTTCTCAGGCAGGTTTTCAGCAGGATGACGTATCGTTGAACCAACCGGTTTCTGATAGAGGTATTTTTGAAAGAAGTGATAGGAAGGTCAGGTGACCTTTTGACGGTGCTATGAGCCATCATGGGGATCAGTACCAGCGATACAACCAGTGAAACCAGCAATGTGGAGACAATAGAAACGCCGATATGTGTACCAATCAACTTTACCAGAAAGTTGGAAGAAAAGACAAAGGGTAAAAACACAGTTACTGTGGTTAGTGTGGCGGCAGTTACCGACCGGCTCACTTCTTTTGTACCGGAAATTACCGCTTCTCCGGGTGATTTCCGGTTTCCCAGTTGCCTGTATATGTTCTCAATCACCACCACGCTATTGTCCAGCAACATGCCGATCGCCAGTGCCATGCCAATTAGCGTTAAACTGTTTATCGAAATGTCAAAAGCATAGAAAAAATTAAAGGCGGTGAAAATCGAAACCGGAATGGCCAGTGCAATTGTGATGATCAACCGGATTCTTTTCAGGAAAATCCATACTATGAAGATAGCCAATAGTCCACCCGCCAGCGCGAGGTTGATAATCTGGTCAATGTTTTTCTCCATTAACTCCGCCCGGTTGGACTGGATAATGATGTTGACACCTTTCAGTGCCAGGGATTTGTTAATCCCCTCTATGGCCGCTTTGGTGCGGCGCGACAATTCAATGATGTTTACCTGGGTGTCTTTCGATAGTTGTATGGAAACGGCGTCTTTGCCATTTACCCGGCTTAAGGAGGTCTGCTCCTTTACGCCGAAGTAAACATCTGCGACATCACTCAGTAACAGAGGACCTTTTTCGGAAACCACCAGGTTTTGCAGATTTTTTATATCCTTCAATCCGGCTGTTACATTGACAAAAAGCTTCCGGTTGCCATCCCTTACATGTCCCACAAAAGTTTTCTGACCTGAGTTTTGGGAGAGTACTGACTGAATGCTGCCCGGGGTGATACCGTTGGCTTCACAGGCGTCATTATCCAGAATTATTTCGACGGTCTTTTCCCTTCCACCAAAAACCTGAACCCCCGCGATACCATCTATGTTATTTAACTTCGTTACAATATCCTGATCTGTCAGGTTTCTGACACGGTCAACCCCACCTTCACCTAAAACCTGTAATGACATAAACTGACTGGCTATTTGCTCAGTATCGACCCTGAGGATATTGACAATAAACTCTTCAGGCAGGCTTGACTTGAGGGCATTGACTTTTTGCTCTAATTTGATGTAGGCATACTTAATGTCGGTATTTTGCGTAAAGCTTATAAAAATCATACCCTGGTTGCCGGTTGCACTGGATTCCACTTTTTCAATTCCCTGCAAGGTACTGATCGCACCCTCCAGTGGTATGATCCCTTCGTTTTCCAGGTAACGGGGGTCCACTTCGGAGGTAGTGTTAATCTGAACTATTAAAAACGGTAGCTCTACGTTGGGGAACAGTTCAACAGGCAACTGCTCATAAGAGATATAACCCAGCATGGTTAAACCCAGGAACAACATGCTGATCAGGGTTTTCCGGTGTATGATAAATTTCAACAGCGCCATGTTATAGTGCCTTTTCTGTTTGAGGTTTTTTGATGACAGCCAGCCACATATTGTCAATTACCAAATAAACACAGGGAATGATTGCAAGCGTAAGCAACGTTGAAGAAAACAGTCCACCAATCACAGCAAGTGCCATAGGTGATCGCAGGGAGGCACTTTCCCCAAACCCGAAAGTGAGGGGTAAAAGGGCTAGAATCGTGGTCAGGCTGGTCATAATAATCGGTCGAATCCTTTGTTGTCCGGCCGCGGCAACAGCCTCTTTCACCGACCATCCCTGTCTCTTAAATTGATTGATAGCATCAACAAGAATGATAGAATCATTAACAGCAATACCGGTAAGCATGATGATACCAATATAAGCCATTATATTCAGTGGTTGACCAAGCATGAAAAAAGTCAATACCGCACCCACGCCTGCCAATGGAATCGTTAAAAGGATAGTAAACGGGTGAATCAATGATTCAAATTGCGAAGCCAGTACCATGTACACCAACACGACAGAAAGTAACAATGCAAAACCCAGATTTTTGATCGATTCCTTTCTTTTCAGCTCTTCGCCTATAATAGATATGCCATAATCCGGAGGGAGGTGTAACGATGATAATTCTCCTTCCAGTTTATTAACAATCTGGTCATATGGAATTTGCTCATTGATTTGGGCGCTGACTGTCGCTACGCGGTTTTGATTTCTGCGACTGATGGTGTTGGGGCTCAGCACTGTTTCTATCGTAGCTACTTCATCGATACGCAAATCCTGATCCCCGTTTTTCAGTAATATGTCATCCAGTTGTATCAATGAAATCTCAGGAATTTTGATCAAAATGTTTTGTGTTTCCCCTGACTTCTCCAACTTTCCGGCGTCCTTTCCCGACAATTGGTCCTTCACCTGTTTGGTAATACTCTCTGTGGACATGTTTTGAAGTCCGGCACGGTATTTATCGACTTTTATTTCTATTTGCGGAATTTGCTTTTCCATAGAAGAGGTGATATTATACAGATTTTGGTCCATCTTCATCGTGTACATCACCGAGTCCAGGACTGACTTTATTCCTTCTATCGATCTTCCCCTTACCTCCACCACAAGCGGAGCTTCATCTGTACCTACTACAGACTCCAGGGCACTTTTATCATTGTAAAAATTTACCGATAACCCAGGAATGTTTTGCAGAAAATCGCCCATTATCGTGGTGACCCTGCCAGTTTTAACAGGGCTTTCTTCTTTGAATATTAGTTTCAGACTTGCCTTGTGTTCATGTTCAATACTGCTCTCTTCAAAAGTGCTGTTGTCGCTGCCACCGATATGGGTGTACACCTTATCGATGTGCTCACCAAAGACTGAAAACAACTGATGCTCGATCTGACTGACCGTGTTACGCGTTCTTTCCAGCCTTGTGCCTTCCGGCAGACTTAAATCTATAGCAAGGGTTCTGGTTTCAGTTCTCGGCATATATTCACTTCCGATTACTGGCAGTAAGAAATAAGCTCCGGTCACCAGTGTGGCAGCTAATACTATAAACTTCCATTTATGGTCAAGTATCCTGGTCAGGATGCGTCCATACCCTTGAAAGGTGAAAGTCTTTTGTGGTTCTTGTTGTTTATGGTCTTTAAAAATTCTGGTAAATAGTGTGGGTATGACCAGAATGGCCACTACCAACGAGGATATCAGGGAAAAAGCTACTGTCCAGGCCTGGTCCTTGAATAATTCCCCTGAAGCACCACGAACGTAAACAATCGGAAGGAAAACAATAATGGTAGTCAGTGTGGAGGCAATGATGGCACCGCCTATTTCAGTGGTGCCCTTAATGGCCGACGCTTTAATACCTTTCCCGTTTTCTCTATGCCTGAATATGTTTTCCATCACTACAATGGCATTATCCACCAACATACCCGCGCCTAATGCCAATCCTCCGAGCGTCATCACATTTAAACTAAGGTCATTAAAATACATGAGATTAAAAGTTGCAACAACGGAAACAGGAATGGCGATACCGATAATGGCCGTGGTACCAGGGCGTCGAAGAAACACAAACAATATAATGATGGCGAACAGGGCACCGAGTAATCCGGATTGCTTTACCTCATCAATGGCCTCCTGAATAAAATTACCCTGATTTTGAATGATGATGAATTCATAACCGGACAAAGAACGTTCAAGGTCAGACAATGATTTGTTTAATTCATTGACTGCTATAACAGTGTTATATTTGGTCTCTTTGTAGATGGATAATCCCAGGCTCCTTTTTTGATTTATGCTGACGATATCAGATGCTTCATTGTCCATAATGCTGACAGTGGCAACTTCATTTAGAAGAACAGGTGTCTTTTCAGATACAGGAGTTGAAGCCGTAGCATTTTGCGGATCTGCACGATCCTGAGAAGACCTGGACGTGTACCCGACCACGATGCTTTCAATATCCTCAACATCCTTGACGATGCTCGTTCCTTTGATAACATATTTTTTACCAAGTTCTTCTATCGATCCGCCGGAAACACTTCGGTTGTAATTTTGAATTTTGGTTACAAGTTGGTCAACCGTCAAACCATAAGAAGCCAATAGCCCGGGATCCGTGTTAATGATTACCTCCTTTTCCTGCTGTCCCGCAATCCTGACATCTGCCACTCCTTCCAACCTGATCAGTTCGTTCCTGATTTGGTTTTCGGCTGTTTTTCTAAGCTCGTTGAAATCATCTATGTCAGGATGGTAGAGCCCTACAATCATCACCGGCGCTGCGTTGGGATCATATTGTGAAATATTCAGTTCTTCGATGTCTTCATTTTGGGTATAGGAAGATAACGCTTTTTGTATTTCGAGAAACGCCTCATCCATGTCCTTGTCCCAGTTATATTCAATGGTTATCCGGCCATAACCAGCCTTACAAATACTACTCACCTCCACTGCGCCGCGCTGACGGATGGCCAGTGATTCAATGCCTTCTATAAACTGTTGCTCCATTTCTTCAGGGGGACGCTCTCCTGCTTTCAGTTCTACGAATAGCCTGGGGTTGTTTAGCTCGGGGAACAACTCGATGCTTAGTTTGTCCAAAGAAATAAATCCCAGCAAAAGAATCCCCAATACCACCATGAATATGGTAACCGGATGTTTGACAGCAAAGCTTACAATGTTTTTCATCATGAAAAATAGTGCTTTATGATTATTAACTCAGCGGACAACATTTACCATGGATTTGTCTCGCAACGTTTCAAAACCCTTTACTACCAAACGATCGTTCATTTTAATTCCTTTGGTAATTTCAATAAAGTCGGGGTTTTCCAACCCGGTACTAATACTCTTTTCCAGGGCAATTCCATTTTCAATGACAAAGAGTATCTTCCGGTTTTGCCTGGATATAACAATATCTTTTGGCACTACTATGGTACTGTCTTTTTTCTCCACAAGTATCTCTGCTTTCACAAACATGCCCGGGCGGATGGCCTGTCCCCTGTTGTTAATAAGTAATGTGCTTTGAAAAGTTCTTGTATCAGGATTTATCACCGGTGAAATCTGGTTTATTGTACCCATTAAGGTGTCCTTGCTAACCGTGTAATTGACCACCCTCACGGATTGACCCTGCTTCACTTCGGCCAGATGTTTTTCCGGCAGTTTTACGTCAAGCAGCAGTCGGCTGTAATTCATAATTTTTACCATTTCCTTACCCTCGTCGACCTTTACCCCCTGGGTATAATGCGGAAGTTCAACGATTGTGCCGCTAAATGGCACTTTTACATAAGCCTTATCTAATTGAAGTGAAGCATTTTCATAGGAATACCTGGCATTGATGTATTCGATTTCAGCGTTTTTCAATTCCCTGAAAGTGACACCTCCTTTATCATACAAAGACTTTTGCTTTTCATAGTTATTCTTTGATACTTCCAGATTAAGTTTTTTGGAGTCTATTTGCGCGTTGTTTTCAAATTCCTTGTCTTCAAGTTTGATGATTGTCTGTCCCTTTTTAACCTGGTCACCCAAAGCGAATAATTTTCCCGTATTAGCATTGTTCATGAGATAATAGGTTCCGGATAAGTCCGATCTGAGATAAACTTCCTGTGTGGCATAGACCGTTCCGGTGGTTTGAACGTACATTTCGATAGATTGCGGTTTAACATTAATCACCGAGACAGGAACTTTGATTTCCGTATTGATGTTGGCATCTTGTTGGTTGCAGGCGCTATGCAGCAACAGGACCACCGGAAATAAAAACGATATAACTTTTGCGCTGTAAGATCTCATTGGGCTACGGTTTTACTTATTTGGACTAAATGAGGTGTTAAGGATAGACTGCTGTGTTTCAAAATCCCATAAAGACTGAATTTTTAAATTCAATAACTCCAGTTTGTAACTTATCAATGCGTTTGATAAAGCCATTTTTTTGTCAGATAGCTGGATCTGAAACTGATTGAGATCCATGCTTGTGAGATCCCCGTTTTGGTATCTCTCCAGATTTATCTCATAAGTCAGTTCGGCATTTTTTACATTTTGCCAGGCGATGTCAATTTGGGTTTCGAGATTTTGCAAACTTCTGTATACCTGCCGGATGTTGATGATGATGTCATTTTTTTGATCCGCGAGGTCGACTTTGCTGACTTCGAGGTTGGCCCTTGATGCGGCCATACGGGCCCTTTTTTCTCCCCAATCCCAAAGCGGGATGTTGAATGAAACCGCTACCCTTGGATTATTGGTCGGTGACTCGTATACCTCACCGAACTTTGTATCGTCACCAAAGATACTCATTGAGAGGGCGATGTTTCCTTTAAATTCATTTTGGGCATTGGTTCTTATCAGCTCAAACTGGGATCTTTCAATGTCGATTTCACGTTGTCTTAATTCCTGCCTTTGCTCCAGCGCATGTTCGATAGCCTCTTGCAGATCGATTTGGTATGGACTTAAGCCCACATCTGCCAGTATATTGATGTCTTCGTAAATTGACATGCCGATCATCACTTTAAAATTGTCCCTGGAATTTTCAAGGGTCACCTGTTGGTTTTGCAATGTCGATTTACTGCTCGCGAGGTTAAGCGCTGCCTGGTAGAGTTCCTCTTTCGCTAAAAGACCAGCCTCCACCTTATTTTTTGTTATATCAAAGCTGGTCTGCTGATTTTCCAGTTCATCCATAGCAATTTGCACGGCGTTTTGTTGCTGATATACATCATAAAAACCCTGGGTTACATTTTTTTCCAGATTTAGTAATTGTATCGAATGACTTATCTGTGCATTTTCCAGGTTTAACTCTAATTCCTTTAGCTGTAAAGTGGTTCGGTTGTAAGTGAAAATTGGCTGATCCAGTTGCAGGTAGAGATTGTTGTAATAGGTTTTGGTCCGCATATCCTGGAATTCACTAAAGTTATCGCGATATCCGAAAGTGTTGTTAAGGGAGAGGGTTCCATCCGTTTTGGTAATTGGCTGAATCACCGAAAAGGTGCCGGATGAATTATAGTCTTCACTTGTATTCCAGGTAGAAAAAAATTCATCGAAAACACGCCTTCTGTTAAAATCGAAAGGTGTGATTTCCAAAGAAAACCTGGATTTTAAACTGGCTTGCTGGGCATCGAGTGTCTTCCTGTTACTTTCGAGGTTGAGTATGGATCTTTTGATATCAGGGCTGTTACTCTTTGCAATTTCCAATGATTCTGCCAGGGTCAATACGCGCTGGCCAAAGGCCGGCAACAGATTGAGAGAATAATAGACTGGCAGTAGCAATAGCGCCCTGATAATTTTTCTGATTTGATGAGATATTTTCATTTTGAGTTTTGATTATTTATTGTTTAACCCATTTCACCGCATCTGCAAATACCGATCTGTTTTCATTGTTCCTTTTAAGAATCATCTTTCTCAAATAGGGTTCGCGGATGGGGGTAAAGGTGGTAAAACCAGGGTCCTCATTGTCGATTATGATTTCCGTGATTGCGGCCTCTTCATTGTTCAGGAGGATGATTTCACCTGACAGTGGTTGCTGTTTTTGATTCATTTCAAATTGCCCTAGTGGTAAATTAATCACTGAGGGAATGTTCCTGGATATTAAAGTGTTGATCATAATCCGGTCAGGCCTTTCATCCAGCAGGAAACGAATTTCTTTTTGCTGTCCTTTGGGAATAAAAGATACACTCGCTTTATCATTCATGTCCGGAGGTGCAAATGCGGCACTTTGACGGTTATAATGAAATTGTACTTTGATCATTCCATCCACATCTTCTACATTTTCCACCCTGAAAGCTACCTGAAACCTGTTGCGGTCACCGTCTCTTACCTGATAATCACTGATATCGGAAATAATAAATGCGGGTTGTTCGACCTGTGAGTATACCTGATCGATAATGGGTTCGATGTCGAACTGAAACCGTCTCAAAACTGCGGTCCTGAAGTCATCGTAGGATAGGGTTTGATGCGCATGTTCTGCAATCATTTGATAGAGAAAAGATTTAAATGCTTCCTTCCCAATTTGCAATTCCAGGTGTTTCAATAGATAATCGCCCTTCAGCTTTATAATTCCGGAGACTTTGTCAAAGCTTTCTTCCTGTGACAAAATGTCTTCCAGATTTTTTTCCCGCATCAGGCTGTTGCAATCTTCGGTGAAAGAAATACCCCTCCAGTTTCTGGACATGTTATCGTCGACCTGCGCTTCCTGGTTCAAATAATCTGCCAGGTTTTTATTGAGTAATGGCCATTTTTTACTATTTATACCAGTTTGATACCAATATAGGTTGGGAAAAACAGCGTAATTTGCCCCTTCTGCATTATTGCCGCCTCGCCAGGAAAACTGCCAGGAGTTTTGCTGTTTGGTTAAAACGGATTTTACGAAGTTTTTGAAAATATTGGCCTGCTTGTCTTTGCCATCCATCACGTGGTTATTTATTCTGGTCTGGTGATTCATCACCTTGAATTGGCTTTTGAAGTCAAGCTCCCATATTTCGCCGCCTTTTTCTGGCAGTAAAACGGTTTCCGGCTGAATGTATGCCTGATGATTTTCGTATAAGTTTGTGAACGCATAAAACTGAACCGGGGCTTCTACCAGTTGAAACCGTGAAAAATTATATTTCATGTTCTGATCCTGCTCATATCCATTTCTCAAGTCGCGGACAAGCGTCGCTAAGGTATCCTGTAGCTGATCGAAGTATTCACTGAAATAATCATTCTTCTCATGAAAAAAGAGGTTAAAATCAGTACTGTCGACTGTGATACTTTTTTGATCGTAGTCACCGATGATCAGCGAGATTTGTGGCAAAGGAACCTCGGGTGAAAACGCATAAACTCCCGGAGCCTCGTTCATTACTTTTCCCTGGGATATGGCTGTCAGGTTTTCCCTGGTATTTACCTTCAACCGGAAGTCAATAAAATTATGATTTCCGGTTCCCGGGCTTGTCTTGTTGTACCCCACCCATGCCTGCGGATACCAAAGTGCATCCTTGGTGAGCAAAACGTAATCAGGCTCCAGAAAGACAAAGCGTTTGTCGATGTTATACATGAATGTTGCCCGGGGTTTTTCATAACGGTCTCCGTGGATATCGAGATAGCAAACCGCTTCATTTATACCACCCTCGTATTGTATTTCCAAAGATTTTTTCTCTCCCGGAAGAATCGGTACCGGGATTTCGAATAGGATCAGGTGTGACTTCCTGGTGAAATTCAACGCACGCCCTTCGAAGATCAGCCTGTTCACCGACAATTCAGGATTTAATGTTACAAAGAGTTTTTTTAACTGATGTACCTGATTATTTTGTACAATCATCCTTGCCCCGCAACTTATTGTATTTTCCGAATGATTGAGGTCAAGATAACAGGATATAATGTCAATATTAGGGGTCTCTGCCATTTCGCCGTTCAGGGCAATCATGGTTTTTCTGAGTGCCTTATCATTTATTTCTTTTTCCAGATAAACCCATACCAACCCTGTAGTGCCCGATAAAAACAAAATGGTAAGTATGGCTGATGCTAGCCTGTTCACTTTTCGCTGAGGTAATCTCGGGAAAAATGAAATGGTAGCCAGAAAAAATGCACCGGCAAGGCAGAGATAAATGGTTCTATGCAAAACCAGTTGGTTCAGGTTGCTGAAACCTGCTATATCGGAAGCGTACAGGGGCAATTTAAAGGCGATGTAGTCCGGAAGGAAATAATAGTTGCCTTGAAAATAGATGAGGATTACACCCACCAGGCCCAATAGAAAGATAATGCCGATAGCTTGATTTCGCAGTACGCTGACCAGCAGGAAAGACAGGCTGGTGGTAAAGATGATATTAGGAAAGCTGATTAGCAACGGGTAGTAGATGTAAGCCTGAAAATTGATATTGGTATCGGTGGCAGTGACATTAAAAATAGGTAAAGTCCTGTGGCAGGTAGCCTAAGAGGGTTCTTATTTTTTTTCTGTGTTTGTTAATATCCAGGCCATCAATGGTGATTTTTCCGCTTGTATATTCCTGCAAAGTTACCAATATCCGCATCAAACTGGATTTACCGGCACCGTTGGGGCCCAGTAAGCCAAACATGCCACTTTCAATGGTCAGATTTACGTCGCTGAGTGCCCGGTGACCATTGGGGTAGACTTTTGACAATGACTCTATTTCGATTCTCATTGGACCTTGGGTTCTTTAAAAAATGAGCTTCAAAATCTTCTTTATTAGTGCACGATTTTACTACCCTATAAGCCTGCCATCTAATATCTGGTTTTACCAATGCCTTGAGGCTTTTTTCCACAGGAAGATCTGTTTACCCATAATAAATCAAACTTAAAAAATCATGTATCGGGAAAGGTAGTAAAATAATGAAACCATCACCAATTAAATAATATCAATGGCAACAGGAGATTTCAGCCGGCTGGTGCGTTCATCGACATTTTCAGGCGAGCCCGTAGCGAAGGCCCAGTGAATTAAACCCTGGTACGGTTTCAGGATGTTATTGGTATTTTCCTGAATACCAGGCATTGGCATTAATTTCAGGCGTGCTCCATTTTCAAATTTCAAAAAGTAAGTATAGAAAAGAATACTACAATACCTTTACACCTCTATTGATAAATTTAGCTTTTACCCGGTTACGGAGGCCATTATCGGTGATGAGAACATCCACTTCCCCGATATCACACAACACGTAAGTTTCGGCAGTTCCTATCTTATCCGAAGTAGACAGCGCGATAGTTTTATTGGCACTTTTCATGAAAGCTTTTTTCACGGCACCTTCCTCTCTGCTTCTCATGGTTACGCCTGCTTTGTGATCGATACTGCATATACCGAGCATACATAAATCAGCCCTGATCCCTTTCAGCGCTTCAATCACCTCGACACCCAGCGCCACCCTGGATTTCCGGTCAATTTTGCCCCCTAGAAAATAGGCCTCGATGCCAGGGTGGTGCATTAACTCATTGGCGAGTGGAAAACTGTTGGTAAAAATCGTAATCTCCAGGTCTTCGGGCAGGGCCCGTACCAATTCCAGGTTGGTGGTGCCGCCATCCAGCAAAATTGTCTGGCCATGTTTTATCAGTTTTGCGGCTTTGGTGGCAATGATTTTTTTGTCTTTGACGGCGTAATCTTCACGTTGCGTATATTCAAATGGAATCGGGGATTTTGGAAGGGCACCCCCATGCACTTTTTCCAGCAAACCAATCTCCGAAAGCTCTTTCAAATCCCTTCGAATGGTATCATCTGACACCTGCAGATCCTCGCAAAGATCCTGAATCAGTACCTTTTGATCACTGGATAATTTGTTTAAAATAAATTTCTTCCTTTCGTGCTTTAACATTTGCGTGTATTTGCGTGTATTTAATTTTTATTATGCATAAATTTAGGTAATTTTAAAAAAATATCCAAAAAACCGCAAATGTTGCGGGGGTTTAAAAAGAAATTAACAATGAATGATAAATATCAGGCAGTAATATTTGACATGGACGGGGTGATAATCGACACCAAGCCGGGAATAGAAGCATTTTGGCAACGCTGGGCTAACCACAAAGGTTTTACAATTTCGGAAAAAATAATGGACGAGTACATCCACGGATGTCCGGTTTGGTTGACCATCGAAAAAGTCTTTCCGATGCTTATCGATTCCGAATTGGAGTCCCTGATGCATGAAATCCATGAAACTGAGGCGAACCTGTCCTATCATTTTATTAATGGTATTCATGATGTTTTAGTAAAATTATCAGACAATAACATACCGGTAGGACTGGTTACCAGTGGTTATTTAAAGAAAGTCTCCAAAGTGTTTGAAGAACTTGTTTTAACAAGCTTTTTCCATCAGGTGGTAACCGCTGACATGGTAAAACAAGGGAAACCCCATCCGGAACCTTTTCTGCTGGCGGCAGAAAAGCTGGGCGTAAAACCGGCGGACTGTGTTGTGTTTGAAGACTCCATCAGCGGTATCACCGGAGCCGCCAAAGCGGGAATGTATCCTATTGGCATCAATAAACAATCCATGCAGCCGGTGCTGAAATCAGTTGGGGCACGTTATGTAGTGCCTGATTTTACGGTGATTGATTTTGTCAATAGTAATGCCAGCCGGTATATCAGTATCCATAAATCAAATGTTCTGGCCTTTTAAACGCATTGCTCCTTGATTGGTAACTTAAGCTCATATTTTTCCCATGCCCCAAGCCGAGCGGTAGGTCTTGTCTTTGCGATCAACAGTTTTATGTTTGGCAATTGGGCCGCCCGGATACCTGATGTCAAGGACAGGTTGCAATTATCTGAAGCCCAATTGGGGATTGCTCTTCTGGGTCTTTCTATTGGTGCGATGATCAGCATGCCGTTTATGGGCTGGCTGCTGAGTAAGCGGGGTGCCGGGCAATTGTCTTATCTTTTTGTCATCTTGTATTGCCTTTGCATGGTACCGCCGGTGATGGCTGATTCTTTGTTCTGGTTAACATTCTTCCTGGTGTTGGTTGGCCTGACCAATGGCGCCACTGATATTGCCATGAATGCCGCCGCCGCTGCCGTCGAAAAAAAGTATAAAGTTTCAATCATGTCGACCAGCCACGGAATGTGGAGTATGGGGAGTATGATTGGCGCTGGTATTGCCGGATTTATCGCACAAAAGGAAGTCCATCACCCGACGCATATGATCATGGCGGCTGGGCTGATGTTGACTTTATCCGTCTTACTTATTGCTACACTTTCAAAAATTAAAGACGATCATGAGGCGGGCAAGGCTTTTGTTCTGCCCAAAGGCCCCATATTGGGACTGGCCCTTATTACTTTTTGTATCCTGATTGCAGAAGGGGCGATTGCCGATTGGAGCGCTGTTTTTATCAAAAACGCTGCCCTGGGCAACAAGATGGAGGCCAGCCTTGGTTATGCCGGGTTTTCTTTGGCCATGACCCTGGGAAGGTTTTATGGAGACAGTGTGATCCCTAAATATGGAAAAAACAAAATTCTAAAGGTTTGTGGTGTTATCGCTACCCTTGGATTGGCTTTGGCAGTGGTGATCTCCAGCCCGTTACCGGCAATTTTAGGATTCACCGTTGCAGGGTTCGGTTTTTCCCTGATGATTCCCGTTCTATTTAGTGCCGCAGCCACGGTGAAAGGGATTGCTCCCGGGACTGGCATTGCCATGGTTGCTACGCTGGGTTATGTGGGTTTTTTAATTGGTCCGCCAGTCATCGGATTTATCGCGGAAGAGGCAAATTTGAATTATGGGCTCGGTTTTATTGTCTTAATGACTTTTATTGCAGTACTGCTTTCTGCTTTCACCAAAACCAAGTAAACGAATGATATCATGTATGCGGAATTATTAGGTTATATTGCTGCTTTCTGCACGACCGTTGCTTTTGTACCCCAGGTAGTGAAAACCTACAAAAGCAAGTCAGCAGCGAGCCTGTCGTTGGGCATGTTCCTGTTTTTTACCGGTGGTGTTGTCTTGTGGTTGATCTATGGTATAATGATCAATGAATACCCCATAATAGCTGCCAATGTGGTCACACTTATTCTGGCAGTTACATTAATCTATTTTAAATTACGATATAAAGATCGATGATGAAAAAACACCGGTTTTTAAACTTAACCAAGCGCATTCAGGCCATAGCCCAGGCCGGCATTACTTACACGGAGAATCCATATGACATGGAGCGATTCGAGGAACTAAGAACCATCAGAGTGGCTCTCATGCATTTAATTACAGATGAAAAAGTGGAGGTTATCAGGGATTTATTTGCCAATCAAACCGGATACCAAACACCTATGGTGGATATCAGGGCGGTGGTATTTCATGAAAACAAGATTTTGCTGGTAAAGGAGTCTGCCGATGGGCGCTGGGCCCTGCCGGGAGGATGGGCCGATGTAGGGTATACGCCATCAGAAGTAGCGGCAAAAGAAGTAAGGGAAGAAGCCGGCATCGAGGTTACCCCAAATCGGATTTTGGCTATTGTTGACAAAAAATGCCACGATCATCCACCCCAGCCGTTTTATGTCTACAAATTTTTTATTTTATGTGATTTTTCGGGAGGCCATATAAAAACCGGGACAGAAACGCTTGATGTGGGTTTTTTTGCCCGGAATGGTATTCCAGCGTTGTCCATGGACAGGAACATACCTTCTCAGGTTGATTTGATGTTTGAGTACCTGGATGATCCGGAAAAACCAGTATATTTCGATTAACCTGCGTACTTGCAAAGGTGAGCCGGATGAAACACCGGAGATCACCAGTCATAGTATGACTCGAAGTCATACTATGACTAAAACGAAAATAAATGCGTCACCTAATAATGAGCTGTGCAACAGCCACGTCCGCTCGCACTATGCGCTGTAAATTTATCTGCATTTGAGGCTCGACCCCACCAATCTTGGGAACTTTATGGTTAAAAAAAGCCCCATCGAAGACAAAAACACTAAGAGAAATAGTCCTCCATTAAGATGTTTTTACAACGGCTTCTTACAAATGAGACTAAAATATGCCTATCGGCTCATGCTGGAAACCGAAAAATCAGGAACTGAGGCTGCTGCTATTGCCGGGTACAGGCAAACAGCAAATTTTTCCAAAGCATTCAGGCAAAAATTTGGCCGTAATCCGAATGCCCTGAGAAAAAATTAAATCCTGCCATGCTTTCTTAATACCTCTGATTTTAACTAAATTACAATAGCTTGCTTTAATCTTCGGCCAATGAATGAGATAGAAAAACTATTACCTCACCGAGCTTCCTTTTTGTTTGTAGACCGGATAATTTCTGCCAATGAAAAGGAAATTGTCGGTGTTAAAACATTTGATGGCACCAATACCTTTTTAAGAGGGAGCTTTCCTGAACAAGGCTATGTACCCGGAATGATACTCATCGAATCCATAGCCCAGTGTGGAGGAGCCGGTGTAAGAAAACTGGCCTTGGCGGATGGAATATTTGCCTTGGTGAGTATTAAAAACGCTAAATTTTTAAGGGGGGTGAACTATGATACCCCTGTCACTTATAAAATCAGGAACAATAAAATAGGTGAAAAGCTGATAAGCCAGTCCGGAATTATCTTGTATGAAGGAGATACGGCGGTTGAAGCTGCATGGATGTCAATAAAAATGGGTTCCGGAACCTGATGTTTTATCAATTATAAAATTAACTATGCGTCAATTCTTTTTTATTTTTTCTATCGTATTGGCCTCGCACTTGATCCATACCACCTCTGCATATGCCCGGGAAAGTAGCGAAAAACCACTGCGAGTGGGTGTCGTAGGGCTGACCCATTCACATGTTCACTGGATTTTAGGGAGGGAAGATCGAGGAGATATTGAAATTGTGGGTATTGTGGAGCCCAACAGATCTCTCGCCGAAAGATATGCCAAAAGGCATGGTTATCCTATGGAGTTGGTGTATAATACCATAGAAGAGATGATAGAGAAAGCCCAGCCCGAGGCTGTTACTGCCTTTAATACCATCTACGATCATTTGAAGGTGGTGCAGGTTTGTGCTCCTGAAGGCATTCATGTTATGGTGGAAAAACCACTGGCGGTAAACCTCGAACATGCCGTGTTAATGGAAAAGCTCGCCAAGCAACACGACATTCATTTGCTGACAAATTATGAGACAACCTGGTATGGTTCCAATCATCGTGCCTACCAGATGATTCATGAGGAAAGGGCCATCGGTAGTATAAGAAAAATAATGGTCAATGACGGACATCCGGGCCCTAAGGAAATCGGGGTAAACCAGGAGTTTTTGGAGTGGCTTACCGACCCTGTCCAGAATGGGGGCGGAGCGCTTACCGATTTTGGCTGTTACGGGGCTAATCTTATCACCTGGTTAATGAAGGGCCTGAAACCGATTTCGGTAACAGCAGTCATTCAGCAATTCAAACCGGAAATATATCCGAAAGTCGAAGATGAAGCCACCATTATTCTTACTTACCCGAAATCACAAGGCATCATACAAGCTTCCTGGAATTGGCCTGTACATAGAAAGGATATTGAAATCTACGGAACTACCGGATACATCGTGAATGCCAACCGTGAAAACATGCGTGTACGCCTTGGCATTGATCGACAAGAGCAAAAGCTGGTTGCCGATCCACTTCCCAAACCGGTTGATGATCCATTCTCCTACCTTGCCGCGGTTGTCCGGGGCGCATCGGTGGGTAAGTACGATTTATCATCTCTTGAAAATAACATGATGGTTATGGAAATTCTCGAAGCCGCTAAACTTTCCGCCAGAACCGGAAAAACTATTTTCCTGGAATAATTGGAATAATATGTCATACAACACTGCTTGCTTTGCTTCCCCTTTTGATCTGATATGCAGTCTCATCAACGTTTTGCTACCGACATTTTGTCCCGAAGGAACGTTTTTTTGAGGGTTTATGTAACATGTTCAGGATAGTTTTATTTTACCCGCTATTCCATCTTCAATAATTATCCCGGACAAAAGCCAAAATACCCTCCATAGCGCTCTTTGTCACCGACGAAGAAAAAGGAAAATTATTATGCATAAAGCTGAAAATAAGCCTTTTCCCACTTTTAGTGACCAGGTAGCCACTCAGGCAATGATTGTTACTCAAAGTCCCTGTTTTGGCAAAAATGTATGCTTCATTATCAGCATACCAGGAAGACAAAGTGCCATTTACTCCCCCGGCCGGCAGTAATTGAAACAATCGCTCTTCGGGAACGGAATAATAAATGTTTTCCAATAACCTGACCATGGTTCTCGGGGTAAACAGATTATATCTGGACAGGCCAGAACCATCAACCCAAATCGGTTTATCAGGAAAATCTGCCAACAGGCTATCCTGCAAAAATGCTATGGTGTTTTTAGTGCTTAGGGAATCATTGATCCTGTCCCCAACCAATAACAATAATTGTTCTGCCAGGAAGTTATCGCTTTCCTGCAACATTCTTTTGTAAACGCTATCAGCAGGAATGCTATACATGATGCTGTTGGTGGTGTCAACCGGTATGCGCTTATAGACCACCTGCCTTTCCAAGGTATCCTGCAACAGATTAAGAAGTGTTGAAATAGAATATTTTATGGGGATGTCTGTGGTATCAGCAGATTTTTTCCAGGGCAGGTAGAAAAATTTATTGGTATACTCATCCCTCATGACACCCGATTGATGAGCAAGATTAAAAGGCTTGTTGAAAGTGGAGTCAAAGAAGATTCCCGGAGCTATCTTTAGGCGCGCCATTGGGACTTTCGAAAATCTCACAACGTTTCCGTATATAGGAAAAGGGGCGGTTTCAGCGGAGAAATAATACGGATAATCATCCCAGGCCCACCCCGGCCCAAGTCTTTCGTTAAAATAGTTTTTATCAGAAAAGACCAACACCCCGGGATAGTTTTTCAGAAAATCAAAAACCTTTTTATTTTGATGTAAATCAGGGTGTAAAAAAGTAGGGTCACCGGTACCCCAGAAAATCAAAGAGTCTTCCTTTTCCTTGTACCTCAACGCCTGTATACTGTCTTCAAGGTATTTTATACAGGCATAATAAGTGAATAGTTTTGTATTGGAAGCAGGGGTAAAATATTTGGCGCTGTTGGACTCGTAAATGGTGGATTTCGATTCCGGGTCATACAAAGAAAAGCCCATGAAGTACTGGTTAAAGACTTTTGATTGATGGAATTGCTTTTCCAGGGTTCTTGCGAGTTTTTTAGGTTTTAAGGAAGTACATCCTGAAATCATAAAGCCCAGGAAGAGCGGGAATAAAACGGAATTAACAAGTGTGATTTTGTTCAATATTTTTATGGATTAGTGATCGATGTTTTCCTGAATCAATAATTGCATGGTATCCAAATTTAAACATAACAGATTTCCCATGCCCGGGCGGATACCGTAGTGGACGCAGCCGTTGTCCAGAGGCATTTTTAATTTTTTATGTTTTATGCTGCCCTCTATTTCCTCCATAGTGGCGGGATCATGCCCATGAATTACGGGCTTATCATTTAACCACCGATTGTCGGGAACAAAACCACGAACCAACAACATGGCATAATAATCTTCAAAAGGATTTCGTGCATCGAAATTAAAACCTGCATGCACCAAAAAGCAGTCATCCAACTCATAATAATAAGGCAACGTGCTCAGGAAATTGAAATATTCAGTCTTCAACTGACTCCCATCCAACAAATCCTTTGTATTGTTCATCCTGGCCTGGTTTTCCAACTCCTCAGGATTATACAAGGCGGTATCCAGCAGCATTTGTTCATGATTCCCTCTCAAGGGAAAAACAGCATAGTTATTTTTTTGCAGATCCAAAATCAAATCCAATACACCTGAACTGGATGGCCCCCTGTCAACATAGTCACCCAAAAAAAACAGTAGATCACGCTTTTGCAGGTTTACCTTATTCATTATTCCCTCCAGGGATTTTATACAACCGTGGATATCGGGAATTACGAGCCGCCTCGTATATTCCTGTTTTGCAATTTTATGACCCCATGGACGATTTACGGACATCCTGATTTACTTTCCGGCTATTTCCTTTTATCAATGTGCCTTATTGTTTTTACAATTTTCAATGTAGCCCTTCAATACAGGTATCAGGCTATCCACGCCTTCCTCAACCGGCAATGCCACTGGAATTTGCCAGGTGTGTTCATGCTCCATTTGATACTGTTTTGCCTTTTTATAAGGTATATCTTTGGTATTGAGCGTGAGGGCCAAAACCTCTGCACCAAGTGATTTCACAAGGTTTATGTTTTGTTGAATCGGGGGGATTTCCAGTTTCAGGTCTTCCCACCCATTGTAATATACTCTTTCAGGACTGTGTTGAAGTATTACGCCTTTTGCGTTTCCTGAGATGATGAATTCAGGACCGCAAGGTCCGCTGGGGTTTAACATGGCGGCCTGACCTTCGAGGATAATCAGATCCGGATTTAATGCCCGGTGGCAGGATACAATGGCTTGCTCCATTTCGCCGGAAACAAAATCGTTCAGGGTGGCGTCAAAAATAAATCCATAATCGCCTCCCTGCAACCATCCGGTTTGTCCCGTGTATATCATTTCACAACTTAACCCTGCTTTCCTGACACTGTCTCTGAGAAAACGTGCCGTGGTTCTTTTACCCAAAGCACAATCCGTACCCAGTACAGCTATAACAGGTGTGTCAATTTTTGTTATTTCTCCCGTCCAGAATCTAAGCTCAGAGACTGGTTTAGGCTTGCGTATATCCCATAACTCAGTGTTGTGAGCCTGGGCGAGTTTTACAAGTTCAGGTTTGTCACTTAAATATTGATGAAGCCCGTTGACGATGATGTAGCCCTCTCTTATGGCATCGGTAATATCATTCATCAACCCGGTCGGAATTACGCCCCCTTTGGTTGCTACGCCTACAATAGCATAATCTATTTTTCTGTTAACAGCCTGTTTCATGGAACTTATGCTTTCAAAAACCGGAATATTACGCTGAATATTGTCAGTGATGACTCCGGCATCCATGCCTGCAGATTCAGGGTCAATAACCGCCAGAATTTCATACCTTTCTGTACCACGAATCAAACCGTGCGCAGTTTTGGCGTAATCCGTGTTGAGCAAACCGTTAGCGAGTATAATGGCCGATCCATCCATGTCAATTAAAACTAGTTATGTTCAGATTTAAGGCTGCAAGATAAAGTAAATGCTTATTTTTCCCTCGTTTGCCCAATAAATTTTAAAAAGCTGCTAACTTGGATTACTTTTGAGTTTTATGATTGATTAAATGAGCGGTGAATAGTTATTACTATCATAAAATCCTTGCCTGCCTGTTTGCCTGTATAAGCCTCTGTTGTTTCCAGTTCTGCGGTGACAACGAGAACACCGTAAACGATCAACCGCCTGTTGCTGATCCTGATACCAACCCTGTGGTCATCGAGACGGATACGGCATTTTTACCGGGGGTCCCTCAGGGGCTTATTGAAAATGAAGACCTGTCAGAAGCCTCAGGGCTGGTGGTCAGCCGAAGCAACCCTGATCTGATATGGTCTCACAACGATAGTGGTGATCAAACAAGATTATTCCTTGTGGGTTCAAAGGGCGATGATAGGGGTGTCTTTAAGTTAGCGGGCATTAAAAACAGGGATTGGGAAGACATAGCTATCGGCCCCGGGCCGGAAGATGGGAAAACCTACATCTATATAGGCGACATTGGCGATAACGTTGCCCAGTACCGGGAAAAAACTATTTACCGGATGATCGAGCCGGACGTATCTTCGGTGGATGAAAAGATCACCGGTGAAATTACGGGTATAGAAACCATCAGGTTTGAATTCCCTGATGGTATCAGAGATGCAGAAACCTTGATGCTGGACCCGCTGAGCAAAGACTTATACGTCATTTCCAAACGTGAACCTAAGGTTGGCATTTACCTGCTGGAGTATCCATATTCCACAACCGAAAGCAACCTGCTTAAGAAAGTCGGAGCAATGAATTTATCGAATGTGGTAGGTGGTGATATTTCTGCCAAAGGTAATGAAGTGTTAATTAAAACCTATTCTGCCATCTATTACTGGGAAAAGAAAGGAGATGAAAATATCGTCAGTTTACTGCAAACCGAACCGGTAAGGCTTCCTTATTTCCGTGAACCTCAGGGAGAGGCCCTAGGCTGGAAGGTCGACGGATCGGGCTTTTACACTGTCAGTGAAGAACCCCAGGGCATTGAAGCCAATTTATTTTTTTATATGAGATTGTGATTTTGCAGGGCGTTTATTTGAGGTAACTAAAAGTTAATATATATCCTCGGCCACCACCACCTTCACTGGCAATAAAGAGTTCACCATTGGGTGCGAAGCAAATACCCTCGGGTTGTCTGAAAGTTTTTGGATTTAAAACAGCTACATCCTCGATATTCCCTTGCCCGTCCAAAATAATCAATAATTTACCTACTGAATTCAATAGATAAATTTTATTGGTTTTTGGATGAACGGCAATACCTGACGGCTTAAAATCAGGGGCCTTTTCCATGGTGTAATTGTCAGGATTTTTTTTCATGAATTTAGTTACATCACTTTTTCTGATCCGCAAAAAGGGTTGCATTTCAAACTGGTTTTCATCCAGGTCATAGGCATATACCGCTTTTCCTTTTACCTTTTCACCCCCAATGCCTGCTTGTCCTTTACAGGCTATTAACAATTTGTTGGATTTTGGTAACAAACCGAGGCCTTCTACATCGTTTTTTAATGTCAACGGTGTCCTAATGCTGTTTGCTTTTACTTCCTTTTCATTACCTCCGGTAGTGTTAAAATGGCTCAAAGTCCCATTGCTTTCCACTACATAGATATTTCCATTGACAATTTCAATACCCTCATAATCACCGCTTTTGGCGAATTTGATATTTTTTATGATCTCTTTCTCATTTAGATCATAAAAATATACCCTGCCCAGCTCATCCTGCACACAAGCCAAAACCCCATTTTCTACTATGGATAAGCCCGATATCTCCTGCAGGTCGTAATGCAACTTGATTTTTTCTTTGGGATTCTCCAGGTCGTAACCTAATCGTTCTGCCTGTTTACGTACAAATTCCGGGTCTGGTTTTTCTTCTTTTGGCAGGTAGCAACTCACCGTACCAGCAGCAAATAGCAAAACCAATACTAATGATATCTTATAGGTTTTTAGCGAGTAGCTTTGAGCGGTCATAGGCATGCAGGGCAATCAACAAATAGATTTCGCTACTAATTTAGTCCAATTAGCGACATTTGAATACAATTTTAACAACAATCTCAAGGCTTTTCATGTTATTTCTGCGGACAATTTATTTGCCGGAAAAATATGAACTTCCGAAAGAATAATTTACATTAGATGCTGAAAGGGTCTGCTAAATCCCAAAAATGTTAGAAACCAAGTCTAGTTGATCCATGATTGTTGCAGAAGAGACCACCTTGATGAAGCATACCAGAACGTATGCTGAAAGTATTCTGGAGAAGAAGATGCCTAGTCATATGTGTTATCACGATGCACAGCATACAAGGGATGTAGTCTCGGCAAGCTATGAGATTGCCAAGGCCATTCATCTTTCGGAAGAACAGATTGAAACCATCATGCTGGGGGCATGGCTTCACGATACGGGGTATCACAACGGAAAATCCGACCTTCATGAAGAGGAAAGTATTAATATAGCCAGGAGTTTTCTAATCAAGCAAAATGTAGACCCCACCCGGATCGACGAGGTAGTGGGTATCATTGAAGCCACTAAAATGCCCCAAAAACCCACCAATATCATGGAAGAAGTGATGTGCGATGCCGACCTGTATCATCTGTCCTCTGACCAATACTTTGACAAATCGGAGCAACTGAAAAAAGAAATGGCAAAAACCAAAGGTTTGACCCTGGATGATGTTGAGTGGCTGGAAATGAATGTGGCATTTTTTAACCAGCATGATTATTTCACCACTTATGGCAAGGAAGTTTTACAACCCAGAAAAGAACAAAACTTAAAAAAGATCAAGTCCAGATTAAAGGAGCTAAAATCGGACAAAAAGTACGTCAAAAATCTTGAAAAAGAGGTTAAGAAACTCCGTGAGAAATTCAGTGAGGAAAATCAAAGGCCAACCAGGGGAATTGAAACCATGTTTCGCATTACCTCAAAAAACCATTTGACATTAAGTGGTATGGCGGATAACAAGGCCAATATTATGATTTCCATTAATTCCATCATCCTGTCAATATTAATGACAGTACTTACCAGGAAGTTTGATGATTTTCCCAATTTGATAGTGCCTGCCCTGATATTAACCATTACAAGCCTTTTAACCATCGTTTTTGCGGTATTTGCCACCAGGCCCAACGTTTCATCGGGTAAATTTACTTCTGAAGACATCGTAAACAAGCGGACTAACCTTTTGTTTTTCGGAAATTTTCATAGTATGGACCTGGGTGATTATGAATGGGGAATGAAAGAAATGATGAAGGACAAAGATTACCTGTACAGCAGTTTAATCAGAGACATTTATTTTCTGGGAATAGTTTTAGGTAAAAAGTACAAAATGCTGAGGATTTCTTATACTATTTTCATGTATGGTTTTGTCGTATCCATCCTGAGTTTTCTTATAGCCTCCTTTTTTATGCAGCCGGCCTGATGGCCGATTCCAAAATTCTGATTATCAAAGAAATTTTTTACCTGGTGGGGTAGCCACAGACACGGTTTTGCTCCCGCAAGCAGGTTAAAAAAAATGGGAGCCATAAATTTAATTGACCTGGAGCGGGAATTGATTCTAAAAATAGTTATAATCCCGGCTTTCAAATAGATTTTTATTTGTTATGCGATACAGACAAAAAACCCGTCAATTCTTTGATTAAGACAATTTTTTGACGGATTTCACATAAATAATTACTTTATTTGTGAGTTAATCGCAGGTGATACGGATTTCAAAACACGGATTTTTGTGGGGCATTTTGCGAGCTATACAGGCAAATTAATTAAGCCAGTTTTCTTTGAAAGGTCATTAATTATTATTAATATTCAAGTTAATAATTGGATAAAATCTCGAAATTCAAGGTCGATTTAAAACTTTTTTGAGCATAATCAATTGGTTTTAAGTCTTTTAGTATATTTAGTTTAAATATTACCTTAAATATGTTTTTGGTCTCTTAGTTTAATTTAACCCTAAACTACTGCCCGCTTTACAATCGTGAGATTTTCTATTTATATATTGTGTTTACTTTTAGCTTGCTTTGATCTGTTGGCTCAAAGCACCAATGAATTAAAACGCCAACTTGCGACGGCTACGGATTCCTCCAAGGTAAATATCCTCACTCAATTGGGAGAGGCATATTTATCTGCTAATGCTGACTCCGCTATTTATTATTTCAATCAGGCTGGCAAGGTTTCGGCAGAGATTCAATACCATAAAGGTCGGTTACAGGCTTTGGGAGGCAACGGATTTGCTCAACATGTAAAAGGCAATAATGAAAAGGCCGCTTTGTTTTTCAGGCAGCTTATACGACAAGCTGACAGCCTTCGGGTTAAATTGGATAACAGGCAAGACTACTTACTTGGGCTGGCCACCGTTATCCTCGATGGTTCGCCATTGGAGGCTACGAGATTAGCCCGTGAAGCCCTGGCACTCAATCGTAAAAATGAGGATAAGCTGGGGCAAATCAAGGCGCTGAAGACTTTGGGAAAAATTTACAGCCAAAGGAAAAATTACCAATTAGCCATCGATCAACATGTTGCGGCTATTGATCTTGCCAGATCGCTCAATGAAAACAAGCTTGCAGGGGTCAACCTGATAGCTGCCGGGGTGTTGTATAATAAACAGGGAAATACACCGAAGGCGCTTGAATACTACTTTCAGGCCATTGATATAGGGGATCATTCAGGTGACCGGGAGCTGGCATCAGCAGCTAAGCTGAAAGTGGCTCATATCTATTATAATCAGAAAAAATATCAGCAGGCCATTGCACTCTACACAGATGTTTTGAAACATTACGAACAAGCGGCTGATATTACCGGTCAGATGAACTTGAATTACTTTATAGGATTATCCTACAAAAGTAAAGCAGACCCCAAAGCTGCTTTGAATTATTTTTTCAAAGCACATGAATACGCCAGAAAGCTTAACGATAAAAGCTTGATGGCCAAAAACTATATTGAGCGGGCAAGCAGCTATCTGCAATTGGGCCGGCTTTCACTGGCCACTAAAAATGCTGACTGGGCGTACGGAATTGCCAGAAAGGAAGGTTTTACCGAAGCGTTAATGAAAGTGAATCTCATTTATTCGGACATCAGCACAAGATCAAACAAGTTCGGGCCGGCCCTGACTTATTATAAAAGATATGCGAGCTACCGGGATAAATTGTTTCAGGAGCAAAAAGAGATTCAAATAGTGGCGTTGGAGAATGAGTATGAAAACCGTGAACGGGAGATTGAAAGACTGTCACTTGAAAAGGAAAAAGCAAACCAGATTAAAGTGGCTGAAACCCAGAAAAGAGGCGAATTGGCAGTTGAGGAAAAAAACAGTGAATTGTTTCAACTTAATGCCAAGAACGATAAGTTGAAAAATAACACCTTGATTGGCAGTATGATTCTGCTTCTTTTATTTTCGTTGGGAACCATTATAGCTTACAAAAACAAATTGGATGACAATAAGATTTTGATCAACCAAAAGGATGAAATTGTAAAGCAAAAGGAAAACCTGCTGAAAAAAAATAAACGATTGATTGAGCTCAACGAGGAAAAAGACAATTTAGTGAATATGGTTGCCCACGACCTTCGCAGTCCCCTGGACCAGATCAAGGGTTTGGTAAATGTAATCAAAATGAATTCGGATGGCAAAGGTAAGAATCAGGAATACATAGATATGATCTCTTACGCAACCGAAAGAATGAGGGGTTTAATTGGCCGTACTTTGAACATCCGCAATATTGACAAGCAGGAGATCGACCCCCGGGAGGAGGTTTTTGATGTATCGAAGGTGGTTGACGAGGTGTTGACAAATTTTGTAGAACTGGCCAACCGGAAGAACCTGACTATTCACAGTGAACTCCAAAGAAATGGGTGTTTTGTGAAGGCTGACCTGAACTATATGGTACAAGTATTGGAAAATCTGATGTCAAATGCCATTAAATTTTCACCCAGGGGAAAAGCCATCCGTGTCAAAGCAGGTAAACACAAGAAACTCGTTAGAATAGAAATAATTGATCAGGGCCCTGGAATCAGGAAAGAGGACATGCCCAGGCTGTTCAAGAAATTTCAACGATTGGCGGCCAGGCCTACAGGTAATGAAGACTCGACAGGTTTGGGGCTTTCCATCGTGAAACGTTTTGTTGACTCCATGGGAGGGGAAGTAAGATGCGAAAGTACTTTTGGTGAGGGGGCTAACTTTATCGTCGAATTTGAAGCGTATGAACCGGACGAAAGAAGCTAAGCTAAACCTCTACTTCAACAATATGTCTCAGCAAATCCTCAAAAGTCTCCCGTTTTCTGATTAAGTGAGCCTTGCCGTTAAGAATCAATACTTCGGCGGGTCTGAGCCGCGAATTATAATTAGAAGCCATTGAAAAACCATAGGCACCGGCATTTTTAATAGCAATAATATCACCTTCCCTTACTTCATTGAGTTGCCTGTCCCATCCCAGGGTATCTGTTTCACAGATATAACCCACTACGGTATACACTCTCTTTGTACCTTTCGGGTTACTAATGTTTACCATGTCATGATAAGCATCATACATCATAGGCCTGATCAGATGATTCATTCCTGAATCTACTCCTGCAAAAACTGTGGCCGGGGTGGTTTTAACCACATTGGTTCTAACCAGCAAAACCCCTGATTCACTCACCAGGAATTTTCCCGGTTCAAACCACAATTCCAAATCCCGGCCATATTCTTTACAAAAGCTTTTGTAAGTATTTTCAATGCTTTTTCCCAGTAGTTTGATGTCGGTCGTGACATCCCCATCGCGGTAACTTACCTTGAACCCGCTTCCCAGATCGAGAAATTGCAGGTTTTCAAAATCCCTGGCAATGTCAAACACAATTTGTGAGGCTTTCAGAAAAACCTCTGCATCGAGGATGTCGGAGCCTGTATGCATATGCAAACCTATGACATCTATTTTGTAAGTCTGAACCACCCTTAGGATATGTCTTTTTTGCAAAATGGAGATACCAAATTTTGAGTCAACATGCCCAGTCGAGATTTTAGCATTGCCACCAGCCATAATATGTGGGTTGAGCCGGACGCAACATGGTACCGAACTGCCGTACTCATTACCGAATTGCTCCAGAATTGAAATATTATCGATATTAATCATCAACCCAAGCGCCACTGCCTCTTTGATCTCATCAAAAGATACACAGTTAGGGGTAAATAATATTTCATGAGGCTGGTAGCCGGCTTTAATACCGAGGTGTGCTTCATTAATTGATACCGCATCAATCCCGGCTCCCTCCTTCCGTATCAATTTAAGAATGGATAAATTGGTCAACGCCTTGGCAGCGTATTTGATTTTGACATTTAAGCCTGAAAATGCCTTGTTCAAATACCTGATTTGATTGATGATCTTTTCACCGTCGTACACATACAGGGGAGTGCCAAACTCCTTAGTTATTTTCTCCAGGTCAACCCCCTGCATTTGATACTTGTTATTCACCAGCTTCATACTTGTAATACTTTACTTTTTATCTGAAACTTGGCAAAAGTATCAAATTGAAATGTTTTATAAAAGAACAATTAAAATTTAGGAATTATCAAACATTTTAGTGATATGCTGATTTCCCAAATATTGTCTGACCTTGGGGAACTTTGCGGTTAAAAAAGGGGCACCACGGAGGTATCAAGACACCAAGAAATTTATCCAAAGCGTTATGCAACAGCCACTTACGGCGGTGTCGGACGGCTTGACCGGAAAAATCCTTATACTGGTCTAATTAATAATAATGTCTTCACTTTATTGGCTTTATTTATATTTGTCAACTTTAACCTGAGAATAACCAAAACTATAACTTTAGAAAATTATGAATACTAAAGCTGCATCATTAATTATACTTTTTCTATGTCAGAGTTTGGCTGTCCTGGCCCAGGATAACCCTGATACCACTTATTGGAAAAAGGATTTTAAAGTTGGGATAAGTTTTACGCAGGCATCTTTTACCTCCAACTGGACAGGTGGAGGAGTTAATTCAATCGGCGCAAATGCTTTACTTAATTTTAAAGCAAAATACAGAAAGGATAACCATTCATGGGATAATGAAATTGATTTGGCTTACGGAGTTGTTAAAAATCAGGACCAGAGTGCCAGGAAGTCTATTGACAGGATTTTTCTTGATTCCAAATACGGAAGGACATTAAGTGACTCCTGGGAATTGTTTTCCTCGGCCAATTTGCTAACCCAGTTTGCCAACGGCTTTAATTACGACGTTGAATTTCCAAATGGTGAAGTGAGGGATAGTCTCATCTCCCAGTTTTTCGCCCCGGCGTTTTTGACATTTGCCTGGGGATTTCAATATCAGCCTGTTGATTATTTTAATGTCAGACTTTCTCCTTTCACGCCGAGATTTACCTTTGTAGCAGATGACGGCTTATCGGACCTGGGGGCTTATGGTGTGGATCCGGGAGATCAGGTAAGGTCGGAATGGCTGGCCTTCCAGGCATTGGTAGACTTTGACAAAGACATCGCCGAAAATCTGAATCTGAAATGGAAATACCTTCTGTTTCTGAATTACGAGAACCTGAGTTTTGATAAGTGGGACCACCGGCTTGACCTGATTATAAACGCTCAGGTTAATAAATTTTTAAGTGTAAACCTGGGAGCGATTGTTATTTACGATTTTGACCAGGTAGATGAGGTGCAGTTAAATCAGTTTTTTAATCTGGGTTTGGTTTATTCTGCCCGTAGTTATGAAGAATAGCCATCAAAATAATTTTTGCTATTGCGTTAAAGTGCCGTTAAGCATTGTTAAACATTGTTAAACAACGAACGTAATTAGTGTTAAAAGATTAATTTTGTCGGTGATATGAGCAGAAAAACCATCCGTTTAATCATTATTCTAATGACCGCGGCTTTGCTGGGGCTGGTGGGCTTTCAGATCTATTGGGTCAATAATGCCCAGCGAATCAATAAAGCCAGGTTTAAACAGGATGTACACGAGGTATTGAACCTCGTTGCGCAAAAACTGGAAAAGCAGGAAACCCTCTTGATCGCTCAGAATAACTTTAAAAGTAAGTTCCGGTGGAGTGATCCATTGAACCTCGACTCAGACACCATTGAGTTTTTCGAAAGTTCATTCCAAAAAAGAGTGGTAAATCGCAGCGATTTGAATAGTGACAGTACATCCATACCCAATCAGACCGTTTTAAGCTACCAGTTTGAAGCGAAAGATGGTTTTGAAATTATCGCCGAGATCGATAATCAGGCCAACATTAGTGAAGAGACCAATATCAGGGACGGGAACAACCCGGTGAAAGTGCTTCGTAAAGAATACAATAATGATAGCGAAATCGGAAAACACATAAAGCAGGATTTTCAAAAGATTGCCAGAAAGGCAGAAATGTTTAATGTGGTGTTAAACGAAATACTTTCAGGCAAAAGACAAATTAAGAACAGGATAAAACCACGGCAACTAGATTCCCTGTTAAGGGCAGAATTTATCAATAAAGGTATCAACTTATCCTTTGATTATGGCGTTTTAAACGAAGACAGCCAGGAGTTTGTCTTTGCACAGATTGACGATGATCATCACAAGTTACGTGATTCTGATTTACGGGCTTCTCTTTTTCCCAACGACGTGGTAGGTGCTTCTAACCAAATTTTGGTGTACTTCCCCAATCAGGAAAAATTTTTGATGCGTAAAATGGGTGTTACTCTGGCCTCTTCTATATTATTGATCCTGATCATTATTTTTTGTTTTGCCTATGCCATAACTACTATCATCCGGCAAAAGAAACTGTCGGAGGTTAAAAATGATTTCATCAATAACATGACACACGAGTTCAAAACGCCTATATCCACGGTTTCTCTGGCCTGTGAGGCTTTACAGGATAAAGAGATTAGCCAGGATGAGAGCGTTCGTGAGCGATATTTGGACATCATAAAGGTAGAAAACAAAAGACTGGCGGTGCAGGTTGAAAAAGTTTTACAGATGGCCACCCTGGATAAGGGTGAATTCGACCTCAAACTCTCTGAGGTAAATGTAAATCAGGTAATTGAAGAGGCTGTCTCCAATATTTATATGCAGGTTGAAAAGAAAGGTGGTTCGGTAGAAAAGGCATTGGAAGCCGAACAACCTATGATCGAGGCTGATGAGTTACACCTTTCAAATATCATTAGAAATTTACTGGATAATGCCAATAAGTATTCGCCCGTAACACCTAAAATTACAGTCAGAACGGAGGACAAACCCAATGGCATAAGCATCAAGATAATTGACAAGGGCATTGGTCTGGCCAAAGAGTCCCTGAACAAGATTTTTGATAAGTTTTACAGGGTTCCTACCGGAAATGTTCATGACTTCAAAGGTTTTGGGTTAGGACTGGCTTATGTAAAAACCATGGTTGAAGCACATGGAGGTTCTATTCATGTAAAAAGTGAGCTGAATAAAGGCAGCATGTTCGAACTATTTTTCCCTAAAAAAAATGCAAAAACACAGAATACTTTTGGTTGAAGATGACCCTAACCTGGGGCAGATATTGAAGGAATACCTGGATATAAAAGGGTTTGATACCAAATTATGCCGTGACGGGGAAGAGGGTTTCAAGGCCTTTGAAAATGACAAATTCGATTTATGCATTTTTGATATTATGTTACCCAAAAAAGACGGCTTTTCACTGGCCCGGGAGATTAAGGTTGCTGACAAGACCACACCCGTTATCTTTTTGACTGCCAAATCAATGAAGCAAGATACCATCGAGGGATTTAAGATAGGTGCAGATGATTATATTACCAAACCCTTCAGCATGGAGGAGTTACTGTTGAGAATAAAAGCCATACTCCGGCGTTCCGGCAATAACACTCAAAGCAAGCCTGAAGCCCAGATATTCAAAATTGGAGGATTTACATTTGACTATGACCTCCACCAACTTACTTCGAAGCATTCTGACATCAAACTAACCTCCAAGGAAGCAGAATTGTTAAAACTGTTTTGTCTGAATATTAATCAAACCCTGGATCGCAGCACTGCCCTGAAAATTATCTGGAGGGATGACAGTTACTTTAATGCCAGAAGTATGGATGTGTACATTACCAAATTAAGAAAATACCTGAAAGAGGATCCGGCGCTGGAGATTTTAACAGTTAGGGGCACAGGATTTAAGCTGGTAGAAAAACCAGTTTGATCACTTCTTTAGCCACTTACAGTTATTGTAGGTTGAAGTTTTAACTTTTAGTTGACCCAATGCATATTGAAGGCCTGCCCTACTGTAAGCAACATTGATATGGCCATCTAACAGGAAAACCGACCGATTCATGTAGTCCGGTATTGAAAAGTTTGTTTTCCAGCATTTGTTATTAACTTAATTTTTTGGTATATTAAAGTTTCCTTGAAGCCACATTTCAGAAACTTACTTACAAGATTATCATTAAATAAATGCCCAAAGGTTTGCCGGCTGGATGGTGACGCTGCCAGGAGAGACGCCGGTAATACTAAAATTTTTAATAGATTAGCAGCTTTATAAATTAATAAAACGATTATGATTAAAATTCTACCTTCCATATGGATTATTCAGGGTAAATGTGTAAGAGTCAAGCAGGGAGATTTTTCAAATCAGATTGTTTATAATGACAGCCCCCTGGATGTAGCCATGGAATTTGAAGATCATGGAATATCTCAAATCCATTTGGTGGATCTGGATGGTGCAAGAAGGGGCAGCCCTATTAACTACGGGGTGCTGGAGGCCATCGCAGGGCATACTAATCTGGAAGTTGATTTCACCGGGGGGATTCATACGGATGGTGATATTAGCAAAGCGTTCGAATACGGGGCTGATTATATTACAGCCGCTACCATAGCTGTTTACGATAAAGAATTATTCGCTTCCTGGATTGTCTCGTACGGCAGGGAGAATGTGACACTGGCCGCGGACTCAATCAACAGAAACATCATCGTCAAAGGTTGGCAAAAACACACGAAAATAAACATTTTCGATCATGTCCAATACTTTTACGACCGTGGTTTAAAATATCTTAAAACCACCGATATCGACAAAGATGGCTTGCTGAAAGGACCTTCTTTTGAATTGTACAAAGAACTGATTAACAGATTCCCATCTATATGCTTGATTGCAAGCGGAGGGGTGCGGTCTATCGATGATATAGAAAAACTGCAGGAGTTGGGGGTTTGGGGCGTTCACTTTGGAAAGGCCTATTATGAAGGAAAAATCAAGTTGAAAGATCTTGACAGGTTTATGGTAACCAGTTGATTTTGATATAAACCGACTAACATACAAAAGCCAAACGTTGACGTTTGGCTTTTTACTTTATCTATATTTTGTTTTTACTTAGTATCTAATTCTGTGTAGCAACGTATTGATCAGTTTTTTACCGTTTACAATAATCGATGACTCATCGGGTAGCTTGATGGCCTGGTTTTTTTCCTTGGAAATGTTGAAGATATCCGCAATTTTAAATTTGTACATCAGGTAAAAAACAAAGTTATAGGAGAAAATCGAAGGAGCAGTATTGTCTGATTTTTTTACCTTGGATTGACCATCTGCGCTTTTTGTGGTGTTTGCTCCTATTTTTTCGGCAGATTTGAGACTATCGGCGTTTAACACCTTTTCTTTCTCCGTTTTGTTGAGTTCGACGCCTGGCTCAGGGTTAACGATTTCTGTCTCTGAATTTTTACCTCTTGCATCGGTATTATCTATAGCAACCACAGTTCCTAATGACAGCACCATAGCTATAAGAACAGCAGTAAGCGCTTTTACATATTTGAGAAATTTAACCATGAAGCGATAAATATATCTAAAAATCGCGAAAATGTTTATGTAAGTAACGTTATTTGTGATAAATGGTTACAATTTTGTTTGAACTGTCAATTTAGATTATCAAAGAATAATCCGGTTACCTATAACATATGAGCAATTTGCTGGTGAGAAGCATGGCGTCCAAGGATCTTTCAAAAATGCATAAAGCTTTTTTGGCGGCATTTTCCGATTATCCACTTCGCTTTGACTTCACCAAAAAGGAATTTTACAAAAAATTTGTAGAAAAGCTGAACATTAATTTTGGCTTGTCACCGGCCGCATTTCATGGAGGCAACATAGTTGCCTTTATATTTACCAGCCTGGCTTGTTACGATGGTCGGCTTACTGCATACAACGGTGGTACCGGGGTGGTGCCTGATTTTCGCGGGCAGCGGCTCACCTCAAAATTGTATACGTTTGTATTGCCTCTGTTGAAACAACAAAATGTAAGTCAATGTATCCTGGAAGTTTTGACCACCAACCACCGAGCACTCCGGGTTTATGAAGCCATCGGCTTTGAAAAAGCCAGGTATTTTAACTGTTTCAAGCTACCTTCGACGCCCGGAATAAAAGGAGCTTTAATGTCAGGCGTAGAGATTGCCCCATGCACCCAACCGGATTGGGATTTGTTTGCCAGCTTTAATGATATCGACACCTCCTTTTTGGATAGTCAGTCATTGCTTCAAAACAACGTAACAAATGAAATTATTATTACAGCCAAACATAGTAATGTAACTGTAGGTTATACAGTCTATCAACCCAATGGACGGATTTCAAGGATTGGGGTAGATCAAAAATACCGGCAGCGGGGAGTAGGTAGTGCCTTAATCAGCTATGCCTTCCGGGATTGTGCGGGGCGGGCTTTAACTGTTATCAATGTCAACCGGGAACATAAATCAATCACCCGGTTCTTAACAGGTTTGGGTTTTGTTAATGAAATAGATCAGTATGAATTGAAATTGATGCTGTAAATTTAAAATTTGAACAAAAGTGCATTTACGTTTTAGTCAACTCGAGGAAATAACCGGTGGGGAAATTTTATCATTCTCATCGGACATGGCTGTAGAAAGTTTGTTAACCGATAGCCGTAAAGTATCTATCCGGCAGGGAGCATTGTTCGTGGCTATAAAAGGAGACTTTCATGACGGGCATGATTATATCGATAAGCTTTATGAGGATGGCATCAGACAGTTCTTGGTAGAATCCGGTGATAAAACAAAATACAATCATCTGACCGGAGCCAATGTGATCAGGACCGGCAACAGCCTGGTAGCTCTGCAAAAAATAACGGCTTTTCACCGTTCCCGCTTCAGTATTCCAATCATTGGTATCACGGGTAGCAATGGTAAAACCATAGTCAAAGAATGGCTTAGCCAGATGTTATCCGCAAAACTGCGGGTGGTAAAAAGTCCTAAAAGCTATAACTCCCAATTGGGGGTACCCCTGTCGGTCTGGCAACTGAGTAACCAGCACCAGATCGGAGTTTTTGAAGCGGGGATTTCTGAATCAGGAGAAATGGACAAGATAGAAATAGTTCTGCAACCTACCATTGGCGTTTTTACAAACATTGGATCCGCCCATGACAAAGGTTTCACCTCCCAAGATGAGAAAATCCATGAAAAGGCAAAACTTTTTAAAAATTCGCAGGTAGTTATCTACTGCAGGGATCATGAAGCAATCCACCAGGTGCTTTCCAATCAGATCAGGCCCCCGCAAAAACTGTTTTCCTGGTCTGAAGGTCAATCGGCTGATGTTTTCATAAAAGATAGCTATGATCACGGAAACATGACTGCCCTCGAAATGGAGTTTAATGAAAACCGGATGTTCTTCAAAGTTCCCTTTCACGACCCAGCCTCCCTCGAAAATGTCATCAACTGCATCTGCGTTTGTCTTTATTTAAATTTTGACAGAAAACTGATCCAGGAGAGCCTTATGGGCCTGAGCCAGGTATCCATGCGCCTGGCACTAAAACAAGGAATCAACGGGTGTTACCTTATTGATGATACATACAACAACGATTTGGCTGGTTTGAAAATTGCGCTTGACTTTTTGACACAGCAAAATCAAAAAGTAAAAAAAACGCTCATTCTCTCCGACATTCTGGAGGCGGGCTCCGATAAAGCGGAATTATATGAAAGAGTAGCAGCCCTGGTGGCGAGTAAGTCGATAAACCGGTTTGTTGGTATCGGCCCCGATCTTAAAAGGCACGCCCGTTTTTTCAATGATACCGGAAAATTTTATGTTGATAAGCCCTCTTTTTTTAAGGCGACCAATTTGGAGGACTTCAGGGATGAGGTTGTACTCATAAAAGGTGCCCGCCTATTTGCCCTGGAAGAAATTGTAGATTTTTTACAAAGGAAAATTCACGGCACGGTGATGGAAATCAATCTTGATGCCATAACCCATAACCTGAATTTTTACAGAAATAAACTGGACGCCTCTACCAAAATCCTGGTGATGATAAAAGCATTTGCCTATGGTTCCGGTTTTTTGGAGATTGCCAACTTGCTGCAATTTCACCGGGTGGATTATCTGGGGGTTGCTTATCCGGATGAGGGTGTCATTTTAAGACAAAATGGTATAAGCTTGCCCATCATGGTTATGAATCCTGCGCCGGAAAGTTTTGGGAAAATGATCCAGTTTAATCTTGAACCGGAGGTGTACAGTCTAAAAATGACAAAGCTTTTGGCTGAATTTTTACGGGCAAACAATCTGTCTGTGAAAATCCATATTAAGTTGGAAACAGGTATGCACAGGCTTGGATTTGCTCCGGAAGATCTGAAAGCACTGGTGACAATTTTAAAAGCGTATCCGGAAATAAAAATTGCTTCAATTTTCAGCCATTTGGCAGGGTCTGAAGATGCTGAACACGATGAATTTTCACAATATCAATTTAAGTTGTTTGATGAGGGAGTGGCATTTATTGAAAAATTGTTGTCGGTCCGGCCTTTAAAGCACACCCTCAAATCCTCGGGCATTATCCGCTTCCCGGACCGCCATTACGACATGGTACGGCTGGGCATTGGATTGCATGGCATCGGATATAACGATGAAGTTCAGGAGGAGCTTGAGCCGGTGGCCTCCCTGAAAACGACTATTTCCCAAATCAGGGAAGTGAAAAAGGGTGATACTATAGGATATGACCGTATGGGGAAAGCCGATGAACCAAAAAAAATTGCCACACTGGCCATTGGCTATGCTGATGGCTTTGACCGGCGGTTCAGCAACGGGAAGGGTGTCGTCTGGGTCAATGGTAAGCTGGCACCAGTGATAGGAAATGTTTGTATGGATATGACTATGATCGATGTCACCGGTATCGAAGCACAAGAAGAAGACCAGGTGGTAGTATTTGGCAAAGAATTGCCCTTGCGTAAAATCGCCTCAAAAATTGGTACTATTCCCTATGAGATATTGACCAAAGTGAGCGGTCGCGTAAAAAGGGTGTTTTACATTGAGTAGTTGGTTGTTTATATTTGTAGCTGGTACCCATTATGATGACAATGAATCGAAAATATTTTCTCCTGGATAAGAACTATTTGTTAAAGCAAGTTCAGGCTGAAAAAAAAGTAATTTTTCTGCAAAAATTAATTGAAAATGTAAAAATCAATTATTTGAGCCGGTGTAACCCCCTTGGCCTTATCGATGATACCGTGCTGCATATACAAGCATATAAAATTCACGAAACCAGGCATCTGGAGGAGTTTTATGACCACCTGTCGGGAATATTCAGGTACCGGATAGGAACCAACCAGTTGGAATTACTTTTTGATGGAAAGACGCACTATGAAAAATATCAGGAAGATTGGGAAACATGTTTTACCACCTGGGTGAAAGATTTTTGTCATCAGGACAGATTTTTAAAAGCGGTGCTGGCTGTAACTGTTTTTTATGAAAATGAACAGAGCGCCCTCCTGGCCGAAAACAGGCTTAAATATTTTATCAGTCATTATTTTGGGTTAAAGCTCTATCGTTATAAAGGAATCATGAGCATGCATGTTGCCTGAATAGAGGTATTTTTTTACTTTAGGAATAGTTATGAAAGTTTTTAAAGATCTGACCTCTTTTGAATCTATCTATAAATCTTATTACAAACAGCTTTGTGGCCTGGCCTTCAATATTATTGGTGATCAGTCAGCCTCCGAAGACGTTGTACAAAATCTTTTTATCAAAATCTGGAATAAAAGAGATATGATAGTTGTCAGTGATATTAATGCCTACGTTAAAAAATCAACGATTAATGCCAGCCTTAACTATCTAAAGTCTTCAAAGAGCAGAACCATAGTCAGCCTTGCTTCGCTTACGGATCATAGTGATAATGTTACCGAAAAGAAAGTTAAGTTAAATGAGCTGCAACAAAGAATTGATCTGGCCATTAAAAGACTGCCTCCAAAATGCCAGGTGATTTTTAATCTGAGTCGATTTGAACATATGTCCGGTAGTGAAATTGCCAAACATCTTGGAGTGAGTAAAAAGACAGTGGACAATCAAATAGGAATAGCACTGAAAAAATTGCGTGAGGAATTAAAACCATACCTGATTATAGAAGGAATAATCCTGGCAATCCTTTGGATATTGTATTTACTCATATCATGATAACCTGATGTACTGCTGCTGATCTAATCATCAGGGTATGCCCTAAAATTTTTTATTCTCTATTTGGGTATTGCACCTGCTTTTGAATGTCCTATTTGTGAAGGTAAACAATTACTATTTATCAAATGAACTACTTGGACATTCGTATCGGCCGGTTTCTTCGGGGAGAGTTGGAGGAAGATGAAGAAAGAGCGTTTTTAACATGGCTTTCCAAAAAAGCTGAAAACCGACATTATTTTGAAGAAACCAAAATGATATGGGAGCAGGCCACCAAAACCCGCAGCCCATTTTCACCAAATGTTGAAAATGCCTGGGAACAATTTTTAGACAAGGTAAAAGAAAGACCCAGGCAAAACTATTATCCACACTTATATCGATGGATTGCAGGCACGGCGGCCTCAATACTGATAATGGTAACTTTGTTATACCTTTTTATTTTCAATGAGGCGCCAGTAAAAATCGTAACGCAACATGAAAGACAATTTAATATTGAATTACCCGATGGGTCTTTGGCCTGGCTAAACAGGGATAGTGAAATTACTTTTAAAGAAAGTAAGTCCTCAAGACATGTATTTCTTACAGGAGAAGCATATTTTGAAGTAAATCCGGATAGTAGAAGGCCTTTCACCATACATACCGGTGAGCTAACCACACAGGTAGTTGGTACTTCATTTAATGTAGATGCCGCTGGTAAGGAATTTATTAATGTTGTGGTCTTATCAGGCAAGGTATTATTATTTAATAATAGTAAAGATTCATTATTTCTCACAGAAGGAGAAATCGGAAGCTTTGATTTATCCTCTAAAAACTTGACCGAAAAACAAAACACAGATCCCAATTTTTTAGCCTGGAAAACCGGAATACTGATATTTGATGATACCCCTATGGAACAGGTGATCGGTGTATTGACAGAACATTTTGATGTAAATCTTGAATGGGATGAATCCACTACATCCCGGTTGACAGCCACCTTCGACAATCAGCCGCTGGAGGAAATCATCTCACTTATAATTCTTAGTACGGAAGCTGAAATCAGAATCACTGAAACTATCAATGAAATTAATTAACACACGCAAGATCATAGTGGTGTCATTAGTACTTTTGACTAGCAATATGCTTACTGCACAAACAGTCTTGGATGCACCTGTCAAATTGTCCTTAAAAGAAGGTACAATTAAGGAGGTTCTATCACAAATTGAGCGATTAACGGACATAAAGTTTATCTACGATAATGGAAAAATTGATGTAAATCAGAAGGTGATCATCTCTAAAGATAGTGGTGCCGTAAGAGAGTACCTGGATTTGCTTTTTGAGGGAAAAATGGTTCAATACATTGTAAAAAATGATAAAGTAATCTTAAAAAAGAGACTATCGACCGGAAAACCATCTCCAAAGAAAGCTACTATCAATGGATATCTAAGGGAAAATGGCAGCGGTGAGAATTTAATAGGAGCCACTGTTTTTGACCGAAACAGCGGGTTAGGATCTACCACCAATTATTATGGTTATTATAGCTTAACGCTTCCGGTGGGAGAGGTATCACTCGATTATTCATATGTTGGGGCACCGAAAAGTCTGTTAACATTTTACTTAAGCAAAGATACTACTGTCAATGTAGGATTGGATCTTAGTACATTGCTTGAAGAGATAATTATATCTGCTGATAAACAGGTTGCTATACAGGAAACTACTGAAATGGGAACCATCAATCTCACCAGAAAGCAAATGCAAACAAGGCCTGCCATCGGTGGTGAAACAGATGTTATTAAGGTACTGCAACTGTTACCCGGTGTGCAGGCAGGCAATGAAGGAAGTGCAGGCTTCTATGTAAGAGGGGGTGGTCCGGATCAAAATCTTATACTATTAGACGGCGTACCTGTTTATAATACTTCTCATCTTTTTGGATTTGTTTCTGTATTTAACTCCGATGCTATCAATAATATTAAATTGATTAAAGGAGCATTTCCTGCCCGGTATGGTGGAAGGCTGTCGTCGGTGGTTGAAATGAGTATGAAAGAAGGAAATATGAAGGAGCTTCGGGGATCCGGGAATGTAGGTCTTATGACAAGCAGCCTTACTTTAGAAGGACCGATTGTTAAAGATAAAACTTCATTTATGGTTTCCGGCCGTCGTACCTACCTTGATTTGATAGCCAAACCATTTACAGATGACAGCTATAATTTCTTTGACATAAATGCTAAAATAAACCACAGGTTTTCTGACAGAAGCAGGGTTTATTTTAGCGCTTATGCCGGAAGGGATAAGGGATCTTTATTAGATAGTCAGCAAACACTAGAGAGTGTAGTACCATTTGACCCGATTCATGTCGAAAACCAAAATAAGTCAAGGGTCGAATGGGGTAACTCGATTGCATTGTTACGCTGGAATTATGTCATTACGCCGAAATTGTTCAGCAACCTGAGCCTGACCCGAAGTTCGTATGATTTTGAAGCTTCCGATGAGTTCTTCCAGGAAACCAAAAATGCTACAGATACCCTTACTCAGTTTCAATACTTCCGAACCTCATCAGATATTCGGGATTTGGGCGTAAAGCTTGATTTTGATTTTTTCCCTCACCCCGATCATTATGTGAGATTTGGATTACAAGCTATTGATCATAACTTTAAACCAAATGTGGTAGGAATGCTGGCAAGTGAAAGGGTAGATACCACCTTCAACACTTCAGACATTAACGCCAGGGAATATTCGTTTTATGTGGAGGATGATTTTAAGCTGTCGGCCAAATTTCAGGCAAACATGGGGGTGCATCTATCAGGGTTTGATGTAAATTCCAAATTTTACAAGTCTATTCAACCACGGATTTCATTGCGCTACCTGTTAAATGAAAATTTTTCAGTGAAGGCGTCTTACTCACAGATGGCTCAATTTTTGCATTTGCTTACAAATCCCGGATTGGGTTTGCCTACAGATCTTTGGGTACCTGCCACAGACAAAATAGCCCCCCAGGAGTCCTCCCAGTATTCATTGGGGTTTGCATATTCACTTCCTGAATTAGGACTGGAGGCAACCATAGAAGGTTACTATAAAGAATTGGATAACCTGATTGAGTATCAGGAAGGGGCAAATTTTTTAAGATTAAATGAAGATTGGCAGGATAAGGTTGTCAGTGGCCGTGGTGAAAGCTATGGTATGGAATTTTTTATTCGCAGAAACTGGGACAAAATGGAAGGTTGGCTGGGGTATACCCTGGCATGGTCCAACAGGACTTTTGAGGAAATAAATTTTGGTAAATCGTTTCCCTACAGATATGATAGAAGGCATGACGTTAACCTGGTACTTACCCGTCATTTAAGGGATAATATTCAGGCTTCAGCTAATTGGGTATATGGTACTGGAATTGCGTTAACATTACCTTTTGCCGAATACTTTGGAACTACGAGTCTCGTCGGCCAGGAAGACGTTGCATATTTAGACCTATTAGACTTTGATTCCAGAAATGCGTTCAGGCAAAGGGCAAGTCACAGGTTAGACATTAGTATCAGCTTTGTCAAAGAGAAAAAATGGGGAAAAAGGACCTGGTTAGTGACGATTTACAATGCCTATAACCGAAGAAATCCTCTTTTTATAGAAACCAGGCCGGTCCAGGATTTTACTGATAACCGGCTGGTCAGGCTATTCCGGGAACGTACGCTTTTCCCTATTGTGCCGTCAGTATCGTATCTGTTTGAATTTTAGAAAATAACTTATTTGTTCAATGAAAGCATATAGCAATAAACAAAGAAATTTTAACCGGTTCACCATCTGTGGTATCCTGATGCTTTTCAATTTTTCCTGTGAAAATACTATTGAACTTGAAATACCGGAGAAGCCATCCAAACTTGTAGTTGGCGGGTTATTCAATACGGATAGTACCATGGTCATAAGAGTAAGTAGAACAGAGCATATTCTGTCCTATACCGATTTGGAGCGCACCCCCTTTGAGGTGAATAATGCCACTATTGAACTATATCAGAACGGAGAATTTCTGGAGGTACTGAAACCTCAAACTTATTTGGATTTAGGGGATACAATCAGAAAACAAAACGTTTATACAACAAATGGTTTTGTTGCATCTGAAGGAAATCTTTATGCTATCAATGTAAGTGCTCCTGATTTTGAACCGGTAGAAGCCTCAACAAATGTACCTTCTAAAATTCTTTTGACAGATTTTGAGGTAGACCCGGTAATGATCTCTTTACCAGATGAGAGAGCAGGTCTTCCTGCTCAAATATCTTTTCAGGATCCACCTGGTGAAGAAAACTTCTATGCCCTTGAAATTATGGTGGAAATGAGAGGTCATGATGATATACACTACACGTTTAGTCCCGAAATCGTTTCACTATTGGAGCAAAAAATTGGGTTTACGGAGTCAAATTCTGCTTTAAGTCGGGAAATATACTTAAGTGATGCCTCATTTGACGGCCAGTTATACACCTATCAATTTGCCATTCTTTGGTATCAAGTATCGGATCAAACCACAAGCTTTAAGGCAATTTTGAAACATATAAACAAAGCCCACTTTGAATATGCCACCACCGCGAGGTTGCAGGAAGCTGAAACCAGGGAAAATCCATTTTCATTACCAGTTCAAGTTCGAACCAATGTGAAAAATGGTCTTGGTATTTTTTCAGGATACAATGCATCTTTCAACACCATAAAGATGACAAACTGATTTTTTCTTTCAGAAATTGAAATTCATGAGATCACGGGGAATGCCTAATCGGCTTTTCATTTGACAGGTATTTCAACTTATGACACAGATAAGTCTTTCCCGGATTAATAACCTGGGTAGCTAATAATTTAAATATAACAGAATTGCCGAACTGACATGACAAGCGTAAAAAGGTTCCTAAAAAGGAATTGCCATAACACATTTTTTAAAGGCCTTGCAGGTTTTGGACGATCATTAAACCGGTTCTATGAAAACCGGAACCATGATGTATACAGCAATGGCGAACTAACCATTTTGAAAAAAATCTCTAAGCTGAACCCTTTGATTATTATGGATGGAGGAGCGAACACCGGAGATTATTCTTTGTCAATCAACCAGTTTATTCCTGATTGTACAATATATTCTTTTGAACCAGTAGAGAGCACATTTCAGCGACTGGTTGACAATGTAAAAGATCATCGAAATGTTATTCCCCTCAAAAAGGAATTATTCAAAGATAACTGCTTCAAGGAAATAAATTTGTTTAACGCACATTCCCATTCCTCTTTGTATGATATTGAAGGGTTACCCTATAAAATAAATCAAAAACTTGTGATTGAACTTGTGCGAGGAGATGACTTCATGAAAAAGCATAAAATAGATTATATAGATTTTTTAAAGCTTGATATTGAGGGAGCGGAATTCGATGCGCTCAAAGGGTTTGAAAATAGCATCAAACATACCAACATTAAAGCGATACAGTTTAAATATGGCTATATCAATATTTCAACCAAAAAGTTGCTGATTGATTACTACAAATTTTTTGAATCAAATGGCTATATCGCAGGCAAAATTTTCCCCAAATTGGTAGAATTCAGAAAGTATGATTTTAAGTATGAAGACTTTTTGGGGCCTAACTTCATTGCGGTTAGTCAATCGGATTCCAGGCTGATTGATTTATTGAGCAAAAAATAGACTATCTACAGTTTCGTCCGGGACGTATTTTCCTTTTTGTGTAAGGACAGGCATAAATACAATAAAAATTGTAACATAATTTTTTATAGTTTTGGCGTTATATCGAAGGTTTATTGCCACTAAGTGGTAGCGCTCGTATTTTTTAGTTAAACATGTATGAAGAAAATTTATCAGGTATCAATATTGCCATTATTCTTAAGCATTCTATTGATTTCCTCCTGTGGAAATAAACGATGTGGTGAGCATATAAATACCAGTGATATTAATATCAATCTCGAAATTGAAAGACTCGAGGACGATTTTTTTGCCTTAACGTCAAAAGACGAAGCCATTAGATTTATGGATGATAATCCGGTATTGACAGAGGCGTTTTATCAGCGCTCACAGTATCCTCACAATTCGATTTTGGTAAATAAGTTACTGGCGCTATCTTCTAACCCTTATTTAGATACCGTGCGAACGGAAGTGGATTTATTGTTTGACGAATTGGCTGACGTCAGGGAGTCATTTGAGGATGCATTTGCACGCATCAAATACTATTACCCCGAATTCGAGCCACCTGAAATAAAGACCATTATTACCGGACTGGGAGACGGAAGTGATCTTTATGTTTCACCGGAATTGATCATTCTGGGTTTAGATTGGTTTTTAGGTGAAAAAGGTACCTATCAGCCTCAGGATATCCCGCAATACATTCGGAAAAGGCTGAACAAGGCATACCTGGTACCCTCATGCCTTCTGTTTTTATCCGATTCATTTAATGCTACTGCCCTGGAAGATAAAACAATGTTGGCAGAAATGATTTATTTTGGTAAAGCTTATGCCGCCTTCACAAAGGAAATGCTGCCCTGCACCCCTGACAGTATAATTTTAGGTTACTATGGGGGGTAAAACAGAAAGTTAATTATTTAAAAAAGGGAGACTTTCATGACGGACATGACTACATCGATAAGCTTTATGAGGACGGAATCAGACAGTTTCTGGTCGAAGCCGGAGACAAAACGCGCTACAATCACTTGTCCGGCGCTAATGTCATCAAGGCACAAAACAGCCTCGAAGCTCTTCAAAAGATAACGGCTTTTCATCGGTCACGTTTTCGTTTTCCGATTATAGGAATTACGGGCAGCAATGGCAAAACCATTGTCAAAGAATGGCTCAGTCAAATGCTTTCAGGAAAATTGCGGGTGGTAAAAAGCCCCAAAAGCTATAACTCCCAGCTAGGAGTGCCCCTTTCAGTGTGGCAGCTTAGTGACCACTATCAGGTTGGGGTTTTTGAAGCAGGTATCTCCAAACCTGGGGAAATGGAGAAGATAGAAAAGGTTTTGCGTCCTACCATTGCCGTTTTTACCAACATAGGCTCCGCCCATGACAAGGGCTTTACCTCGCAGCTGGAGAAAATTCAGGAAAAGGCAAAACTTTTTAAAAATGCACAGGTAGTCATCTGCTGCAGGGACCACGAGGCCGTCTACAAGGTGCTTTTAGCCCAAACCAGACCTCCTCAAAAGCTGTTCTCCTGGTCTAAAAGCCAACCGGCCAATGTTTTGATAAAAGACGTATACGCACATGGCAACATGACAGCGCTGGAACTGGATTTTAATGACAACCGGCTTTTTTTTAAAGTTCCTTTTCATGATCCCGCTTCCCTCGAAAATATCATCAATTGCATTTGTGTGTGTCTGTATCTTAATTTTGACAAAAAGCTGATCCAGGAAGGGCTCATGGGTTTGAGCCAGGTGTCGATGCGTTTGGCTTTAAAGCAGGGAATTAATGGGTGCTACCTCATTGACGACACCTATAACAATGATTTTGCCGGCTTGAAAATCACCCTTGATTTTTTGACGCAACAAAATCAAAAGGCAAAAAAAACCCTCATTCTCTCTGATATTCTTGAGGCAGGGCCTGATAAACCGGAATTATACAAAAAAGTTGCGGCCCTGGTAGCCAGCAAGTCGATCGACCGGTTTATTGGCATTGGTCCGGAACTAAAAAAACATGCGCGGCTTTTTAATGGTGCCGCTACGTTTTATGCTGACAAACCAACTTTTTTCAGCACAACCCAAGGGGATGATTTCAGAGATGAAGTTATTCTCATCAAAGGCGCCCGCAGGTTTGCACTGGAGGAAATTGTTCATTTTTTACAAAGAAAAATTCATGGTACAGTCATGGAAATCAACCTTGATTCCATTACCCATAACCTGAATTTTTACCGGAACAAACTGGAAGCTTCCACCAAAATACTGGTGATGATAAAGGCATTTGCCTATGGCTCCGGTTTTTTGGAAATAGCCAACCTGCTGCAGTTTCACAGGGTGGACTACCTGGGTGTTGCCTACCCTGATGAAGGAGTCATTCTGAGACAAAATGGTATTACCCTCCCCATCATGGTCATGAATCCCGCTCCTGAAAGCTTTGGGAAACTGATAGAATACAATCTCGAGCCAGAGGTTTACAGCCTGAAAATGACCAGATTTTTAGCTGAGTTTTTAAGGTCAAACGGGAAATCCGTCAAAATCCACATTAAGCTTGAAACGGGAATGCACAGGCTGGGATTTGATCAGGGAGATCTGGAAGCCCTGGTGGCAATTTTGAAAGAATATCCGTAAATAAGTATCGCATCGATTTTTAGCCACCTGGCAGGCTCAGAAGGTGCCGAACATGATGAATTTTCGCAAAATCAGTTTAAATTGTTTGATCAGGGAGCGTCATTTATCGAACAATCATTGTCAGTGCGGGCCATAAAGCATATCCTCAAATCTTCAGGTATTATCCGTTTCCCTGACCGCCATTACGATATGGTACGGTTGGGCATTGGATTACATGGCATTGGTTACAACCAGGAAATTCAACAGGAACTGGAGCCGGTAGCCTCTCTGAAAACGACCATTTCACAGATCCGGGAAGTCAAAAAAGGTGATACAATTGGCTATGATCGTGTAGGAAAAGCCGATCGCCCAAAAAAGATTGCCACTCTTGCCATTGGCTATGCCGATGGTTTTGACCGCAGGTTCAGCAATGGTAAAGGTGTTGTCTGGGTCAACGGCCAATTGGCGCCGGTAATTGGGAATGTGTGCATGGACATGACGATGATCGATATTACCGGCATTGAGGCACGGGAAGAAGATCAGGTAGTAATATTCGGCAAGGAATTGCCCCTTAGAGAAATTGCCTCAAAGATTGGCACCATCCCCTATGAAATACTAACCGAAGTGAGCGGGCGTGTGAAAAGAGTGTTTTACAGTGAGTAGCCAGTTGTTTATATTTGTAAGCAGCAACTATTTAGCGTAAGCATGAATCGAAAATATTTTCTGCTGGATAAAAATTATGTGTTAAAGGAAGTTCAGGCTGAAAAAAAAGTGCCTTTTTTACAAGCACTTATAGAAAACGTCAAAACTGCCTACCTGAAGCAATCCAACCCCCTTGGGCTGCTGGATGATACAGTGCTGAGGATACAGGCATACAAAATTCATCGCATAAAGCACCTTGAAGCATTCTATGACTGTATATCGGGAATATTCCGTTATCAAATCGGAACCAACCAGTTAGAATTACTTTTTGATGGTAAGACACATTATGAAAAATACCAGGAGGACTGGGAAGAGTGCTTCACCATCTGGTCAAAAGATTTTTGTCGTGAGCCAAGGTTTTTGAAAGCTGTTTTGGCGTTAACCGTTTTCTACGAAAATGAGCACAGCGCGGTTTTGGCCGAAAACAGGTTGAAGTATTTTATTGGCAATCACTTTGGTTTAAAACTCTATCGTTACAAGGGGATCGTGAAAATGCACGTTGCCTGAAATCAGGGATTTTTTATAAATAAACTTTTTTGTTCTGCATTTGTAATTAGGCTTCCCTTCTAATTAATAATTACGAAAAAAACATCATTTAAGACGCTTAGACAGGGTTTTTGCTCTTTTATAATGCAGACAAAACCCCCGTTTTTAACCATTTTATATCGAAAATGGGGTTTTAAGACAAGGTCAGTAATCAGGGACTCCAAACAATCTTTGGAATTTGCAAGATTTAACAACAGTGAAAGGGTATTCACTTACCAAAATACCACTTGACAAGCTTTTTTCTATGTTTTATAAAAACACGAAAGAATTGAACCAAATATTCTTCTGCATACCTTGTCAAAATCTAATTAGAAGGAAGGCCTAATTAATGATGGGTATTCAATGTTGTTTGCTTAAGGGGTTAACCTGTTGTTAATAAGAGATTTAAAAATAAAAAACTGAAGTCGCCAGTAGTAGAATCCGCAGAAACTCCCTTTTACTAATTTAGTGTTTTTTTTGCAGTTTAGTATAGGTGTATTTAACCGAAAATGACCTTTTGAAATCCCATTGTATCAATACTGACTTTGATAGCTTAAAAGTTTAAAAGAATGGGGTTGGCTGTAATTTTATTACTTTTCTGGTCTACTTTGTTTTCTTAGATATAATAATTACCCATTCGTTGTCAGGATCATCGCCTGATACGGCATGTTTAATGAACCCAGCAACCTCTATTTGCCAGAAAGAATCATCATAAATGAATTCGCAAGGTGTCGGCTCATCCATAAAAAGCCCAATCTGATTACTGTACATCCCTGTATAATTTGTTAGGCTTAAATTTATGCTTTTAGTGGTTGGGGCGCAGAAAAGAGAGCCGGTACTCGCTCTTAACATTTTTGTGTTAGTATTTAATGCGAGAGTGATATTTCTTTTTTCCCCGGCTTCTTTCCACCCACCACTTCCTTTCCACTCTAGCTTTACTTGTAACACTACTACGGATATGTTCATAGAAGTAAATGTTAAGATTTCATGAACATACTTTCTTCTACCTGATATAGGCACACCCATATGAGATTTAATATCAAATTCATTTTGCCACCTCGCATCCAAATCAATCAAACCCAAATCAGTCTTTCCGTTATTGATGGAAATATCGGGAGAATAATAACTTACCTTCACATCGAATGACTTTTTGATAAGATCGGGATCCGTTTTTATTTCGCGAAAATCCCGGACACTTTGATGATCCACATAATGTTGTTGGCCCTTCTGGAAAAATATGACTTCATCTCCCACCTGCATCAACCCTTGCTCATTCAGCAGATATAAGTAGGCCTGGGGAAAATTAAAGCTTGACAGATCTTCCAAAGCTGGATTTGTCGCTCCATTAACCTGGGAGAAATCACTCAATGCCTTGTTCAAAGATTTATAAGAAAAATTTTTGGACCAGGCCTCTAATTGTTCATGGGTATAATCACTAAGATCTCTAAAAATCTGAAAAAATTGATCTGTGTCACTAACAACCAATCTTCCGTCAATGGATTTGATGGTAGTGTTAGAATTACGCTCTGCGAGTAATACCTCATTATCATCGGTGCATGCAAATAGCAATAATGATAGACTTAAGAAAAATGTTAGTTTGCTCATTTTAGAAAGGGTTTTGGTGATTAATTTATTATTATATGCCAGTTGTTAAGTGTGTGCCACGCCTGCCCACCATTGTATTTTCCCAATGTTTCCAGGTTGGTGAAAATCCATACTCATGGATCTTCACGAGCACTGAATTATATCAAACACTAATCGGTTAAGTATTCCATAGTGGTTCCTGTTGCTAGTTTGTTCCCTAATGAAAAGACTATGTCTGCTAACACCCCAACTATCTTTATCCAAATACCACATGGACCCTTAGCTGGTATTCTTCTTTCTGTGCTTACGTTAGACTAATAGCTACACCTTTCTTTCTTGGAAATCTTTCACAAGTATTCATTGAAAAACCACAGCTAGGCCCCAAACAAAATGGCTTGTCATTTGACAAAGCATTAAGAAAAATATCTAAAATTAAAAACTAAACATTAATACTAAAAAAGCAAGCCATCCGACAACAAAAAGTATTGCTTCAACAGAGAATTGTCATCAGAGAACTAATTTGGCATAAACATCCAAACAAAACTCTGTCTTTAATTCCAGATACCTTCTATCTATTTTTGTCTTTTCATACTGAGAGAAAGACATTAGAAATGGTAGATTTCCAGATCTGGTGATGTATCCCCTAGTGCCTTTTGATATCCTTCCTGAGCCTTTCATTTGTCCAAAAATAGCAGAAAAGCGCTTAGAAATAATGCGCTAATTATCTATCTTTACCGAGTCTAGGCTGGCCAAACGGACTGGCGATTTTGGAAAAATAAAACATCATGAGACATGCTTTGTGTCTCAGGACTTATTGGCTCCTTATGGCAGTTTTTTCATCAAATTTTTAAATGCATTTGTCCTGTTTTCTGGCCTGACAATATAGGTAGACAATTATTTAAATATAACAGAATCCCTAAACTGACATGATAGGTGCAAAAAGACTCCTTAAAAGGAATTGCCATAACGTATTTTTTAAAGGCCTGGCAGGTTTTGGACTGTCGTTAAACCGGTTTTATGAAAACAGAAATCACGATATATACAGCAATGGCGAATTAACCATATTGAAGAAAATATCGGAAATTGACCCACAGATCATCGTGGATGGAGGAGCGAATACCGGAGACTATTCCCTTGCCATCAAGCAGGTTATTCCTGATTGCAAGCTTTATTCTTTTGAACCGGTCGAAAGCACTTTTCAGCAATTGGTTGAAAATTTGCAAGACTGTCAAAATGTTGTTCCTATTAAAAGGGGGTTATTCAAAGACAACTGCTCCAGGGAAATTAACATATTCAATTCAGATGCCCACTCCTCTTTATATGATATTGAAGGATTGTCATATAATGCCAATCAAAAGGTCGTTATTGAGCTTGTGCGGGGTGATGACTTTATGAGAGAACGCCAAATAGATTGCCTGGATTTTTTAAAGCTTGATGTCGAAGGAGCGGAATTCGATGCCTTGAAAGGATTTGAAAATAGCCTTAAACATGGAAATATTAAAGCAATACAGTTTGAATACGGATACATAAATATTTCAACGAAAAAGTTGTTGATCGATTACTACAAATTTTTCGAGTCTCATAACTACGTTCTAGGAAAAATTTTCCCAAAAGTAGTGGAGTTCAGAAAGTATGAATTTAAATATGAGGACTTCCTAGGGCCTAATTTTATTGCCGTCAGCAAATCAGAACCCAAACTGATTGATTTACTGAGCAGTAAATAGACCAGCTTAAAATTTCGACATAGGGGTATTTTAGTTTTTTGTGTAAGAATGGATCTCAATAGCATAAATAATATTGCATTATTTTTATAGTTTTGACGTTATAAGGAGGGTTTTTTTGTCGGGATCTGGCTTCCGGTATCATTTAATTGAAACATGTATGAAGAGCGCCTATCAGGTTTTAATAATACCACTAAGCTTACTGTTAATTTCTTCATGTGCGGAAAAGCAATGTGGAGAGGATATCAATACAGAACACTTAACCGTCAATGTTGAAATAGAAAGACTGGAAGATGCATTTTTTGCATTAAACTCAGCAGAAGAAGCCATCGGATTCATGGATGCACACCCGGTATTGGCCGAGGCATTTTATCAACGTTCGCAATATCCCCATGACTCGGTTTTGGTAAATAAGCTGTTGGGGTTATCTTCCAGCCCCCACCTGGATACCGTGCGCATGGAGGTGGATTTGCTTTTTGGTGATTTGAACGATATCAGGGATTCATTCGAGGAGGCATTTAAGCGGATCAAATACCACTATCCCGGGTTTGAGCCACCTAAAATACAAACCATTATCACCGGTTTGGGAGATGGAAGTGACTTATATGTGTCACCGGATTTAATTATCCTGGGGCTGGATTGGTTTTTAGGTGAAGGTGCTACCTTTCGCCCCAAGGACATTCCGCAGTACATACGAAGAAGGTTAAACAAGGCCCACCTTGTTTCTTCCTGTATATTGTTTTTATCGGATTCTTTTAATGCCACCAACCTGGAGAATAAAACCATGTTGGCTGAAATGATCTATTTCGGCAAGGCTTATGCTTTTACCAGGGAAATGCTGCCTTGTATTCCTGACGGCGTGCTTTTAGGGTATAGTCAGGAGGAAATTGATGGCATTAATTATAACCAGGAGCGAATCTGGGCTCATTTCATTGAAGAATCGCTGCTGTATGAGGCCAACCATTTTGTCAAGATCAAATACCTGAATGAGCGCCCGAATATTCCGGAAATCGGAGATAAATGTCCCGGCAGAATAGCCAGGTGGCTCGGGTGGCAGGTCATCAGGAAGTACAGGGAGGAAACCGGTACGGAATTCGCGGCATTGATGAAAGAAACCGATGCGAACAAAATTTTCACGCAGTCAAAATATAGACCGGATCCTCGTTAATTCTCAGGGGCTGCCTGTTGTCGAATATATGGATCAGTTTTTTTACCTGAATTTCCCTGGAATAATATAGCTCCGCCAGATTTCTGGCGTTTCTTTGATGTTGTAACAGCAGGTTTTTGTCCTTGAAAAAAGGGGCCAGTTTTTCATAAACAGATTTCGGATTATTCGGATCGGCGTAAAATCCACATTGATGGCTTTCTGCCATTTCTCGTATCCATCCGTCTGTATTGGTGATTACCAACTTACCGGCGGCCAAAGCATCAAAATATTTATTGGGACTATTGGTTTCCAAAACGGCTTTCTGATCAAATGAAATATACACTGCATCCATTACACCGAGCAGGCGTCTGACACCTGCTTTATTCTGAAAAGGCAGAAATTTTAAATTTTTGATATTTTTCCTTTCAGCCTTTTCCTTCAAACCGGATAAACTGCCACCCTTGCCGATAATTAAAAATGAAACTTTACTATTTGTTTCATTAAGCATTTCAATAAAATCAAGAAAATATTCGAGTTTATTGACCCTTCCAATAGCACCAAAGTATCCGATAACGAATTGATCCTTAAAACCAATTTCCTGTTCCAGTTTTTTATTTTTCGGTGTTAGGTTAAAAAAATGGCAATCCGACATGTTGGGAATGATATAGGTCGGTTTATGAGGAACGATGTTTTTAATATGATCCCTGATACCGGGAGATAGTGCGACAATCTTATCAGCTTCCCGGTAAATTCTACCTTCCTGCTTTTTAAGCCAGCGCTTCAGAAACTGATTTTTTATAACGCCCATCTGCACCGGGGCTTCCGGCCACAGGTCTCTTACTTCAAAATAATAGGGAACTTTCAATTTCTTTTTTAACCGCAATGCTAGTAAACCTACGGTTAGCGGTGTGGATGTGGCATAAATGATATCTGTTCCGGTTATCGATTTTGCCTTTTTATAAGCCAGGAAGTAAAACTTCACAAAGGCAATAATGCGTCTTAAAAAACCAAAAGCATTTTCATAAGGAACAGGCAGGTAGTGTACCGTTATCCCTTCAACGTCCTTTTTTTCGTAAGCTGGCCTGTTATGCGCAGTAATCATTTCTACCTCATATCCCGCTTCAACCAATCCCCTGGCAAGGTAGTAAGATCTGATGGCTCCTCCTTCTTCCGGGGTTTTAAAGTATTGATGTATATATAAAATCTTCAATGTATTAACCAAAATGTATTTCCAACCAATTACCTAAAACAATCACCGACCATAAAAACAAAGTATTGTCGGCTTTCCCTTCATTGTGATTTTTTAACTGGTTAATAATTAGTTCCTTGCTTCCGGTTTCAAAAATAATACTTTTTTCATTGTATAAAAATTCCAGCAGGTGGTTTGCTTTCCCGTTTCTTAACCAATTGCCGAAAGGAAGTCCGAACCCTTCCTTAGACCTGTTCACAAATGCCTGCCCCTCGTATTTTTTAAGCAACTCTTTCAACAGCCATTTTCTTCCTTTTGCCAAAAGACAGGCCGGAGGGATATTATGCATGTATTGCGTTAAATTATGGGATAAATATGGCATTCTCATTTCGAGGCTGTGTCGCATGGTCATTCTGTCATTGAGATTCAATATATCATTGACCAGGTAATTTTGTCTGTCATAATCTAAACCTTGTCCCAGATAGTGGTCAACCCGGTCAATTCCTGTGAATTCTTTGTTCCAGTGCGCAAATGCTCCGTTATGCTCCGTAAATCCAAATGATGTCATATTTTGAAAAGTTTGCGTAGGATCAGGGTCAATGCTGGTGGCAAACTTTTTCCAAAGCTGAAAATTTTTTCTAAAGGGATGATTGTAGCCGGAAGGGAACCAATTTAGCACTTTTTTAAGTGGCGGTATCAGCTTAGTGTATATACCATAATTTTTCAAATACTTAAAATAAGCCAGGTGTCTGTTGTATCCCCCAAACCATTCGTCAGCCCCTGCTCCTGATAAAACTACGCCTACCGACCTCTTTGCCAGTTCACTCAGAAAAAAAGTCAGCAGGGCCGCACTGTCACCGACAGGCTGATCCAGTTTTGAAATAAAGTCCTGAAAATCGCTTAACATACCGGGTTCTGCTTCCAGTTCCTCGTGAATGGTACCAAATTGCCTGGCTGCCAGCCTGGCAAAGTGACCGTCCTGAGTACCAAATGACCCCTCCCTACGACGGTGGGTGATTGCAAAAGTCCGGCATTTCTGACCGTAATGGGTTTTGAGCAGGGCGAGCAACAAGGTAGAGTCAATGCCTCCACTTAGAAACAGCCCTACCGGAACATCTGCTACCCAATGCGTACCCACCGCATCGATTAATAATTCTTCGACATGGTCCCTGATGTTCTTATCATTTGCCTCCGGCTCGCCGCTGTTGCTATGGTGATGAAATCGAAGGATATTTTTTTCCCCTGACCAGGTCAACTGATGGCCTGGAGAAAGTTCAAATATGTTTTGAAAAAAAGTATCAGGCCCCAGTGTATGCCGGAAATTCAGATAGTGATGAACCTGCCTTATGTTAAGTTCCCTGTTTATTAAATCCGAAGCCAACAGACCATGGATTTCTGATGAGATGATAAAATACGTTTCATTTTCAAAGTAAAAAAAAGGCTTCATACCGGCCGGATCCCTGGCACATAATAAAGTGTTTTCCTGCACGTCTATTAAAACAAACGCAAACATACCCCGCAGGCTTGTCAAACCCTTGGATCCCTTACAAATCAACCACTGAAGCAGTACTTCCGTGTCTGAAGAGGTAGTAAATTGGCATCCTAAATCTACCAGTTCATTTCTTAATTCATAAAAATTATAAATTTCACCATTGAAAATCAGAAAGTACCGATCCGGTGCAATGGTCATGGGCTGGTTGGCCCGGTCGCTTAGATCCATGATTTTGAGGCGGGTATGGCCGAGGTAAATGCTGTGATTGCCAAAAGGAAATGTTTTATACTCGCTGGTATCCGGTCCCCTGTGGGCGAGGGCCCGGTTCATTTTTAAGATGTTCGACGGGGTAAGCTGGTTTTTTTTATCTATGATGACATTGATTCCACACATGGAAAAAAGAAGCCTGTTTGCTAATAATTTTTCTCATAATAACGGCAAAAGGAGTCGATTTTACAAATTTCGCATTTGGGTTTCCGGGCCAGGCATACATACCTTCCATGCAAAATCAGCCAGTGGTGCGCCTTGGAAATATGTTCCTCGGGAATGTATTTTACTAACTGACGTTCAGCGTCCAGTGGTGTTTTAGCATTTTGTGTAACAAGGCCCACTCTTTTAGAAACCCTGAATACATGGGTATCTACCGCCATGGCCGGTTGGTTGAATATAACCGAAGCGATAACATTGGCCGTTTTCCGGCCCACTCCCGGAAGTTTCTGCAAGTCTTTCAGATCAGAAGGGATTTCCGAGTTGAAGTCTTCCACCAACATTTTAGCCATACCCAATAAATGTTTGGTTTTATTGTTTGGATACGACACACTTTTAATATAGGGAAATAATTCGTCAAAATTACTGGAGGCGAGATGTTCAGGGGAAGGAAAATCCCTGAAGATAGCAGGGGTGACGATATTGATGCGCTTATCTGTGCATTGCGCACTCAATATCACTGCTATCAGCAACTCATATGGGTTGCTAAAGTTTAGCTCGGTCTCAGCATCGGGATTATTTTCCGAAAAATGCGCTATAAAAGCCTGGTAGCGCTCCCTTCTTGTCATACGAATCTCTCACCAAATAATTCTACTGAGCCTTGCCTTTGCTAGCAAACAGAATCTAAATCCTTTGATTTTGAATAGTTTAAAATGTTATTGATGACATTTTCAGAAGGATTCTTCTCTATTTCATCCAGTTTTTCGGCAGATTGCTTCAATTGCATATATATTTCGAGCAGCTCTGCGTCAATAATCAGTGCTTGAGCTATTGCTTTGTTTTCTTCCTCTGATGTTTCATTGTATAAGTATCTGATGACATCATTTGGGGTAAATGTTTTGATCATAGGCGATATTATATTTGAGCATTTTCTTCCTTAAATTGATCAAGGCATAGCGCATTCTTCCAAGTGCCGTATTGATGCTCACTCCGGTTGCATCAGCGATTTCCTGGAAGCTCATCTGCATGTAGTGCCTCATTATTAACACTTCTTTTTGGGTGGAAGGCAACTCCTTAATCAAATTCCTTAACTTTTTGTGCGTCTCCTTCCTGATTTGTTGAGTCTCGAAGGACTCCTCGGAAAACTCTAAGTTATTAAATACATTAGTTCCGTCTTCCATTACAATAGTCGGATAGCGTTTCACTTTTCTAAAGTGATCGATAGATAAATTGTGCGCTATCCTCATTACCCATGGTAAAAACTTTCCCTCCTCGTTGTATTTACCATTCTTAATAGTGTTAACGACCTTAATGAACGTTTCTTGTAAAAGATCTTCAGCAATATACTGATCTTTTACGATTAAATAAATACTTGTAAAAATTCTGGACTTATGCCTCGTTAATAGTAGTTCAAAAGCCTCTTCGTTACCGTTTTTGTACTGTGATATTAATTTGCTATCACTTACTGAATACTTCTTCATTATAATCACACATTTTAGTTAACGTAGAGGTCTATTTCATATTGTGAAGCAATGTTTATGGTTAGAAAAAAATATTTAAACAACTATCAAAACTAGCAAAATGCGTCTAAGATGCAAATTAAATGTACTTATTTTTTTGAAAAAGTAAAAATAATAATTTGGTTATATGTCGTTAAAATAGTCGATTGTTTCGATCTCATTGATAATTCGGTACTTTTTTAACAACAAAAACAATGCCTCAAAAAATTTTGTTTGTATTTAACTTTAATGTATGTTTTCTTGTTCAATTGTAGATTTTGATAATTCAAGATTTGTAATATCCAAAATTTAACCTATTATATTATCTTTGTCGGACTATGAAGGAGGCATTAGCAGTACAAGAAATTCATGACCTTGAAAAATTAGATCCCAAAAGATACATTATCATTAAAGGGGCCAGGGTAAACAATCTGAAAAATGTTTCTGTCGCCATACCCAGATACAAATTTGTGGTCATCACGGGACTATCGGGTTCAGGCAAATCTTCCCTGGCTTTTGATACCTTGTTTGCCGAAGGTCAAAGAATGTATGTAGAAAGCCTTAGTTCTTATGCCAGACAGTTTCTGGGGCGTATGGAAAAACCAGAGGTTGATTATATCAGGGGTGTTTCACCCGCCATTGCCATTGAACAAAAGGTGAGCACCCGGAATCCCCGGTCGACCGTAGGTACAACTACCGAGATTTATGATTACCTGAAGCTATTATTCGCCAGAATAGGCGTCACATACTCACCGATTTCCGGAGAGAAAGTCACCAAAGATACCGTTACGGATGTGGTAGAATTTATAAAGGGGCTGAAAGAGGGGAGTAAGATTATGATATTAAGCCCTTTTCATCTAAGGAGGGACAGAACGGCAGAACAGGAATTAAATATATTGTTAAGTAAAGGTTATACCCGTCTGGTTGTTGATGATGATCTTTACTTTATTGAAGACCTGCAAAAAAATGCAGATGTATTTGAAAATGCCGGCGCGCGATTTATTCTCATAGACCGTGCTATAGTAAAAAAAGATGACGAGGAAACGCAATTCAGGTTGGCGGATTCGGTTCAGACGGCTTTTTTTGAAGGCGAGGGAAGCTGCCAGGTTACCATTGCAGGGGGTAAGAAGAAGGTATTTTCAGACAAATTTGAACTGGATGGACAGCGGTTTGAAATCCCCGGTGTCAATTTGTTCAGCTTCAACAATCCCTATGGGGCTTGTCGTACATGCGAAGGTTTTGGCAGAATATTGGGTATAGACCGGGATCTTGTCATTCCGGATAAAGGGTTGTCGGTTTTTGAAGGTGCTGTTGCTCCCTGGCGTAGCGAAACCATGAAAAAATGGCTGGATCCTCTGATTAATAGTGCTATGGAATTCGATTTCCCCATACACCGGCCATTCAACGAACTTACCGAAGAAGAACAGGAGTTACTGTGGAAGGGGAACAAATATTTTAAAGGCTTAAATGCTTTTTTCAAACATCTCGAATCCAAAACGCACAAAATCCAATACCGTGTACTACTTTCCCGTTACCGGGGGCGAACCGTCTGTCCTGATTGCCGTGGCAGCCGGTTGCGAAAGGATGCCGCGTATGTCAAAATTGATGGTCGTTCGATCATTGACCTCGTGTTGCTGCCTATCGAGCGGGTTCAAGACTATTTTGCACAACTGAAGTTAAACACTTTTCACCGAAAAATTGCTGCCAGAATTTTAAAGGAAATCAACAACCGGCTGGATTACATGTCACGGGTAGGTTTAGGTTACCTGACTCTCAATAGATTGTCAAGTACTTTGTCAGGAGGTGAATTTCAGAGGATTAAGTTAGCTACCTCTCTGGGCAGCGCACTGGTAGGCTCTATGTATATTTTGGATGAGCCTAGTATAGGCTTGCATCCAAGGGATACGGCACGTCTTATCAGTGTTTTAAAATCTTTGAGAGATTTAGGCAACACGGTTATTGTCGTGGAGCATGAAGAAGAGATAATGCGTGAAGCGGATCAGTTGATAGACATTGGACCAGGCGCAGGTACCCTGGGGGGGCGGTTGGTATTCCAGGGAAAAGTGAGCGATTTGGATGGTACAAATACCCACACGGCCAACTTCCTGATGGGTGTAGATACGATTGAAATCTCCAAGATAAGGCGAAAATGGCGCGATGCGGTCGAAATTATCGGCGCCAGGGAAAATAATCTCAAAAACATTGATGTTAAAATACCCCTTGATGTCCTAACAGCGATAACAGGTGTCAGTGGCTCGGGTAAGTCCACTTTACTCAAGAAAATCTTGTACCCTGCCATCGGCAAAATCCTGGGTACCGTAGGTGATATGTCAGGTAAATACGACAAGTTGGCAGGTGATTACAAACGCATTGATCGCATAGAGTTCATTGATCAAAACCCAATTGGTAAATCTTCCCGCTCCAACCCTGTCACCTATGTAAAAGCCTACGACGGCATCAGACAATTATTTGCCGAACAACCTCTGGCCAAACAAAGGGGCTACAAACCTTCATATTTCTCTTTTAATGTTGATGGAGGCCGTTGTGAAACCTGCCAGGGTGAAGGCATCGTCAAAATAGAAATGCAATTTATGGCCGATATTCAACTGACCTGTGAAAGCTGTAAAGGCAAACGTTTTAAAAGTGAGATATTGGAGATTACCTACAAGGAAAAGACAGTTTCGGAGATCCTCGACATGACTGTTGATGAAAGTGTTGAGTTTTTTAATGACAAAACTGCCATTCTCAATAAACTGTTGCCACTTCAGGAAGTTGGGATGGGGTACGTCCGTTTAGGACAATCGTCGAGCTCACTGAGTGGAGGTGAGGCTCAAAGGGTAAAACTGGCGTCCTATTTAGGTAAAGGATCAGGAAATGCCAGGGAACATATTTTATTTATCTTTGACGAGCCTACTACCGGATTACATTTTCACGACATCAGAAAGTTACTTAAAGCGATCAATGCCCTGATTGATCAGGGCAATACCGCGGTAATTATAGAACATAACATGGAGGTCATAAAATCCGCAGACTGGATCATAGATTTAGGCCCTGAAGGTGGTGAAAAAGGGGGTAATGTTGTATTCTCAGGTACCCCGGAAGAAATGGTGGAAATTAAAGAGGGTTATACCGCAGGCTTTTTAAAACAGAAATTAAATTAATGCCTATATTTGGCCTTCGATTTTCACTAAAAACTTCATCATAATGAGAAAAAAAATTGTTGCTGGCAACTGGAAAATGAACAATGACCTGCAAGAAGGTCTTCAACTCACCTCTGAAATCGTTCATATGGTAAAAGACGAGGTCAATGATGAAGTAACCGTGATATTGGCCACCCCTTTTGTTCATCTTTCAGGCGTATCCAGGTTATTGGATGGGGCAACCAACATTTTTCTCGGTGCACAGAACTGCAATGAGCACGTGTCCGGTGCTTACACCGGTGAGGTTTCTGCAGCCATGCTTAAATCAGTCCAGGCTGAATATGTTATTTTAGGGCACAGTGAAAGAAGGGAATATTTCAACGAAACCAACGAACTGCTGACTAAAAAAGTCAACACGGCCCTCGCTCATGGGTTAAAGCCTATTTTTTGCTGTGGCGAGTCACTGGAAATCAGGGAAAATGACACTCATTTCGACTTTGTCTGCCAACAATTGACGGAGAGCCTGTTTCATTTAAATGAGGAAGAAATCACCGGGATTGTTATTGCCTATGAACCCATATGGGCCATAGGTACAGGGAAAACCGCAACAGCGGGACAGGCACAGGAAATGCATGAAGTGCTTCGAAATCATTTGGCCGGGAAATTTGGCCGGGAAATTGCTGAAGGATTGAGTATCCTTTACGGAGGAAGTGCTAAACCCGCAAATGCAGGAGAGCTATTTGCGGGAAAAGATGTCGACGGTGGTCTGATCGGTGGCGCTTCCCTTAAATCCAGGGATTTTGTTGATATTGTAAAATCGTTTCAATGAGTATTGGCGTTATTTGGTTACTGGCCCAATGGTGCACCGGCCTTTTGCCGATTGATCAAAACCTGGCAAAACGGCAGGCAGACCCCTGCAGCATTTTTGGTGTGGTTTACCTAGAACCAGTAAAAAAGAGGGCCGATTATATTGTTTATGAGGAAAAAACAGAGGCCTTTGCCGATTTGCGAGTATTTAGAGAGGAAAACCGGCTACTGGCTGATGACACCGGACTATGGTATTTTACTGATAAAAGAGACTTTGCTGACTTCACTATTTTTGTCCAGAACCAACCCTCCAATGCCGATTTTACTATTTACTACACGGATGTAATTTCCTATGCCGGGTGTGATTAGCGGATTTGACACTTTTCGCCATGGATTTCCTGGAGATTAAGATAAACTGCCCTGCTGAATTCAACGATATTCTGATCGCAGAAATTTCAACAATGGGATTTGACTCATTTGTTGAAAATGAAAACGGGTTTTACGCCTATCTCGAAGCCGGTGAAGCAGACCAGGACTTACTCAACGCAATCCGGGAGAAATACCTGCCGGTCTTTTCTTTCTCTTATGAGTTGAATGCGGTAGAAAAAAAGAATTGGAATCAGCAGTGGGAAAGCAATTACGAACCTATTTTTATCGGAGATGAATGTGTTGTGAGGGCGTCATTTCATCAGTTCGAAAAATCATATCCTTATGAAATTGTTATCAACCCGAAAATGTCCTTCGGTACCGGACACCATGAAACTACTTATCTGATGCTGAAAAACCAATTGGTTATCGACCATCAAAATAAAAGTGTGTTGGATGTGGGTTGTGGCACCGGTGTTTTAGCGATCATGGCAAAACTGCGGGGTGCCAGGCTGATTACTGCCTGTGACATTGATGAATGGAGCATTGAAAACTGCCTTGAAAACATCGAACTCAATCAATGCGGTCAGATCCGGGTTCAAAAAGGTGATGTGACCACTGTCTCAGGAAAGTATGATATCATTGTGGGCAATATTAACCGTAATGTGTTGATACATGATCTGCCTCATTATGCGAAGAAAATTGAATCTTCCGGTGGAAAACTACTTCTGAGTGGTTTTTACCGCCATGATGAAGATATGCTGATCAGGCTTGCGACTGAGCTGGGTTTTACACTTTCCGTGACTTCATGCAAAAACGACTGGTCCTGCTTATTATTTGAGAAATAGTACCGTAATAACTTACATGACGCTATAAATCAGCAAATTGAAAGTAATAATCCATAAAAATTACATTTTTTTGTGTATCCGAACGTTAAAAAAATGTAATAAATTGACTGGAGCTAACATAGTTCTGTTGAATGGTGAGTGAATGAAATTTAGCATACACTGTATATTGACATTGTTTTTGGTAAGTAGTTACCAGGCATTTTCACAGGACCACAAATTTGAGGTTGATACGGCCTTTTCAACACAGGTAGTGGAAATGATGAATCGTACCAAAATCCCTACCGCCCAGGAGGTAGGGGCAGGTTTTAAGGAACTTTGGAACGGAAACGCTTTTTCGCAGGATCAGAAGAAAAAGATCATGGAAATAGCTTCCGATTTATACGATAAAGGTGTACCTGTCAGACCGCATTTTGAAAATCTTTTTGCATCGCTGGTTTACGCAGTGAGTAAAGAAAACCTTAGTGGACAAAGCCTCTCCAAATTATTGGAAATAAGTCACAAAACGGTTGAACAATATGACAGTAAGGAAATCAAAAATCTCTTTTCCACCTTGCGAACCATATTTGACCACAAGGCCCTTTATCATTCGCCCTTTAACAAATTATATTTTGAAAATGCCAGTTATCAGTTTGATTTTATAGAGTCGGCGGTGGAGGAAGTAATCCCGGAGGAAACTGAAATTAAGGATGAAGCTGAAGATAGCGAAGATTGGTTTAGCGACTGGGACGAAGAAGAAAGCAATGATGACTGGGATACCAATTGGGATAACCAGGAAGAAGTAGAGGAACCTGGGCCTGAACAGCTACTGCTGGCTGGAGCACCCCAACCAGCGCTTGAAGGTCCTGTTATAACTTTCGAAAGTATTGATATGATTTTTGTTACTTCCTTTGACTCCACGGCTCTGGTCAACAGCAGTGGATCGTTGATGTTAAAGGATTATACTTTTGTCGGCTCCGGAGGTAAATTTGATTGGTCGGTAGCGGGTCTGGGACCCGACTCGGTTTATTGTAACTTTGATAAATACAATTTTGATGTAACCAAACCGAAACTGTCGGCAGAAAATGTTAAGATGAGTTATATGGGAAAACTGGATAAGGTGGTGGAAGGTGTTTTTGATTTTGAAAGCCGCCGCCATGAGCGCAAAGAAAAGGCAAAATTCCCCAGGTTTAAGTCTTACGAAAATAATGTAAAAGTAAAGCTTGCCAACAACGATGAATTGGTTTACAAAGGTGGCTTTTCTCTGGAAGGCCAAAAAATATCAAGCTCTTCCTTATATGCGGGGCCTGCCTCGATTGAGGTGAGTAAAAACGGGCAGCGGAAATTCCGTTCCAAAGCATTCCGTTATTTTATGAGTGACTCGCTGGTAGAAGCGGATGTAGCCTCGGTAGTCATCTATCAAAATGGTGATTCAATCACACACCCGGCCATACGAATAAAATACAATTTTCTCAATAATCACCTGGTCGTGTTGAAAGATCAGGGCAGATATAAGTATGCTCCATTTTTTGCTTCATACTTCAACATGGATGTTACCGCCGATATGATTAAATGGGATTTAAATTCAGACAGTCTCGATATCTCGATTTTAAATGCCAGAAGCCAGATATCTGCCTATTTTGAGTCGCGAGAGTATTTTAACCCTGACCGGTTTGGAGAAATGGCCGGTATTTATAAGTTTCATCCTTTGTTTTTGGTAATTGGCTACTCACGCAAAATTAATTCATCCGAATTTAATGTCGAAGATCTTATCAGGTTTTCAAAGCAACCGGGTAATGTTGTACGGTCGGCTATGGAGTTTTTGATGAGTTATCATTTTATCGATTACAGTGTGGGAAGCGGCGATATAAAGGTACGCCGCAAAGCCTATCACAATGTTTTATCAAAAAACCGGAGAAAGGATTATGATAATCTGCTGATCGCTTCCAGGTTGACTAATAAACCCAACGCTACTTATCGTTTCGAAGATCGGGAGATGACTGTGAGAGGTGTCGATAAGTTTTACATAAGCGAAATGCTGGATGTGTATATTATTCCCGAAAACAAGGAAGTGCGCCTCATGAAAAATCGTGATTTCGTCTTTGACGGCCAATTGTTTGTGGGCAATTTTGAGTATATAGGCAGAAATTTTACGTTTAAATATGATAGTTTTCTGGTGGATATGCAAACCATCGATTCGGTAAGGTTTTACATCCAGGAGCAGGATGAAATCGGAGGAGAGAAATCCAAACTGGATAATAAACTGGTGGGGCAAGATTCTCTCGATGTTCAAAATGCCATGGCCAATAGTAAGATGAACCAGACCTCCGGAACTTTGCTGATTAACAAACCCAACAATAAATCGGCCCGAAGAGTATATCCGGGCTATCCGTCATTTAGCGCCACTAATGGGGCCATTGTATATTTTGACGGTGAAGAAATTCTGGGGGGGGCTTACAGGGACATGTCTGTATATTTTGTCATACCACCTTTCAAAATGGACAGCCTTAGCGGGAGTGATGTTAGGTCGGTTGGCTTTGAGGGAACTTTTGTGACGAGTGGGGTGCTACCGGATTTTCAGGAAAAGTTAAAAATAATGCCTGATAATTCCCTTGGCTTCGAGCATCAGGTGCCCATTGAAGGTTATGAAATAAAAGGTAATAAAGGAAAGTTCTTTAAAAAATTGACCCTGGATCAAAATGGCCTGAGAGGGAATGGAAGGATTGAATATTTAAGCTCCACACTGGAATCTGAGGACTTTGTATTTTACGTTGATTCTATCGTTACGCAGGGTTCAAAAATGACTATGGAAAATCAAACCATAGGGGTAGCCGATTTTCCGGATGCATATGTGGAAAACTACAAAATGAAGTGGATCCCTGATAAAGATAGCATGTATGTTCATAATATTGATCAGCCTGTGCAACTCTATCAATCAACAGCTTCATTAAACGGGTTTATGAACATTACACCCCAAGGAGTGCTTGGCGGAGGGCAGTTATTGACAAGGGGTTCAGAGGCCATTTCCGATGAACTCGCCTTTACCTCCAACTATTACTCAGCCCGCCACGCAAAATTTGAAATTAAATCCAGCAATCCCGAAAAGCCCGCATTATCGGGTGATGACATTCGATTGCATTTCGATTTAATAAACAACATCGCAGATGTCAGTCCGGAAATCGAAGGAGTGGCTGCCATCAATTTTCCTTATGCGCAGATGAAGACATCCATCACCAACGCCAAATGGAATTTGGAGGACCGGTCAGTCAATATGGAAAAACCCGAGGAGGTCGATATCAACAGCTCCTATTTTTACAGTACCAGGGAAGAACTTGATTCTTTGGCTTTTAATGGGTCCGCAGCGACCTATGACATTAACGAACTGAAGTTGCACGTGACTGGCATCCCCTTTATTAAGGTGGCAGATGCCAAAATTACTCCGGAAAACAATGAATTGACGGTGTTGGAGAATTCAGAGCTGCAACCGCTGGAAAATGCGACCCTGGTTATTGATACATTAAATGGCTACCATAACCTTAGTGATGGTCACATAACCATTATTTCCAGAAACGAATTTGTAGGAGACGCAACCTACGACCTTGTAGCCGCCGCAGATACTTTTGGTATTAAGTTCAACAGCTTTGAGTTGGAATCTGTTGGTGAAGGCAAGAAAAAGGAAAAATTACAAACAGTTTCCAGGGGAACTATTGAAGAAGCCGATAAGATCCTGGTTTCGCCCAGGATGATATTTAAGGGAACAGCCACTATGTATGCCACCAATCAGGCTTTAGAATTGGAAGGATTTGTCAAGCTGGATTTGAAAAAGATGAGCGGTTACGACACGTGGATAGCATATAAATCCATCTCCGATACCCAGCAGGTGATCATCAATTATGACCAGATAGTTACAAGTGATGGTACCGATCCGTCCTCAGGCCTGCATTTTGATGCGGGTGACTACGGCCTTTATACGACATTTGTCAGCGAACGCAAAAGTCTTGGCGACGAGGACTTTTTCATTCCCAGGGGAATGTTACTGTTTGATGAAAAGGCTAACGCTTTTAAAATTGAAGAGACTGCAAAAAGCAGCGGGCAGTCTTTCTCCGGAAGATCATTTACCTATGATGAAGAAAATTCCAGAGTTACCTTCGAAGGCCCTTTACAATTTCTATCGCCCAACACCACCCAGGTAAAACTATTAGCGGCAGGTAAAGGAGAAGGAAACATAGAGACCAACGAATTCAACCTCAACGCCTTTTTGGTTTTTGATTACAACCTGCCTGCCCCGGCCATGAGCAGCATGGCACTGGATATTCAGGATTTGATTGAAAGGCTGGGTATACCCGAGGCTCATGAGGACAAAACCAAATTGCTTTATAAAGCCTCAGAAATAATCGGCGAACGGGCGGCCTCTTTATACGATGATAAAACAGAAGAAGATTACGTAGCGCTCGTTTCGGTATCAAATGAACTGGCAAAAGCCCTGGCTATTTCTGATATTGACCTGGTATGGTCAGAAACAGACAAAGCGTTTTACAATCCACTTGATTCCAAAATTGGTATTTCCAATATTTTCCGGGATGATATCAATGCGATGGTTGACGGGTTTGTGGAAATCAGGAAAACCGAAAATGGCGAGGTGGTCAATGTCTTCTTAAAAATATCTTCAAGCTGGTACTATTTGGGTTTTTCAGATAACAGGTTGGTTTTATACTCTAACAACGACGAGTTTAACGACATTATCAAAAACAAAACCAACGTGGCAAAAGCCAAAATTGGTGAATACGTCTTCATTTTAGGCGAGATGAATGAGGTGCAGAACTTTGTTGACGAGTTCAGAAAGGTGTATTACGACATTGACGAGCCTTTTGAATTAGACCGACCCACCGAAGTGGTCATTGACGATAAACCTCCTACCGAACTCACCCCTGAGGAGACCACTGAAGAGGTGGAGGATGATGACGAAGGTTTCTGATAATTGTTTTTGTTTCCGGTTAAATTCAACCAACAATTTTACCATTAAATGTATTGTATTGTTATCTTGGCAACAGATACAATAATCTTATTTTTAATTGACAATTGACAACTTAGCTTCAAAAATTGTCCATTGCCAACTGCTAATTACTCAACAAATGACGAAGGTAAAAACAGCTTTTTTTTGCCAAAACTGTGGCACTCAGTACGCCAAATGGCAGGGTAAATGCTCTTCGTGTCATGAGTGGAATACCATTGTTGAAGAGGTTATTTCCAAAGAGAATAATGGTCAGCCTGGCTGGCATACAGATCAGGCAGCCTCACAGCCGGCGGGCCGGCCGCAACCTTTGGAGCATATAACGTCTAAAAATGAGCAGAGAATAATCACTCCTGACCGGGAACTAAACCGGGTATTGGGCGGAGGTATCGTGCCTGGCTCACTGATTTTGATCGGGGGGGAACCGGGAATCGGAAAATCAACTTTAATGCTGCAATTGGCCGTCCACCTTCAGGGGTTTAAGGTATTGTACGTGTCAGGTGAGGAAAGCGAACAGCAAATAAAAATGCGTGCTGAGCGCATGCAAATGACTTCCGAGAGTTGTTTCATTCTGACTGAAACAGCTACACAAAACATATTCACACAGATAACGTCACTAAAACCTGACCTGGTGATTATCGATTCTATTCAGACCCTGCATACCAGCTACATAGAGGCTACCGCCGGAAGTATTTCGCAGGTAAAAAATTGTGCCACCGAATTAATGAAATATGCCAAACAAACCAACACACCTGTTTTTTTGATTGGCCATATTACCAAAGATGGCGCAATAGCAGGCCCCAAGGTGCTGGAGCATATGGTGGATACGGTTTTACAATTTGAAGGGGATCGCCACCTGGCTTACCGTATTCTGCGTACCACTAAAAACCGGTTTGGCTCCACCGCTGAATTGGGAATATATGAAATGCTTGGACAAGGTTTAAGAGAGGTAAGTAATCCCTCTGAGATTCTTATATCCCAAAAGGATCAGGATCTGAGTGGCATTGCGATTGGTGCAACGCTTGAAGGTAACCGCTCGCTGCTTATAGAAGTCCAATCGTTGGTCAGTACGGCCAACTACGGAACGCCGCAACGCAGTTCCACAGGGTTTGATGCTAAAAGACTTAATATGCTGCTGGCAGTTTTGGAAAAGAGAGGTGGGTTCAGATTGGGTACGCAGGATGTATTCCTCAACATTGCAGGCGGCCTCAAGGTGGAGGATCCTGCCATCGACCTCGCTGTTTGCGTCTCCATTGTTTCATCAATGAACGAAATTCCAATACCCGATAACCTTTGTTTTGCCGCAGAAGTCGGTTTAGGGGGAGAAATCCGTGCGGTAAATCGTGTGGGAAACCGGATCACCGAGGCCGAAAAAATGGGGTTTAAGGAGATTTTTATTTCAAAATTCAACGCCAAGGCGGTGTCACAAAAGAAGTATAAAATTGCTATCAGGCATTTTAGTAAGCTTGATCAGGTGTTGCAGGTTTTGATGTGAATTTTTTGGGCATTATAACAAGAATATGGTTGGCAAAGTTCGCTTAATTGGAAAATTGGTGGACTTAGTTGACAATTCGAAAACACCTGATCATTTCAATAGCCCGGTAGGGCACATTAATAAAACCAAAAGCTATTTAATTTCGAATCAATTTTCCAAAGCGCTGATTAAACCCTTCGATGCCCTGCAGGCCGCCGGTATGAATGGCCAGCACTGTATCTCCCTTCTTAAAATAACCACTTTTCATTAGCGCATAAATCCCGTACATCATTTTGCCGGTGTAAATGGGGTCTAAGGGTATGCCGTGTGATGTCCGGAAATGGTTGATAAACTCAATTAACCGATCATTAAATTTAGCGTAACCGCCAAAGTGGAAATCGGTATTCACTTCCCAGTTTATAGACTTATTGTTGTCATGTTTGTTGTTGTTACAGGCATTCACCAGTTTTTCAATATCATCCTTTAAAAAATCACCTTTCAGAGCGGAGAAGCCTGTAACCTTGGTTTTCGCATTGACGGCACAGATAATGCCGGCTAGGGTACCCCCGGTACCACAGCTACAGCAGATGAAATCGGGATCGATTTGCAGGTCTTCCACTATTTCAGCACAACCTTTAACCGCGAGGGTGTTGGTGCCTCCTTCAGGGATAATATAAGTATGCCTGCGGTTGATCCCCAGCATATCCGGCAGGTCTTCCTTTGACTTTGTACGATAACTTGATCTGTTTGCATAATACAGCTTCATACCAAAGCTATTTTGGGCCTTGGCGAGGGTCGGATTGAGCGGTTGGGTTTCTTCCCCGCGGATAATACCTTTGGTTTGAAAATTGTTGTCATAGCCTGCTGCAGCTACGGCCAGGATATGGTTTGAATAAGCACCGCCAAAGGTGATGAGCCGGGAGGCATTTTGTCTCTTCGCCTCCACAAGATTATATTTTAATTTTCTGAATTTATTTCCCGAAACAAAGGGGTGCAGCAGGTCTTCCCGCTTGATTAGCAAATTTACTCCACTGTCTCTGGTAATGCTGTCTTGTATGTTTTCAATAGGAATTTTATCCTTGCTTGAAAAAAAAATATGCCTGGATGTTAAATCTTCCAATTCTTTGTCATCATAAAACGCTAATAAATATACTCTTTACCACCGGACTTTTCGTAAATAAGCGTATTAAAACCGTTATCTATTCCCAATAATTTTACAATAAGCATCAGCTACTGCGTCATTTGATTTGTCTTTGACATTTATTGTTACGAAGGATTTATGGTATGCGCCAAGGTTGTATGCCGTAGGCTCCGGGAGGTATTATGATTCGGGGATCAATGTTGCGATAATTCATTCAGGTGTAAAGTGGTTTTTCAAGTTTCCATCGCCGGTGCGACCATAACCAGCCGGCGGGGTCCTCATTGATGGCTTTTTCCGTTTCCCGTGCATAGTTTTCTATGATGTCAAAACCATTTTTTTCATAAGGAGGCAACCCGATGTTTATAAGTTCCACTTCATATTTTCCTCTCTTTATGTTTTTAACCTTCATGAAAAAGGCCGGATATTTGGTTACTCTTGAAATCTGCTGCGCCCCCAGATAGAAAGCGGTTTCCTGATTTAAAAAATGGGTCCAATGTTTAGGTGCATCAGGCGTGGGTGATTGGTCGGCAACAATGCCTAAAGCTTTTAATCTGTTTTTGCGCCTCATGATTTCCAATAACGCACTGTCTTTTTCTATCGGGTTTCCACCAAATCGTGATCTGGTGGAAAGCATTAACTTATCAAAAGCCTGGCTGCTAAGTTTCTGATAAATAACATCGATTGGAAAGGGCAACTGTAAACAACCAGCCAGCAAACTCCACTCCCAGTTAAACTGATGCGATGCCAGCACTACCACTGATTGGTTCCTGCTTCTGTAAGGCTCCAGAACTTCCACATTAATAAATTTGACTCTTCTGTTTAGTTCTGCCGAACTGATCGTGATGCCTTTAAGTGCTTCTACTATGAAATCTGAAAATCGCTTGTAAAATTCCCGGGCGATGGTTTTAACTTCTTTATCTGATTTTTGGGGAAAAGCGTTTTTCAGGTTTTCATAGACCACCTTTTTTCGGTAACCCACAATATGAAAAGTTATAAAATACACTAGCTTTGAAAGTAAATAAAGGACCCCCAATGGAATTCGGGATAATAATTTCAGGAATATCATTGATTTTGTTAAATAATTGGCAAAAATAAAGAAATACCTCATGGATTCCGAACATATCAATAGTGAAGAGGAGGAGTTGTTTGAGCATCATCACCTGGTAGTCGATCCTGGCCAGGAGCCATTGCGTATTGACAAATTTTTATTAGACCGTCTACCAAACATCACCAGAAACAAGATTCAGGAAGGCATAAAAAACAAGTTTGTGCTGGTCAACAATTCTACAGTAAAGGCCAATTACAAGGTAAAGCCCAAGGATTCCATACAAATCATGTTACCAAAGCCTCCCCGGGACACAGAGGTGATTCCTGAAAACATCCCTCTGGATATTGTCTATGAGGATGCGTCGATTCTGGTGGTCAATAAACGGGCCGGTATGGTGGTTCATCCGGCTTACAATAACTGGACCGGCACGCTGGTCAATGCCTTGGTCTACTATTTTCAGCATTTGCCGACCATGGAAGCCAATGAAGGCAGGCCGGGTCTGGTTCACCGTATAGACAAGGATACTTCCGGCCTTCTGGTTATTGCAAAGACGGAAGCGGCCATGAATAGCCTCGCCAGACAATTTTTCGATCATTCTATCGAACGAACCTACCATGCCCTTGTCTGGGGTGAACCAAAACTCAGCGAAGGTACCATCGATGTAAATCTGGGAAGGAGTCTGAAAGACAGAAGGGTAACTACTGCGTTTCCGGAAGGAGAGTTTGGCAGAAGGGCCGTTACCCATTACAAGCTTATTAAGCCACTACGCTATGTGTCATTAATCCAATGTACCCTGGAAACCGGACGTACCCACCAGATAAGGGCTCATATGAAATATCTGGGGCATCCTTTGTTTAATGATGCCACTTATGGTGGCGATAAAATCTTAAAAGGTACTTCATTTAGCAAATACAAATCCTTTGTGGATAACTGTTTCAAAATGATGCCCCGCCAGGCGTTACATGCCAAATCTCTTGGATTTGTACATCCTGAGACTGCCAGACACATCGCTTTCGACTCAGATTTTCCTGAAGACTTCCGTGGTGTTTTGGAAAAGTGGGAACATTATGTGAACCACGTGTAATTTTGGTATAATTCTTAAGTCTGTATTGTTATTATCATTTTTTTATATGAATATATTAATTTCTATTATTAATATTATGATAATGAAAGGAAGAATTAGCTGAACCAAAACAGGATACTGCGACATAACCAGTCAAAAATTGGGCTTCGGTCAGGTTGAAAACTTAAAATCTTCGGTATTTACAAATTTTTGGAGCGGTTTTTGATTTCTATTCGTTAAACTGTTTAGAACCTCACCTAAAAAAAGGTTATTTTTTTAACTAAATATTTTGCGGGACTATGAAAGAGTTATTGCGGCAGAAAGTTAAATTACTCAACGATTATTTTACAACTAATGTGTTTCTTCTGGGTATTGTTTTTATCACGGCCTGGCCCTTGTTGTTATGGACAGTACCCTATTTCAGCAAATGGAACTGGCCGGTATTAGGAGGATCCTATGCCGGATATGTGATTGCCTTTTTGTTTTTTGTGGTGGTTTTACTGTACGTGGTAAAAAGAATCAGGATGCTGATTTACGCTGTGATGGTTTTGGTGGTGTTTGGGCTTGGTATCAGCACCTTGTATGGACAATACGGCTACAAAGATTTGGTGAAAGATTATTTTGGATTGGTAAGCGACTTGCAAAATCAATCTCAGTTGGTTTCAGTGATGTCTTCTGATCATGAGCCCTTTATCAATGCTATTAAGTTACAGGAACTTATCAGCGAAAAAAGTGCCATCACCAGAAATTTTGCCGTAAAGGCTGCTACCAAACACTTTCAGGACAAAATAGATAAGCCTGCAGACAGAAAAATGGTTCAATACCTCTCTGTGTTTAAGGAAATAAATTCAAAATGGGTATATGTCGCAGATCCTGAGGGGGAAGAATATTTCGCCTCCCCACATGAAACTATCGAACACCTGTCGATCGATGGCAGGTTCAACGGCGATTGTGATGATCATGCCATTCTGATGGCTGCGAGCTTAAAATTTGTGGGTGCCAGGGTGAGGTTGGTAAGGACACCCACCCATGTATATCCCGAATTAAAAATTTCCAGTGAAGAAGAGCTGAATAGGATCGTGAATTTCATAAGAAAGGAAGCCTTTAAGCAGGAAGCCTATAACAACAGTATTTTTTACCATACCGATCCGGAGGGCGATATCTGGTTAAATTTTGATTATACCAACAACTATCCGGGGGGCAGATTTTTAGATGACAATATCGTTGGTATCCTGGAATTTTAGGTGATTTTTTTGAGCAAAATGGCATATTATTTGAGCTTATTCAGGTAAAAACAAACCTGCTTAGATTATGAATGCCCGTCAACACTACCTTCTTTCCGGATTTATTGTAATGATAATTTTTCAACAATGTAATCCAATCCGTTTCTACCAGGACGATATCCAGTATTTCACGGAAATTCCGCTGAAAGAACAAAAACAAGATTATACCAGGATTTATTTCCCGGATGATTTGAAGCCTGAACGACCATATATTGAAGCAGGCTTAGTGAGGGTATCGGTCAGAGGGCACCTCAGAACGCAGCACCTGGCAGCACAATTGAGAACAAAAGCGCAGCACCTGGGGCTTGATGCCGTTATTGTGGGGGAAAGGATTAATGAAGGATCACGGGGGGCAAATCCTGGTGAAGCAATGGTGTTGGGCGCCGTAGATGGTGTGGTAGCTGGGGTATTGGGCCAGGAAGGTGAGGGAGGGTCTTCTGGAGAGGAGTTTGAAACATACAGCCATTCGGTATTAGAAGGAATAGGTATAAAATACGTGGACAATATCCATACTATTGAAAATTCGGTAAAATCTGAAAAAGTTTATTTAGCTGACAAGCCAGGCGAACTATTATATCTCAAAGAATTTTTTTTAAATGGGGAAACGAAATCGATAGACTTTGATGAGCAGGTTGCCATTCATATTCATGACAATTATGTAGAAGCCTTTAGTTTGCATCATCTCATCAACCAACAGGCTAATTGGGGGTACAGGACTTATGACAACAAAGTAGTAAAAAGAGCCTACTTTAAAACAACAGATTGGAAGCTTAAAAACTGCCGTTTTGTCTATGACCTAAACCGGGTAAATTCTTTAAAAAGGATTGTGATTCGCTATCCGGGGCAGGACAAAAAAGATGTGATCAGATTATTCAGTAAACTGGGGGTTGTTGAAAGGAAGGAAATCCATCAGAATGGTTTCATGACAATAACAGAACAACTTATATACGATAAAGATGACAGGTTGGTAGCAAGAAAGATTTTCAAAACAGAAGATGAAGTTGAAAAGCTTTGGTTGATTGTTCACTATGATTTCTACCAAAATAGCGAATTGAAAAATTATATTGGAAAAGGAGATGACCCAATAAACAACGACTAAAACCAGTTAAAACCCATTTTTATTACCATTTCCACCGATGTTTTTCCAAAAACCGGATATTTTATGAATAAGTACCTCCCGGGAGGAAAAACGAAAATCCTTGGGTGGCTAAAGCTTCTTGGCCTTCTCCCAGTATTCATCCATTTCTGACAAGGTCATATCTGCTATGTTCTTACCATCCTGCCGGGAGGCTGTTTCCAGGAAATTGAATCGCCTGATAAACTTTTTGTTTGTTTTTTCCAGGGCTTCTTCAGGGTTGATACCGATGAAGCGGGCATAATTAATAAGTGAAAATAACAAATCTCCAAATTCTTCCTGTGCTTTTTGCTGATTCAATGGTTTGCCATTTTTCACATTATGCTCAGCCTCGAATTCACTCATTTCTTCTTCCACCTTTTTCCAAACCTGCTCCTTTTTTTCCCAATCGAACCCCACTCCACGGGCCTTTTCCTGAATACGCATTGCCTTAACCAAGGCGGGCAGGGAGCCAGGAACCCCACCCAGAACCGATTTGTTACCTTTTTCTCTTAATTTAATTTTTTCCCAGTTTTGTTTTACCTCCTCTTCATTTTCTACCACCGTATCGCCATAGATATGGGGATGCCTCCTGATCAATTTTTCAGAGACTGCATTTAACACATCGCCTATATCGAACTGGTTGGATTCAGAAGCGATACGCGCATAAAAAATCATATGCAGTGTGATATCACCAAGTTCCTTTTTTATTTCTTCCATGTCATTTTCAATGATCGCGTCTGACAGTTCATAGGTTTCTTCAATAGTCAAATGTCTCAGGCTTTCCATTGTTTGTTTCCGGTCCCAGGGACAGTTTTCCCGTAGCTCGTCCATAATGGTTAGCAATCTGTCAAAAGCGGCCAGTTTTGCCTCCCTGTTTTTATCTTTTTTTGCCTTTATTTTAGCCATATCATTTGTATATCTTTTGTGTTTTAAAGAAACTTTCGGCTTAGGTTATGTGTTATACTATCGATTATGTAAATTTGCATAAATAAATTTAGTTATGGCAACGGTTTTATTAGGAATAGGATTTCTTGCACTGTTTTTTATTCTCATGTCGGTGAGGTTGATTTTTTTGAAGAATGGAGAATTTAAAGGTACTTGTGCTTCGCAGAGCCCGTTTTTACAGAAAGAAGGGGGAACCTGTGGATACTGCGGAAAAGATGTAGCGGCCGGAGAAGCATGTGCCAACCCTGATTCCGAGGTAAACAAGGTCATGTCAAAATTTTAGCTTATCTACCAGCTACCTCACTCAATTAATAAATATTTTATTTACTTTTGTTCAAAGTAAAATAAATATTTTATCAGGTGTCTTTAATCAAGTCTATTTCGGGAATAAGGGGAACGATTGGCGGAAGTGCAGGAAATTCATTAACGCCGCTGGATGTCGTAAAATTTACAGCAGCGTTTGGCACATGGGCGGTTAAGCATACGGACATTCGGAAAATCGTGATTGGCAGAGATGCCAGACCATCTGGCGATATGTTTACCCGTCTGGTGGTTGGCACCTTGCAGGGGCTTGGTATAGATGTGATCGATCTGGGGTTGTCAACCACGCCCACGGTAGAAATTGCTGTACCTTTGGAAAAGGCCGGAGGTGGAATAATACTTACTGCCAGCCATAATCCTGTACAATGGAATGCGCTTAAACTGCTCAATCATAAGGGGGAGTTTATATCGGCCAAAGACGGTGCAGATGTTTTGAATATTGCTGCGGAGGAAACATTTGAATTTGCCGGTGTAAACAAATTAGGCTTCTATACCAAGAATGACAGCTACATTGACAGCCATATTGAGATGATAGCAGCACTTCCATTGGTAGATGCAGAAGCTATCAGGCAAAGTAACTTCTCAGTGGTGGTCGATGCGGTTAATTCTACGGGGGGCATTGCCGTGCCCAGGTTGTTAAAGGCCCTGGGTGTAGATAGGGTCAAGGAGATCTATTGTGAGCCTAATGGACAATTTCCGCATAATCCTGAACCTCTGCCGGAGAATCTTACACACATCTGTACTGAAATGCAAAAGGGGCAATATGATTTAGGCATTGTGGTTGATCCGGATGTTGACAGGCTGGCCCTGATAAATAACGATGGCACGCCGTTTGGTGAAGAATATACTTTGGTGGCTGTGGCAGACTATGTGTTAAGCCAAAAGAAAGGCAATACGGTATCCAATCTTTCTTCTACCAGGGCTCTAAGAGATGTGACTGAGAAGCACGGTGGTAATTATGCTGCCGCAGCCGTGGGTGAGGTCAACGTGGTAGAGGCTATGAAAAAAAATCAGGCCGTGATTGGCGGAGAAGGTAACGGCGGTATTATCTATCCCGAATTGCATTATGGGCGGGATGCCCTGGTAGGTATAGCCTTATTTTTAACCCATCTGGCAAAATTTGGCAAGTCAATAACACATTTGAGAGGTATTTACCCTAATTATCAGATTTCCAAAAACAAAATTGAGCTTACTCCGGAAATCGATGTCGATAATGTCTTGAACCGGGTGAAAGACAAATACTCAAGACAACCCATAAATACCACCGATGGAGTAAAAATTGAGTTTGACAAAGAATGGGTGCATCTCAGAAAGTCTAACACTGAACCAATTATCCGCATTTATGCAGAATCTTCACTTTTAGCAACTGCAGATAATCTAGCCAATAAAATTATTTCCGACATTAAGGAAATAATTACTACAAAGGTGGAATAACATAAACAATAACCCAACAAATAATTCAAACAACAATGAGAGTTTATCTGGATAATGCTGCCACTACTCCGGTTGATGTGCAGGTATTCGAGGCCATGAAACCGTATTTTACGAGTATCTTTGGCAACCCATCTTCAATTCATACCCACGGCAGAGAAGCGAAGGCCGCCATTGAAAAAAGCCGTAAAACCATAGCCGACCTGCTAAATACCACACCATCTGAGATTTTTTTTACATCAGGTGGCACGGAAGCCGACAATACTGCCATCAGATGTTCTGTCGAAACGCTAGACATACAACATTGTATCACTTCCCGCGTAGAGCATCATGCCGTAATGCATACCATGGAACATCTCGAAAAACAGGGAAAAGTCAAGTTGAGTTACGTTAATCTTCTGGAAGAAGGTTATATCGACTTCAATCATCTGGAGCAACTACTTCAACAAAACAGCAAGTCCCTCGTTTCGTTGATGCATGCCAATAATGAAATAGCCAACATAACCGATATTGCCGCAGTTAGTGAATTATGTAAAGAATATGGGGCTGTTTTTCATTCAGACACCGTACAAACCATGGGTCATTATGTCCATGACCTTCAGCAATTAAACATCCAGTGTATTGTAGGATCAGCCCATAAATTTCACGGGCCGAAAGGAGTTGGGTTTTTGTATGTCAACAGAGACCATAAAATACATCCCTTCATTTATGGAGGGGCTCAGGAAAGAAATATGCGGGGCGGGACGGAAAATGTTTGCGGTATCATTGGGCTGGTCAGGGCCATGGAGGTGGCTTATGAGAACATGGACCAGCACAGAAAACACATTCAAGGCCTTAAAACAAGAATGATAAGATCACTGAAAGAAGCCATACCTGGGATTGGCTTTAACGGTGGTTGTGAAAGTGACAAAAGCCTGTACACAGTATTGAACGTATGTCTTCCTGAATCAGGTGACAATGAAATGTTATTATTTAACCTGGATATTAACAAAATAAGTGCCTCGGGTGGTAGTGCTTGTTCCAGTGGCAGCAACGCAGGGTCACATGTTCTAACAGCTTTGAAAACTGATCCGAACAGAGGTGCCATAAGGTTTTCATTCAGTAAGTATAATACTGCTGAAGAAATCGATTATACCGTAGAAAAACTTGCGGAGTTCTACAAGGTTAATGTGTAAATATTGGTGGGCACAGGAGAAATACTACGAGGTTACTACCTCCGTCTCATTTTGAATGACTAAAGATTTCAGGCATTCAATCCAAAGCGGGTGGTCATTCAGGCTTTCTACTAACTGCCAGTGCTCCCCGCCTTCTTCCATGAATATTTCCTTAAACTCATCGCCCACCTCTATGGTGGTTTCCAGGCAATCTGCAATAAAGGCTGGCGAAAAGGCCAGCACCTTTTTTTTCCCTTCCCTGGGTAGTTGCTTGATTATGTCATCCGTATAGGGCTGTATCCAGGGGTCTTTACCCAGCCTGGATTGAAAAGAAACCGTATACCGGCTCTCATCCAAATCCAGTTTTTCAGCCAGGAGCCTGGAAGTATGAAAGCATTGAGCCCGGTAACAAAACCGGTTTTTTTTGTGATAAACGCTACAGCAATCCGCCAGCCGGCAATAATTGTCTACAGAGCCTTTTTTTATTTGCCGCTCGGGGATTCCATGATAGCTGAAAATAACATGATCATAGTCGGTTCGATCCATGTATTTTTTGCCAATTGCTGCAAATGCGCTTATGAATAAATCATTGTTGACAAAGTTACTTACAAACCTGAGATTTGGAATTATTTGCCATTCTTTACTTATTTCCATCACCTTGTCGATCACTGAGCCTGTAGTAGCTGAAGCATATTGGGGGAAAAGAGGAATAATGATGATTTCACCTACTTGCCGGTTCATTAAGTTTAACAGACCATCTTTAATCGAAGGTTTTTGATAACGCATGGCCAATTCAACTATATATCGATTACCCAGCGCCTCCTGAAGCAGTTTTTGGACATCTTCACCATAAAACAATAAAGGAGAACCGCGCTCCTCCCACAGTTCCTTATATACTTTGGCCGATTTGGGGGCACGGAAAGGGGCAATGATCAGATTTACCAACATCCAGCGGGTGATAAAAGGGATGTCAATTACCCTCTTATCCATTAAAAACTCCCTGAGATACTTTCTGACATCTTTTGTTTCCGGACTATCGGGTGTTCCCAGGTTTACCAACAAAACCCCTATTTTTCCTTTAACTTTATTCATGGCATTTTTGTAATAGTCAAAGCGTGCACTTCAAAATTATTCTTTTATTATTAACCGATGACTCATAAGACAAAATAATTTGAGATTTTGTTCATCTTTGGGATCGATTTTCTTTCGATTATTGTTAAATTATCATTATTCAAAAAACAATTTAAAAATTAAAAATATGGCTAAAGCAATTTGGAATGGGGTGGTGCTCGCTGAGAGTGATGATGTAGTAGAAGTGGAAGGAAACAAATACTTTCCACCCGGATCAATCAATAAGGAATATTTTAAGGGTAGCGATAATCATACTACCTGTCCCTGGAAGGGAATGGCAAGTTATTACAATATTGAGGTCAATGGGGATGTTAACCCCGATGCGGCCTGGTATTATCCCGAAGCCAAACATGCCGCAAAGCAAATAGAAAATTACGTAGCGTTTTGGAATGGTGTAGAGGTGACAGACTAGCACCAGCTTAGCTTAAAAAAACAATAAAAAGGCCATATCTTAAACAATATGGCCACTTTGTCGCTCACTGGATTTGGTTACCCACCGAATCCTCCTTGAAACATCTGGCCCAGATCTTTTTTCTGCATATGGCCTGGTATAGCAAATAAATCTTCGCCTAAAGCCTTTTTTTCAACACTTTCAATTATCGTATCACTTGTTGCTTTGCCACCTTCAAAAGTGGTAACTTTAACAGGTACACCTGAGTTAAAGGCAGGGTTGTCGCCCGTAAGCGCCATAAAACCGGTATCACTCCCCATGTTAAACTGATCGCTGATATCCGCCAGATGTTTTCTAAAAAACTGCATCAGCTTTTCCATGGCTGTAAAATCTGCCTTTGACACGCCCAAAGTACTGTAAGAGGCTATATAGAGTTCACTTACCTTATTTCCATTCTCCAAAGCCAAATATTTACTGCTTGTCCAGCCATTGATGGTTTTCGATCCATCTTTTTGATAGGTAGTAGTCACTTTTTTACCATTTTTACCCGGAAAGTTTTTATCCATCATCTTTTTTTGCTCGTCGGTCATATTAGCCTTCATTTGTTCCATCATAGCCCTGACGCTTTCTAACTGTTGTTTTATCATGGCCATTTGTGCTTCATCAATGACGATATACTCCTTTGAATTGAGGAAAACCACCATTTCGTTTTTGTTACCATAAAAGATTACGGTAGTGGACTTTCCATTCTGATCTTTTTGTTTGATCATGAGCTTGTCCCGGGTAAAATACATGGTATTGTTCCCCAGTTTTGTTTTTTCCCCGGAACTTTTATCAATCGTGTAATTCGTAGACTTTACCACTATGCCATTGTCGGCATCTGCCTGAGCGGCTAATCCAAAACTGATAAAAATTATGAAAGTAATTTTTGAAAAGAAGGTTAAATATCTCATTATATACTAATTTTAGTTTTCCTTATAAATTAATAAAGATAGGAAAAATCCTAATTTAAACCACTTAACTACAATTTATTATTCTAACGGTCATGCTAAAATTTGAAGAAGAAAATATTGACACGCCCACATTAATTGTTAATCAAAGGGTGTGCCAGAGAAATATTCAAAGGATGGTAAAAAAGGCTGAGGATCACCATGTGCATTTGCGTCCCCACTTCAAAACGCACCAGTCGGCAGTTGTAGGCGGTTGGTACAAAGCAGCCGGCATACGCTCAATTACGGTTTCGTCTTTAGACATGGCCACTTATTTTTCGCAGCATGGTTGGGATGACATTACCGTAGCCTTCCCTTTAAATATGAGGGAGATGGACAAGGTGAACAACCTCGCGGCAAAAATCAGTTTAAACATTCTGGTTGAGTCAACCGCCCATATAGGAGCCCTGGAAAAAGCTTTGGTTTCCCCTTTAGGCGTTTTTGTTAAGATTGATACAGGATATCATCGTACCGGAATTGAAGCAGGAGATATCGAACGGATAAACCAACTTGCCGATACCTTGGTAACTGTTGATAAAGTACGGTTTAAGGGGTTTTTAGCCCATGCAGGCCATTCCTATCAAGCAAGTTCGAGAGAAGAAATCCTGGCCATTCACGAGGATACCAGAAGTAAAATGGTAAAGCTGAAATCATACTTCAATGATCTGTATCCCGATCTGATTGTATCCATAGGGGATACGCCAAGTATGAGTCTGGCGGAGAACTTTCAGGGTGTTGATGAAATCAGGCCTGGTAATTTTATCTACTATGACCTGGCACAAAAGGGTATTGGGTCCTGTCAGTGGGAAGACATAGCCGTGGTAGTCGCCTGCCCTATTGTAGCTAAACATAAAGAAAGAGGTGAAATTATTATCTACGGGGGGGCGGTGCATTTTTCTAAAGATAGCCTGAAAGACAGCCATGGCCATAACTATTTTGGCAGGGTGGTAACGATGGGCGTTGAAGGGTGGGGACAACCGTTACCCGACTGTTATGCCAAATCCCTGTCGCAGGAACATGGTATTGTCAAAATCAGCCCGACTTTTTGGGAAAATTTTCAAGTCGGCGATCTCATGTATATTGTTCCGGTTCATTCATGCCTCACAGTTGATGTAATTCCGGCGATGATCACTTTTGAAGGGCAGGAAATAGATACCATGAAAGCTTTGGCCTTAAACCGGCATTATGCAGATATCAAAGAATGACAAAAGGCTCTTATTCATTTGCTTAGCAGGCATAAGAATAATTTTATTTGAGTAAAAGATTTTTTATATACTTGTATTGCAAAGCAGAAATTTTGATATTTATCACCCATGAGGATCATCATTGCCGGAGCGGGAGAGGTTGGTTTTCATATTGCCAAACTTCTGGCCTACGAGGAACAGGATATCATTCTTATTGACAAAGATAAGGAAAAGCTGGATTACGTGGCCAGCCACCTGGACGTAGCCACTATCAAAGGAAGTTCCACCTCGTTGAAAGTACTACAAGATGCCATGGTTGAAAAGGCGGATTTGGTGATCTGTGCTACTTCCACCGAAGAAACCAACATTGCTACGGCCATTATTGCCAAGAATCTGGGGGCCAAAAAAACCGTATCGAGAATTGAGAATCTTGAATATCTTCAGAGAAAAGATGTACTAAATCTGAAAACCATCGGTATTGATGAGATAATCTCTCCCGAGTCCCTGGCAGCAAAAGAAATTGAACGTTTGCTCAAGGAAGCGGCCCTGACCGACACCTTTGATTTTAGCAGCGGTATGCTTTCGATGATAGGGTTATCGATACAGAAAGATAGCGTACTTAACAATAAAACCATCGCGGAAGCATCTTCACTGGATCCCTATCAGAACTTTGTCACAGTGGCCATTTTAAGAAATAACGAGACCATTATCCCCAGGGGTAACAACCGGTTTCAAAAAGACGATCATGCGTATTTTATTGTATGCCCGGATGTTGTTGACAAACTTATTTCCCTTACAGGAAACGAGAGTATACAAATCAAAAATGTAATGATTCTCGGCGGCAGCAAGGTGGGTATCAATGCTGCCAAAAGGCTAAGCAAAAAATACAACGTAAAACTGATTGAAAGGGATAAGGAAAAAGCCTTCGAACTGGCCGACCAGTTAAAGGAAACATTGGTAATCAATGGTGATGGCCGTAACATTGAGTTATTGGAAGATGAAGGAATAGAAGAGATGGACGCTTTTGTGGCTGTTACCGGTAATTCCGAAACAAACATCATTTCCAGTTTGGTGGCCAAAAAACACCATGTAAAAAAAACCATTTCCCTGGTGGAAAATATAGATTATATTCAGATTTCACAAGATATTGGTGTGGATACGATGATCAATAAAAAACTGATTGCCGCCAATTTTATCTTCCGCTATGTCAGAAAAGGTCAGGTATTGTCGCTGACCAGCATTCATGGTGTGGATGCGGAGGTGCTGGAATTTGAGGTGCAGGAAAATTCAAAAATCACCAAGCATGAATTAAAAGATTTAAATTTTCCTGCAGCGGCTGTCATTGGTGGGGTTATCAGGCGTGGTGAAGGATATGTCACCCTGGGAAATTTTCAATTCAAACCTAAAGACCGGGTGGTGGTGCTGGCCCGCCCAAATTGTATTCGTTCAGTGGAAACTTTTTTTAATTAAACCCGCAATATTACCTCCATGACCGGTCTTATCCATATCCTGACCTCGCAATTTTACCAGCTAATCCATGAAATTTAACTTTGGTATAATCATCAATATATTAGGGATTCTCCTGATGATATCCGGAGGTTTTATGTTATTTTGCTTTCCGTTTTCTATCTATTTTTGGGAGGGTGACTGGGTGAACATACTGATTGCCTTTGCCATCACCTTCGTGACAGGCTTTTTGGCCTGGCACCGTACCAAAAACTGGAAAAACCGGGAACTGAAGAAGCGGGATGGTTATTTGATCGTATCATTTGGCTGGTTGATAATGTCCATTTTTGGTAGTTTGCCTTATTTATTGACCGGAACTATTCCAAGCTTCACCGACGCGTTTTTTGAAACCATCTCCGGCTTTACCACCACCGGGGCCTCGATTTTAACAGATATTGAATCCGTACCTAAAGGGGTACTGCTTTGGAGGAGTTTAACACAATGGATCGGAGGCATGGGTATCATTGTGCTGGCGGTAGCAATTCTTCCTATACTGGGCATCGGTGGCATGCAACTTTTTGTGGCCGAGGCGCCTGGCATTTCTCCGGAAAAACTTCAGCCAAGAATCAAGGAAACTGCCAAACGGCTATGGTTGCTGTATTTCGGATTGACGATCGCTGAAATTCTCCTGCTGATGCTTGGCGGGTTAAGCTTCTTCGATGCGCTTAATCATGGTTTAACAACCATGGCCACAGGGGGGTTTTCTACTAAAAACTCCAGCGTAGCAGAATTTTCACCTTATCTGCAATATGTTATTATCATCTTTATGTTCCTTGCCGGAACCAATTTTACACTGACCTACTTTGCTTTGAAGGGAAATTTTTTGAAAGTATGGAGGAATGAAGAGTTCAGAAAATATGTGGGCCTGATTTTTTTTGTAACCCTGGCTACCGCTATTTCTATTTTTGTGGTGACTGATCATGATATGGAAAAGTCTTTCCGTGACGGTCTTTTTCAGGTAGTGGCTATTACCACCACCACGGGATATGTTTCGGCCGATTACACCAATTGGACTCCCTTTTTAACAGTTTTGTTTTTCCTCTTGATGTTCATTGGCGGAATGGCCGGCTCCACCGCCGGTGGTGTTAAAATAGTCCGGCATATCATACTTTTCAAAAACAGTCTCCTCGAGCTGAAAAGGCAGGTTCATCCCTCGGCTGTCATACCGGTGAGATTGAACAGAAAAGCGGTCAATGAACATATCACCTACAACATTCTGGCATTTATAATGATTTATATGTTTATTTTCGGGGCAGGGGTCGTGGTGATGTCTTTGCTGGGTGTGGATTTTATAACTTCTATGGGTTCGGTAGCCACTTCCATAGGGAATATTGGTCCCGGCCTGGGGAGTGTGGGACCTGTAGATAACTTTGCCGCACTACCCGCTGCAGCCAAGTGGTTTCTGGCTTTTCTTATGCTGCTTGGCAGGCTGGAATTGTTTACTTTTTTGATGTTATTTACACCGTATTTCTGGCGAAGGTATTGAATCATCTGCCTGTTACCAGCAATTTTGCTTATATTAATAAGGATAAACCAATTTTTGCCACTCAAAAATGAAAGTTTTCACCAAAAAAAGTCCGAAAGAGGAAAAAAATCCCGACTGGGCACCATGGCGTCAAAAAATGCACGAGATAATTTTTGAGCACTATACCTTTTGGGGGAAAGAGTTTGATGTCATCTTACTATGGGCGATTTTTCTGAGCATTGTCGCTGTAATGCTCGAAAGTGTTGAATCCATCAGGGTGAAGCATGGTGAGCTGTTGCGGTTCATAGAATGGGGCTTTACTATTGCTTTTACACTCGAATATATCGCCAGGATACTCTCGGTTAGAAAACCGATATACTATATCACCAGTTTCTACGGTATTGTAGACCTGCTGGCCATCTTACCTACTTATCTTAGCATATTCTTCGCGGGGGGTCAATACCTTATGGTGATTCGAACTTTCAGATTATTGCGGGTGTTCAGAATATTAAAGCTTGCCAGATTTCTGGGAGAAAGCCGGTTGTTGCAGGCTGCGCTGAAAGCCAGCAGATATAAAATCACTGTTTTTTTTGGAGCGGTTGTAATTATTGTAACGGTAATGGGAACCCTGATGTACCTTGTAGAGGGACCGGAAAACGGTTTCAAAAGTATTCCTGTGAGCGTTTATTGGGCCATCGTTACGCTAACCACAGTTGGCTATGGTGATATCGCTCCTCAAACCTTTCTTGGACAGGCATTGGCTTCGATTATTATGCTTCTGGGTTATGCTATCATTGCTGTACCTACGGGAATTGTTACTTCAGAAATAACCCAGGCTTCCATGGAAAAAAGAAAAAACAATGTATGTGACCATTGTTCAGCCGAGGGCCATGATATCGATGCGAAATATTGCAGAAACTGCGGGGCAAAATTCAATAACCCAGAATATCCAGCATAACCTCGTGACTTTGCTCTTTGGAAAACAGCTTACTGGTAATTTCCCCCTTGCTGTTTTTGTTAATAATCACATGTTTGGGCGTGGGAATGAGGCAGTGTTGGATGCCACCGTACCCCCCCAAAGCCTCCTGGTAGGCACCCGTATGAAAAAACCCAATATAGAGTGGCTCTGCATTGGAGATTTTTGGCAGGAAAACCTCTGACGAATGGGCCTCAGCGTTATAATAATCCATACTGTCACATGTAAGTCCGCCAATGTTGACTTTATGATATGTTTCACGCCATTTATTGACAGGAAGTAAAATGTATTTTTGATTTAGCCCCCAGGAATCGGGTAAGTGGGTAATGAATGAGCCATCGATCATGTACCAAAGCTCTTTTTCATTCTGCAATTTCTGATCCAGGACAGCATAAAGCAACCCTCCGCTTTCCCCAACTGTGTAACTCCCGAACTCCGTCAGAATATCCGGGACAGGCACATGATTTTTATCGCAAATCCACTTGATGTTTTCTATGATCTGATTTACAATGTATTCAAAATCAAAATCAAATTGCAAAGAAAGTTTAATGGGAAAACCGCCACCTATGTCGATGGTATCCAACTCCGGGCAAATCTTCTTTAATTCACAATATTTGTGAATAAACCGGCTAAGTTCACTCCAGTAATAGGCGGTATCTTTTATGCCTGTGTTAATGAAGTAATGCAGTAGTTTTAGCTTTACTTTAGGGTTTGAGGCGATATGGTTTTTGTAAAAATCAGTGATGTCATTGTACCGGATACCTAATCTCGAAGTATAGAACTCAAAATTAGGTTCTTCATCGGAAGCCACCCTTAAGCCCAACTGAAAAGGTTTGTTGACCTGCTCCAAATAGGAAGACAATTCATTCATATTATCGAGTACGGGAATACAATTTTTAAAATTATTGTTAAGCAAATCGATAATGTTCTCCACATACTTGGGTCTTTTAAATCCATTACAGATAATGTAGGTATTCTTTTTCAAATGGCCGCTTTGTTGCAACTTTTTGATAATCGGGATATCAAAAGCCGAGGAGGTTTCGATATGTATGTCGTTCTTCAAAGCCTCTTTGAGCACAAATGAAAAATGGGAAGACTTGGTACAATAACTATAGATGTATTTTCCGTCGTACCGGTATTTTTTCATGGCTGATTCAAAAAGCCGCTTGGCATGTTGAATGTTTTGACTGATTTTAGGCAGGTAGGTAAATTTAAGAGGGGTACCATATTTTTTGATAATATCGAGCATGGCAACATCGTGAAAGAACAGGTGGTTTTTCTTGACCTTAAATTCTTTGGTAGGAAAATCAAAGGTTTGTTCAATCAGATCCTGGTAACTTTTCATCATAATAAACGACCGTTTAATTAAACTACCTCATCAGTGGCATGCCAATTACTCCATCCAAAACAATACCGCCATGATCTCCAATATTCAGGAATGAGGCATGCAATTATCTGATAAATTTAAATAGAAATCAACCCCTCCCTCAGTCAAATTATGATTAAACCGGTAGAAATAAAATCAGCAGGATAAGGTAAATAAATTTCCTATGATTAAATTTGACCATTTTTGAAAAATGTGATCATTTTATGATTGAAATTTACATAAACAACGAAACCTCGACATTAAAATCGGTAGTATTGGGTATTGCCGATGAATTTGGTGGTACACCTTCACTGGATACTGCCTACGACCCCAAATCAAAGGAACATATTCGCAATGGGACATTTCCAAAGGAAGAAGATTTAATCCGGGAAATGACGGGCTTCAGGGAAGTGCTGGAAAGATACCACGTAAAAGTCTACCGCCCCAGTCTTGTACCCCATTGTAACCAAATATTTAGCCGGGATATTGGTTTTGTGATCGATGATAAATTTATCAGCCCGAATATTCTGGAAAAGCGTAACAGAGAACTGGAAGGGATCCGGTATATTACAGACATGATCAACCCTCATCAACTGTTAAAGGCCCCTGAGGATACCAGAATGGAAGGAGGTGATGTAATGCCTTGGAACGAGTTTTTGTTTGTGGGATATTCAAAAGCGGAGGACTTTGACCGGTATGAGGTTAGCAGGACAAATGAAGCAGGCGTGAGTTATCTGCGTGCACAGTTTCCAAACCGGGACGTCAAGGCTTTTGAACTTAACAAATCCGATGTTGACCCTAAAGAAAATGCGCTGCACCTCGATTGCTGTTTTCAACCGATTGGTACCGACCAGGCCATCGTTTACAAAGGTGGCTTTAAGCATGAAGAAGATTTTGAGTTTTTGGTCAGGTATTTTGGCAGGGATCGTATCATTGAAATTGACCGGGAAGAAATGTACCGGATGAATTCCAACGTATTTTCCATTTCTCCTGAGGTGATTGTATCCGCAAAAAGCTTTGTGCGTCTGAATGGAATTTTAAAGGAAAGGGGATTTCATGTGGAAGAGATCAAGTATTGTGAAACCGCGAAAATGGAAGGGCTTTTACGTTGTTCTACCCTGCCATTGCTCAGAGTATAACTCAAAAATGAAAATGCAGAAACAGATTACTTCTACTTTATTGATGATCCGTCCTGTGCAGTTCAGATTCAATGAACAAACAGCGGTAAACAACTATTACCAAAAAAAAATTGGTAGTCTCAACGCGGAAGAAATCCAGAAAAAAGCGCAAATGGAATTTGATGGGTTTGCAGAGGTTTTGAGGGAGCACGGTATCGATGTGATTGTTGTCGATGACACAGCGATTCCCGATACCCCTGATTCGATCTTTCCCAATAACTGGATATCTTTTCATGAAGACGGCAGGGTGGCTGTTTATCCTATGTATGCTGAAAACAGGCGACTGGAAAGGCGAGAGGATATTCTAGATATTCTGCGAGATAACTATGCTTTTTCATGGGCTGAAAAGGTCGATTTTACTTTTTACGAAAGTGAGGGTAAATACCTGGAAGGAACGGGAAGCATGATACTGGACAGGGTCAATAAAATTGCTTATGCGGCTCTGTCACAGCGCACCAATGAAGAGGCTTTGCAGGAGTTTTGCACCAGATTTGACTATAAACCTGTGCTTTTTAAAGCTTACCAGGATGTAGACGGCGATCGTTTGCCCATTTATCATACCAATGTGATGATGTGTGTGGCGGATGAATTTGCTATCTTGTGTGCTGACAGTATTGATGATCGGCAGGAAAGAAAAACAGTGATTGACATGCTGCTGGCAACGGGAAAGGAGGTGATCTATATCAGCGAGGAACAGAAGGGATACTTTGCTGGCAATATGTTACAAGTCTCAAACGCTGCCAATGAGAGATTTTTGGTTATGTCTTCTGCTGCTTACGATTCATTGATCGAACGGCAAATCGCTGATATTCAAAAGCATTGCCCTATTGTCCATAGCCCTTTGCATACCATTGAGGCCCTTGGAGGGGGCAGCGCACGTTGCATGATGGCCGAAATATTTCTTCCGAAAAAGAAACAATGAAAATAGTATTAAATTGTTTTTTGTATATTGGAGATTCGTAAAGGGTTGCATTTAACCCAAAAATCATGTTTAAACTGTACTACTTGCCGAAAAAGGTTGTTTTTTGTGCCAGATTTTTGCCAAAAAACAGAAAGGCCTCTTTATAATGGCAAGTCTTAAAGTGCAAACACTTTTTTCGGGGATTCAGGAGTATTTTGGATAATATACGTACACTTTACGCTTATTTTTGGATGTTAAATTATTTTCAATAAATTGGTTTTTATTCCGTAAACGAACTTTACTTTTTTCATCTAAAAATTTATTGAAATGAATGAATTTGCTACTATTGATATTGTAGTTTTTGTCGGCTATGCTTTGTTGATTGTCAGCTTGGGACTTTGGGTTTCCAGGGACAAAAAGGGTCACCAGAAGAATGCCGAGGATTACTTTCTTGCAGGTAAATCTTTGCCCTGGTGGGCTATTGGCGCCTCTCTGATCGCTGCCAATATTTCTGCAGAGCAGTTCATAGGTATGTCAGGCTCAGGTTTTGCTATCGGCCTGGCGATTGCCTCATACGAATGGATGGCAGCACTTACTTTATTGATAGTGGGCAAATATTTTTTGCCGATTTTTATTGAGAGAAAGCTCTATACCATCCCTGAATTTGTTGAGCAACGGTACAGCACTAATCTAAAAACGATATTAGCAGTATTCTGGATAGGGCTCTTTGTTTTTGTGAATTTAACTTCTGTACTATACCTGGGGGCTAAAGCACTCGACACTATTTTAGGTGATGGGGACGGAGGAATGCTGGTGGGCAGTATCATTGGCCTGGCACTGTTTGCAGCCGCTTATTCCCTATGGGGTGGCTTATCGGCAGTAGCATGGACTGATGTGGTACAAGTAGTCCTGCTAATATTCGGAGGTTTTATTACCACCTACATTGCGTTAAATCAACTTACACCGGAGGGAGGGTTTTTTAATGGGTTAAGCCATTTAATGGATAAAGTGCCGGAAAAATTTTCGATGATTCTGTCGCAAAGGGAGATTATTACGCCCAATGGAAAGGACGCCTGGCTTGACTTACCGGGATTATCTGTATTGCTAGGGGGGCTTTGGGTAGCTAATCTTTATTATTGGGGCTTTAATCAATACATCATCCAGCGGACTTTGGCTGCCAAAAGTCTGAAAGAGTCTCAAAAAGGAATTGCTTTTGCGGCGTTCTTGAAGTTATTAATTCCTTTGATTGTTGTCATTCCCGGTATCACAGCTTATGTAATGAATGTAGATGCCGGCGGCACCCTTACCAATGCCTCAATGCATCCTTCCTTTATTAACCCTGAAGACGGGGCGATTGTAAATGACAATGCCGCACCGTGGTTGATTAAAACTTTTGTTCCGGCAGGGTTGAAAGGACTTGTACTGGCTGCTTTGGCTGCTGCTATTGTCTCTTCACTGGCTTCTATGCTCAATTCTACTGCTACTATATTTACAATGGATATTTACAGGCCTTATATCAACAAAAATGCGACAGACAAGGAGACCGTGAATATTGGACGGGTCACCGCAGCTATTTCGTTGATCATTGCCGCTTCAATTGCCCCGTTGCTGAGAAATCTGGGACAAGCATTCCAATTTATTCAGGAGTATACAGGTGTGGTGAGTCCGGGAATTCTGGCTGTATTTGTAACAGGCCTTTTTTGGAAAAAATCAACCAACAATGCGGCCATATGGGGCGTGATTTTATCTATACCCATTGCCATGTATTTTAAAGTCGCACCCAACGGATGGTCAGATTCGGCTTTGTTTCTGAATCTTCCCTTTATGGATCAAATGTTTTATACTTGTTTACTTTCAATTGCTATTATTCTGATCGTTAGTCAAATTGAAGGCAATGGAAAAGTCAATGAAAAAGCTATTCCGCTAGCGAAAAAGTTATTTGAAACGCCACCTGCATTTAACATCAGCGCATTTGCTATCATGATACTCCTGGTATTTTTGTATGCATTTTTCTGGTGATAAGCGGGTGGTATTATGAGAAACATTAATATCATTCAATGCTCGTTAAAAAGATTGAAAATAAATTTAGAAGCTTGTATAGCACAGATCCGGTGTTTTTCAGATCACCTGGAAGGGTTAATCTTATCGGTGAACACACCGACTACAACAATGGGTACGTGATGCCCGCGGCCATTGATCGTGAAATGGTTTTTGCCGTAGCCAAAAACCAGCGTGATGTTGGCCGTGTATATAGTCTGAATTTAGATCAATCCTTTGAATTCAATGTTGACAATTTTGAAAAGTCGGCAAAAGACTGGCCCAATTACATCCTTGGTATAGTCAGTGAACTCCGGAAAGATGGATTGATAATCGGTGGCTTCGACTGCGTTTTGGGCAGTGATATTCCAATGAGTGCAGGCATGTCTTCGTCCGTAGCCATGCAATGCGGGGCGGCCTTTTTTTTAAATCATCTTTTTGAACTGGGATTATCCCGCATGCAAATCGCCCAATATGCCTTGAGGGCAGAAAATAGGTATGTGGGTGTTCCCGGTAGCATGCCAGGTCATTTTGTCAATATGTTTGGAAAAACCAACCACTTTGTCAAACTGGATTGCCAGTCGCTCGACCATGAATTTATTGAAATGGATTTGCCCAATTACAGGGTGATACTATTTGACTCGCAGGTAAAGACCAGTCTGGCGGATTCGCAATTAAAACGCCGGAAGAAAGAATGTGAGCAGGGGGTTGCCATCATAAATAAATATTTCACGGAAGTAAAAAGTCTGAGGGACTGTAAACCGGATATGTTGCTGAAATGCCGGGATGAGTTGGGCCCTTTGTTATTTCGGCGCTGTGATTATGTGATCAAAGAAAATATGCGCGTGTTGGAGGGAAGTGAGGACATCAAGAAAAACCGGATGGAGGCTTTCGGAAAAAAAATGTTTGATTCCCATGCGGGGTTAAAAAATGATTATGAGGTAAGCATTGAACCACTGGACTTTTTAATTGAGGAGGTGAAAAAATATAAAAGTGTTTTAGGAGCACGTATGACTGGATTGGGCTTTGGTGGTTCCACGATTAACCTGGTTAAGGATTATGATCGTGAGGAGTTTATCGGCGAGGTGCAAAAACGATATAAGAAATTTTTCCGCAGGGATTTGTTGGTTTATAAAGTTAAAATTACCAAGGCAACGGGTTTGGTGGTTTAACGTGAGTTGGTTCGTGTTGGGTTTGAAAGTATGGTGGGCAAGCATCTCGTGGCTGATGCGGAACGTTTTCGGCAGGATTCTTTGTGTCTTGGTGTCTATTATATAAGTAGGCCTCCCTTCTAATTAATTATTTCTTGTCATAATGGCCTTACAGGGCTTTTTGAGGGTTTTTAAAGGTTAGATATTGAAATAAAAACCCCAAAAACGTACTACATAGGGCATCCTTGAAAATTTCTAATTTTCTGTTTTTCAGGGGCTTAACTTGTTGACAAGGAAGAAAAAACCCCGAAATAGGCTGAGATAAGCTTTTTTCGGGGTTTTTATCTTGTTATATTGTAGTGTCAAATTACAATTAACTCTACAATTTACGATGCAAGCAGCGCTTTTCCAACCAGAACAATTTTTAACGTCCAAATGGTATTTATTTAAGAATAGTAAGTTAGGTCAACTTTATGAAAGTATTCCCTGGGAAAAACTTTGTGATTGTTTGCCAGCCGAGAACAAA
>NZ_JBXEQE010000021.1:0-124431 GCF_056858335.1 Agaribacillus sp. DX54
TTTCAAATTGTTCTGAGCAGAATATTTAAGGCCTTGAAAGATCTGCAGATCTGGCGCTTGTCTTTCTCCCATTTGTTGGTATGCTTGCTCGGAAATGGGTAGTGTTTCATCACCTTTGGTTTTTTGTTGACGGAAGCAGATGAAGTAGCCTTCTAATTCTGAATGTTGAACTTCTTGCCAGGTGAGTTTTTCAATGTCTGACCAGCGTAGGCCAGTAAGGGCGGAGAAGATAGCAGCTCTTTTAAGCATAGGTGGGTAGCAAGGAGTTTCGTACAATTTCTTCAATTCTTCCATTGTCAGGAATTCCCGTTTGCTTTCTTCGGGTTGAATAGCTTTTACGTATTCGCTAGGGTCAGATGCAAAAAGTTTTTCTTGGGCCGCCTCCTTACAGGCGGCTTTAAATTTATTAAAATAGGAGATTTGGGAGTTGATGGATAAAGGTGTTGGGCTTTTTATGGACGAAGCTATAGACAGATATTCTTTAAACGCTTTACAGAAATTTTCATCCACCTGCCCAAAAGTACAGCGCCCACGTGTAAATAACTTTAGGTGATTATAAGCACTGATCCAGTTGCCATAATTCCCTGACGATTGTTGTCGTTCTTTGGCTTTCAAGTCGAAATATGCTAAAAAGTCTTTTTTCGCTGCTGACCGGTCTGTGAGTTCAAAATGATCATTAAGGAATTGCAAAGCCCTTTCTGCCCTGATGACATTGGCTTTCGCTCTTGCCACTTTGTTAAATTCCTTTTCCAATACACATTTCGGATTGTCATAAATATGGATATTCAAAAACTCCCACTTGGCTGTGTTTTCCGGTATGGGCATTGAAGTAGGGTGGGTATATGTCGAGGTAAAGACTTCGCCGACTGTATTTTAATTTCTTTTCCCTTAAGGTTACTTTTCTGGTAAGCTTTCTCATAAACGGTGAATGAATTGGTCGATTTGTTCCCTGGTAAAAATGTGTTTCCTTCCTATTTTTTTACTATAAATCCGGTTGTCCTTCAATAGTCGCCACAGCGTAGTTCGGCTTATGCCGATCAGCGAACAAACATCCTGTACACCCAGGTAATCTTTGTTTTGCACCGCACTTACTTTGGTAGCGACTTTCATCACGGTTTCTTTATTGCTTTGTTCAATTTTTGCATTCCGTATCCGCTTTTTATAGGCGCGTTTGGCGCAACGATCCCCGCAAAACCGGGTCACCGTAGTACGGGCGGTAAATTCATTGCCACATTCTTCACAAATGCGTTGTACAAAGATGTTCGAGCTCATAATCGGTCATTTATTTTCGATTGGTAATTTGTACCTTCTTAAAATTGTTTCGATCAGTTTACCAACATTTCCAATTGTTTCATTATGTTTCAAAACGTTTCATAATTTCTTCCAAACAATGCCTGGTTGTACCTCATAATTGAAGATACCGCGAGGTACAAAAATCCAACTAAAATCGATAGAATGTGCTTAAAATTGAGGAATTCAAAATGTGCCTGTAAGAGTAATAGAATGCTATTTTTATGAATTTTTATTAGTAATTATTGATTTTAGCATCAATCTACTTCCCAATACAAAACCTACTAAAAATATTCGCCAGCAAGTCATCCGTTGTAATATCGCCGGTGATCTCTCCCAAATGATGTAAAGCACCGCGTATATCCAGGGCCAGGAAGTCGTTGGTGACCTCTCTGCTGATACCGTTGAGGACATCATCCAGGGCTTGTTTGGTTTTGAGCAGGCTTTCGTAATGACGGAGGTTGGTAACTACGGTGTGGCCGGTTTTGAAAGTGTCCAGTTGTACGATGGCAAGGATCTTCTGGCGGAGGTTTTCCAGGTTTTCCTTGTTGAGGGCTGACAGATAGCACAGTTTAAAATCTTTGAATTGCGCTAACTGATCTTCTGTCACCCTGTCCAGCTTGTTGCCCACAGCGATAAAAGGAATACCCAGGTTTTCAAGCCGGTTGATTTCCTGCCCCACTTCGGTGACATGAGCGGTAGAAAGGTCGATCATGTAAATGATCAACGAGGCTTGTTTCATTTTTTCCTGGGTGCGCTCTACGCCGATGGCTTCTATTTTGTCGGTGGTGTCGCGTAGTCCTGCGGTGTCGATGAAGCGAAAGGTGATGCCCTCAATGTTGATTTCATCTTCAATGAAATCGCGTGTCGTGCCTGGTATGTCTGAGACAATGGCTTTTTCCTCATTGAGTAAAGCATTGAGCAGGGTGGATTTACCAGCGTTGGGTTTTCCGGCTATCACTGTAGGTACCCCGTTTTTGATGACATTGCCTAAGTCAAAGCTGGCGATCAGGGCCGAAACCACGGTCTTTAATTCGGTTACCAGGGTTTTTAACTCATCGCGGCTGGCAAATTCGACGTCTTCTTCACCAAAATCCAGCTCTAATTCGATCATGGAGGCAAAGTGGATGAGCTTGTCCCTCAGCCTGCTGATTTCCTGTGAGAATCCACCACGCATCTGATCCAGGGCGGCTTTGTGGGCGGCTTCGGAATCGGCAGCGATCAGGTCGGCTATGGCCTCTGCCTGTGCAAGGTCAAATTGCCCATGCAAAAATGCCCGCTGTGTAAACTCACCCGGCCGGGCCAAACGGGCACCTTTTCTGACTAACAACTGTATAACCTGCCGGATGATGTAGTTTGACCCATGACAGCTTATTTCCACCACATTCTCGCGGGTAAATGACTTCGGCGCTATGAAAATAGACACCAAAACCTCGTCCAGTACCTTATCTCCATCCCTGATAGTGCCAAAATGTATGGTGTGGCTGGGCTGGCTGGACAGATCTTTTCCCCTAAATACCTGATTGCAGATGCTGATAGCTTCTTTGCCCGAAAGCCTGATCACACCAATGGCACCTGTTCCCTGGGGAGTAGCCAGGGCAACAATAGTATCTTCGTGGGAAGCTATGGCACTTTTCATCCGTCTGTAGTTTGACTGACGGCAAAATTACAGGAAAAATGGGAAAAGGAATAACCTTTAGTTGACCACGATTTTCCGGGTTACCAGTTGGGTGGCTGTTTTAACCCATACCAGATACATTCCCGGGGCAACACCCGCCAGTGATATTTGGTAATGGGAATTTTGAGATGAAAACTGTCGCTCCTCGTAAACCCTGCCCCGTAAATCGCTGATGCCTACCACAAGGGGTCTGAAATCTGCCAGGTCGAGGTTGATATTTACTTTTTCCTGCGCAGGGTTAGGGTAGATGATCACTTTATCTGCAAGATCGTCTGATGGTTCCCTGTCCCCAATACCGGTGACGAGCGACTCCTCATCAGGCCGCGCACAAAACTCGGCAGAAGCCACACTTTCACCGCCAATATTGTCATCGAACACAGCCACCAGCCGGTAGCAATAGGTCGTATTGGGATCCAGGCCGGCGCCGCCATCGTTATCGGTCAATGTATTATCATCTGTATTGACAGTGGCAATCAGCTCAAAGCCACTATCCTCAGGCACGCCTGGCTGACAGTTGTCCCGGGGAAAAGTAAAGCTGTTTTCAATTCTGTAGATAGCCAGATTTTTGGCTGCCGAACAAAAATAGTCGCTCCAGCTTAAAGTGATTTCTCCAACTTTTTTGACTTGTCCATGCAACCCTTCAGGCGCCCCGGCCACGGTTACATTCCAGGTTCCGAAAACGGCCAGTCCAGCTCCTGCCGAGGAGGGAGGAACATCTATGGATTTGAAGTAAAAAGCGTAAGGACTGTTACGGGCATTTTCGCAGGAAGGGTTCCAGCTAAAATCTAAAAAGCCTGTTCCGGCTGTGTTGCCACTGCCAGTAACAAACGTGGCTGAATTTCCTGCAAGGCTGTAAGCTTCGCCGGCCGTTTTAAAAATTACCTCATGCCCGTCCGGGTCAGTAGTGAGCAGGGATGTTTGTAGCAAACTGCCGGCAATGACGCACGTGTCCTTGGGCACTTCAAAACCGGGCCTTTCGTTATTCGTTTCCCGGACGGTTATCTGTATATCAAGCACACGAAATCCCATGCTGATCCATCTGCCTGTTACTTTCCTCCATTCCTCTACTTTGATGGCGAAGTTATATTCTCCCACTGATCCGGGAGCGTCCCATGTGAGGTCTCCGGTAACAGCATCGATGACGAACGTGGGAGGCCCGTTGTTGGCTTCGTTGGCACTATTGTAATTCAGCCCATCATAAAATTGAATGTCGTTAGGTAATACATACCCGGCTATGTTCTCATCAATACTTTGCTTGGGTGTCACCAGTTCATAAGAAAGGCTATCACCATCAGGGTCATATACACCGGGATTGTAAAAGAAAGCCTTGCCAGGGGCAACAATGTCAATAGGAGGGAAGGAAAATACAGATTGTGTATTACTTCCTAAAAATGGATCGATTACTACCAGACTTTCCGTATAAAATTGTACCTCAGCAGAGTTGGGAATATTCAGGATACCGGCATTTCTGTTAAACTCTTTAAAACTAACAAGGTACAAGCCAGGCCCTGGGAAAGTATGAAAAACCTCATAAACTTCAAGTAGGATGTTTTCATTCAAAGGTTCGCTGGAGACTAAAAAGTTGTCGTTTGATAAATCAATTACGACTCCGTCTCCCAGATTCAACTCCCCGGCACTATCGCTGACAGCTCCGGCGTTGAGGTAATTAGAAATAGTGATTTTGTATCTAAGCCCGGAACCCTGTATCCTGTCCACTTTTATTTCACCGCCCCGCATGTGTGATGCTAAACCTTCAAAACCATAACAAAGCAAAAAAATCAATAACAACCTGCAGAAGTAATTTTTCATTTTTATAAAATGTCAACGTTTGAGTTTGAAAATAGCTGTAGCCAGAAATTGAATACTAACTATAATACAATCCAGGGGACATTTTCCCTAATCACAATTCAGGGATTTTAAGTAAAAAATAAATACATTGACAAAAAATAATTTAATTCCTAAGCATTAATTTTTTAATTTCAGCAGTTCAATTGACTGCGACTATGAAAATTGTGATCCGTTATTTTATTGCACTGTTTCTTCTCCTCAACGCATCTCATTTATTTTATAGCCAAGCAACAAAGCAGGGTTCGGATACGTCATCAGAGGTACTGAGTGAAACTGAAAAACGTAAGATTAGAAAATGCCCTGGCAGGGCTGGATATTGCTGAGGATCCTGAAAAAAGGCGACGATTAAAATTAATTATATTAACTTTTAAACAATGACTGATTTGAAATTACTGTTGATGAAAACTGCCATTCTGTTACTGACCTTTATAATCTGTCCGGCAACCCTATTTGGGCAAGAGATAGCCATGAAAACGTTGCCTTTAAATGATTTGTCCCAATTCAGGGATCAGGCCGGCAACTGGCAAATAGTGGGGAGCGTAACCATGGATCGAACCATAGATATTCATAAAAAAGAGGAAGAAGTTCAAAAAAAGAAAAAGAAGGGAAAAAGTGAGCAACCTAAACCCGGCGGACCTGTACAATTCACCGCTGGTACAGGTATCTTACTGAATATGAATGATAAGGTAAAAAAAGACCAACTATTTACGGCTTGGGAACACGGTGACATAGACCTGGAACTGGAGGTAATGTTACCCAAAGGCTCTAATTCAGGCATTTATCTGCAAGGAAGGTATGAGGTACAACTCCTGGACAGTTGGGGCAAGAAAAACCCTTCATTTACCGACATTGGAGGCATTTACAGGAACTGGGAAAAAGATCCTGAAAAAAGCTATATGGGCAAGGCACCCTTTACCAATGCAGCCAGGGCACCGGGCCTCTGGCAAAAGCTGTTTATCAGCTTCAGGGCTCCCAGATTTAACAAAAACGGGGAAAAGATCGCCAATGCCACCTTTCTGAAGGTAACACTTAACGGCGTGTTAATCCACGATCATGTAGAGGTACCTACCTATACCGGCGGACCGGTTGAAAAAAATGAAAAACCCAGGGGCCCATTGATGATCCAGGGAGATCATGGCCCGGTGGCCTTCAGAAATATGCGTTACCTGACCTTTGACTCCGCTCCCATACAGGCCAGCAATATTACCTACGATTATTTTGAAGGTCAATTTGGTCAAATCAGCGACTTTGTCGACGGCAAACCAGTGGCGTCTGGGCCGGGAAGTAAAATATCATGGGAGTATTCACAAAAGGAGGATTTATTTGGCCTTGTGGTCAAAGGAAACCTGGAAGTGCCGGAGGATGGCACCTACCATTTTAGTATCCGGTGTAATGGAGGGGCCAGGCTGGTGATTAACGATGAGACGGTGGTGAACCACGACTTTGGCCACAGGGTTAATGAAAGAGGATTAGGCAGTAAAACACTGAATGCCGGAAGCCATGCTTTCAAACTTTATTATTTCAAAAATGCTAACTGGATGTCACCGGCGCTCGGTTTATTTGTCCAAAGCGCTCATCTTCGCAGGCAACCCTTACACACTGCCGGTTCGATGCTGAACACTGGCAACACAGTGAATCCGATCATGGTAAACGTTGACGGTGAGCCCAGGTTATTGAGGGCGTTTTTGGATTTTGAAGGGGATAAGAGTCGGCGTTTGACACATACTATCGGTATAGGACATCCCTCCGGCGTTCATTATGTATACAATATGAAAGCTGGCAACGTGGTTTGTGGCTGGAGAGGGGATTTCGTCAACGCTACGCCGATGTGGCATAGCAGGGGAGATGGCTCCTTCAGGCCTTTAGGTGATGTGCAATTCTTTTTTACAGACCAGCCATTGGCTGTTTTGGATGATATGAATAGGCAATTCCCGGACGAATACAAAGAAAGCGATTTTAGACCAAAAGGTTATGAGTTGGAAAAATCTTCCGGGAGACCGGTTTTTAAATACCTGTACCAGGGTATAGAGGTGGAAGATAAAATCGAGCCAGGCAATAATGGAAGCATGCTGAACAGGTCGGTGAAATTATCGCAAACTGCGCCTAACCTTTACTTTAAGATTGCTGAAGGACAAGATGTAGCCTTAATGCCGGATGGTTCTTATGCCATTGATGACAAAAAGTATTATGTGAAGTTAGCAACAGCTTTGTCACCTGTTATCAGGGAAGTGGGGGGTAAAAAGGAACTCATTGTGCCCATGAATTCCAAGGAACTGGCCTACGGCATTATTTGGTAACACGAAGTGGCAAAACTAAGAAAAGAATTTAATCTGTACATGTTAATGAAAACGTTGATGAGCTATTTTTTAAATAATCTTCCGGGCCGGGAGGTATCACTGTCCTTAAGCAAAGTATTCAAAAGCTTTGGTTTATTGTCTTTGATTGTAGTTTTGTTCCTGCCTTTGAAACTGACAGCACAGGAGCCACCTGAACCAGAGCCTGTGATGCCCAAATCTTCAAAAGAAGCCACCTATTACCAAATAATTACCTTGCCGGTTCCCGAAGATATATTGCTGGAAGTCGGTGGGCTGGCTACCCTGCCCGATGGAAGGGTTGCTTTGTGTACGCGCCGGGGCGATGTATGGTTGATTGAAAATCCCTATATGAATAATGAAAGACAGCCTAAATTCAAGTTGTTTGCCTCCGGTTTACATGAGGCTCTCGGCCTGGCCTATCGCGACAACTCTCTTTACACAGCACAAAGGGGCGAACTTACAAGGCTGATTGATAAAGATGGCGATGATAAAGCTGATATTTATGAAACTGTCTATGCCTGGCCACTTTCCGGGCATTATCACGAATATTCGTTCGGTCCCAAATTTGCCCCGGATGGCAGCATGTTTGTAACCGGAAACGTGGCTTTTGGCAATGAGGAATGGTGGAGGGGCGAAAGCAGGGTGCCCTGGAGAGGCTGGACGATGAATATTACACCTGATGGACAAATGAAACCCTGGGCAACAGGCATGCGGTCTCCTGCAGGTCTCGGTATAGTAGACGGGGAATTCTTTTATACCGAGAACCAGGGTGACTGGGTCGGTTCAGGGGGAATATGGCATGTTACTGAGGGATCCTTTACGGGACACCCGGCAGGACTACGATGGGCTGACAGGCCTGAGTCTCCTGTAAAAATTACTGAAAAACAGTTTTATGAGAAAATAGACATAAGGCAGGTCAAAAAAAATGGCAGATTTGTCAAACCGGAGAATATTACCGATGAAGAAAATCCGGACTTTTTATATAAGATGAAGGAGGAATTACCCACACTGAGGTTACCGGCCGTATGGCTGCCACATGGGGTACTGGGGATATCCAATTCCGATATTATAGTGGACGAAACAAGCGGAGCTTTCGGACCCTTTGAAGGACAAATATTTGTAGGTGATCAGGGCCAAAGTAAAATCATGAGAGTGGTGCTGGAAAAAGTGAAAGGAGCGTATCAGGGTGTAGCTTTTGATTTCAGAAGCGGTTTCCAGTCGGGTGTGCTGCGGATGACCTGGGGACATGACGGATCGATGTTTGTCGGTGAAACCAACCGGGGATGGGGATCGGCAGGTACCAGGAATTCCGGACTTCAGCGGCTCGTCTGGACCGGAAATGTACCTTTGGAAATGAAGACGGTTACATCCCAACCCGACGGGTTTGAGATTGAATTTACTTTGCCTGTTGACAGGAAATCTGCTGAGAATTTAGACACCTATGCCGGTAGGAGTTATATTTACAAATATCATCCTGTTTATGGAAGTCCGACAATCAATGAGGAAAAGTTGGCAATCAAAGGCGTGCAGGTGGCTGAAGATGGCATGAAAGTACGCCTGATTATTGACAATTTAAGGCCTTATCATTTGCATGAACTGACATTGGCAGGTATACGCTCCAAAGACGGAAGCATGGCCCTGTTACATCCCACGGCCTATTATACACTTAACCAAATAGCAGATGGGAAAAAACTACAGGTTGGTGAATTCAGCACTTATCGTTCATCCAGGGTAGGTGGTAAGGGGAAAAGTCAGATTTCATACAAAAAAAACCGGCCGGTAGCGGCTAAAAGCTCTGGAAAAAACACCAAAACAGCAGCGCCCTCTGATACCGAAATAAAGCCTTTACTTACCAAATACACCTGCTCTGCCTGCCATCAGACCGACGCAAGACAGGTGGGGCCACCTTTCAAGGCAATTGCCAAAAGAAAGTATTCCAATGAAAAAATATTATCATTGGTTTATAACCCCCAGCCTCAAAACTGGCCGGACTACGCAACGCCTATGGCACCAATGCCACAGGTACCTAAAGAGGATGTATTAAAAATTGCAGCATGGATTAATTCTCTGGATAAGTAAAATCCGAAACAGTATGCTTACCGTGTGCTTAACATGACTGTTTAGGAAATCTGAAAAAATCAGGGCCGGGCTACAGGAGCCCGGCCTTTTTTGATAGGTATATGTTAACGGTGTGATGATTTTATACCAGGCCCGTATTCAACATTTTTTGTTAAAATTATACTTAGTCATACTATGACTCAAAGTCATAGTATGACTGGGGTAGGGGTAAGGGATTGAACCTCAACAATTTGGCCGTTTTCCAGCGCATTTAACTACTTATGTCCGGGACACTAGTAAAAAATATTTATTTTATAATAATAAATAGTAACATTTTAAGATTATTTTATATATTTCGGAAAATGTTCTGTTGAAAACTGGATTTTTGAACTAACCTCCATGATGATTTTTTCCCCGAAGATTTCTTTTGTTATACCGGTTTATAATGAGGAAGAAGTATTTGATCTGTTAATTAAAAGGCTGGATGCGCTAATGTCAAAAATTGAAAGTCCGTGCGAAGTGGTTTTAATCGACGATGGAAGTATCGATAATACGCCAGTGTTGATGGAAAATATTGCCACTAAGCACCATAACTACCAGGCCATTTTTTTAACCAGGAATTTTGGGCATCAAAGGGCTTTAAGTGCGGGGTTGGAGCATGCCAGGGGTGAGGTTATTATGATTTTAGACGGGGATTTACAAGATCCACCCGAATTATTCTTTGAGTTTTACGAGCATATTAAAAAAGGGTACGATGTAGCATACGGGGTACGGAAAGAGAGAAAAGAATCTGCCATCAAAAGGGCCTCATACAATGCGTTTTACCGGATATTAAACAAAATATCTAATTACCCCATCCCCAAAGACTCAGGGGATTTTGGCATGATCACACGCAGGGTAGTGGATAACATGAATAAAATGCGAGAAGAAAGCAGGTTTTTAAGGGGAATCAGAAGTTGGGTAGGGTACAGGCAGATTGGCGTGCCCTATGAAAGGAAGGAACGGGCTGCAGGAGTGCCAAAATATTCATTCAAAATGCTGTTTAAACTAGCTTATGACGGTATTTTCAACTTCAGCGTTTTCCCTATTAAAGTGCTCACCTATCTGGGGGTACTTTGTATTTCTGTATCGATCATCTACTTTATACTGACATTGGTGAAAAGACTGTTTTATGACAGCGTTCCCAGTGGATTTACGGCATTGTTATTTATGATCCTCCTTTTTGGAGGTGTTCAGCTTTTGTCTATTGGTATTATCGGCGAGTATGTGCAACGGATTTTCTTTCAGGTAAAAAACCGCCCGCTGTATTTAATATCCAAGAAAATAATAAACGGCAATAAGACTTTGGATTGACCTATTTTATATCCTATAAAAATGCAGATTAACACCTTCCCGGATAACATGATTAATGCGCTGCGTAATTTCATCGATAAAAGATCTTACAGGATATTATCTGTTTTTACCTACGCACTCCTTTTGTTCGTGCTGGCTGTTAAAATTTATTCAATTTTTATACCAGTCCCTGATTTGTTTGGTGTTGAAAACAATGTAGCCTTTGCGTTACAGCGTTTTTTAGCCGGATTTCCGCTATACGCCGATCCGGAATCCCCCCCTTATGCAATCACTCAATACAGCCCTTTGTATTACTATGTTACTTTTGCCTTTGGGAAATTATTCCAGGTCGACCCGGACCATGTTTATCGGGTTTACCTGTTAAACAGAACCTGCTCATTTTTCTTTAACCTGATTTATGCAGCCATTGTTTACATTACCGCACGACATGCGTTTAACCTCAAAGCCCGGCTTTCACTGTCCATAGCCATTATATCACTGGCCACCTTGTATCCTGTGAATGCTCGCCCTGACAGTCTATACAATTGTTTGTTTTTGCTGGCATTTTATGTATCATTTTTGTTTGTGAAACACAGAACTGAAAAAAAATCGAATTACCTGTTACCGATTCTTTGTTTTTTAATTGTTGCCACGGTTTTTGCCAAGCAATCCGGGATACTGATCATAGCCATCTTACTCTTTTTGCTGCTATTTGTGCTAAATGACTTCAAGAGGGCGGCCATAAGTTTTGGTTATCTCTCTGTACTTATATTTTTGTTTTCCTGGATTTTTTCCAACCATGACTGGCATTCATTTTATCTCAATGTGATACAGGGGCTGAATAATGGGATAAGCATGGGCTGGTTCCACGAAGTTATATTGTTTGACTATTTCTTTACCCCATGGGGATTGTTGATTAATAGCGTGGGCTTATATGCTTCCTTTCAATTACTCACAGACGATGACATTAATAAGAAAGTATTAGGATACGGTATTATTGCCTCCTTTTTATTTGCCTTATTCACAGCCCTGAAGTACGGTTCAACGAAGGTATACTTCATAGAGTTTTGGGCGCTGGCGATGATTGGTTTTTTTGTGATGGATAAAAAGGTTATCCTTCCCAATCTGATTCCACTTTTTATAATTCCTGTTATCTACCTGAAAATTGCCGTCTCCCCGCACGTGGTTAATATATGGCAAAACCGTGGTAAACTGGACTTTTCAGGCTACCGGGCCGAGAAAGAGGTTTCTGAGTTTGTTAAAGAAAGGCTATCTACTGAAGATGAAGGGTTTGTATATTTTTACGGGAATATTTCAAAACATTTTATCGATAACTTTCTTTATGAATACACCATTCAACCAAGCAAAAGTATTGTCATCTACTCATCTTATCCACTCCGGGTATATGATTTATCTGATTATTACAAAAGAGTGGCCAATAAGGAGGTTAAATATATCATCTCGACACAAACCAAAGAATCATTCAAATTCGCAGGAGCGAATTTTCCTGGCTATGAAGCAATCGATTCAATCAACGGATTTCATATTTACCAAGTAAAGCAGTAGTATGGCTTTTATAAATTGCCGTTAAACTCCTTTAAAATTTTCTTAAACTGTGCCGCTGTCCTGTAACCGGGTACAGGCTGAATGCTTGTAAATTTTTCATCGATAAAAACGATCGTAGGATAACCACTCACTCTCATTGATCTGGCGAGATAGGCTTCGGTCATTTCCTTTCCATTGAAAATGATTTTTTTTGAGCTTTCAGCGTTCAGTTTAACAGCGTAATAGTTTTCATTAACATAATTTACCACTGACTCATCGGCAAAAGTAGAACGGTCCATCTTTTTGCACCAGCCACACCAATCGGTATAAACGTCTACAAATACCTTTCTCGGTGCATCCTTTCCGAGCTTCTGAGCTTCCTCAATATTTACCCAGTTAATCGAAGCACTTTCGGCATTGTCCTGACCTGACCATCCTGCATTCACAAAAACCATCAACACCAATACCGCTAGTATTCCTAATAATATCTTACTTTTAAACATCATAAAATAATAAGTTTTACCTTGCAATATCCAACGCAAATTTTCTTAAAAAGATTAACTTAATTCTTTTTTTCTTGCCTGGTTTTTCAGCCATGTAATAATTATTCCCTCTTTTGGTGAAAAAAGAAAGGCCAGGGCAAATAACAACCCGGCAACTGTGGACATGGCCCCGGCAATCGAACCATCGATGCTCACGGCGAGGTAATATCCACTGATTGAAATTAAAATACCCAGCAATACAGTAATGATTAGCATGGGCAGGAATTTTTCGGTTAGTAGATAAGCTGTCGCCGGGGGAGCTATTAATAAAGCCACTACCAAAATAGCGCCAACCGACTCAAAAGAAGCCACTGTGGCCAGAGAAACTGCACCCATCAATAAATAGTGCCATAGGACCGTAGAAATACCGATGACTGTGGCAAAGGCAGGATCAAATGTCGTCAAAAAGAGTTCTTTGTAACCAATGGCGATGAAGCTGATAACAATGATCATCACACTTCCGGTGATAAAAACTGCCCTTGGACCGATTATTTTACCACTGGCAGTAATCCACAGGTCTATGGGGACGTAAGCAATTTCTCCATGTAAAACACAATCCTGGTCCAGATCCACCTGGCCGGCATACACAGAGATCAGAATAATCCCGAGGGCAAACAACCACGTAAAGGTTACCCCGATGGAGGCATCAGTCTGTAAATTACCTTTTTGGTGAAAAAATTCAATCAGGAAGGTCGTTATGACACCGAGTATGCCCGCACCGACTAGCATGGTAAGACTATCCCTTTGTCCTGAAATCAGGAATGCGATGACAATGCCGGGCAGCACTGCATGAGAAATGGCGTCGCCAACCATGGCCATTTTTCTCAGAATCAGGTAACTCCCCAGTAATCCACAGGAAATAGAAACAAATGACCCGGTTAATATGATCCAAAAAGCGTCCACAATTATGTAATTTTTGTTATGCCTTCAAACTTCATTGTTATAAATAAGGAATATCCGATTGGTGGGGGTCCTTTACAGGGTATTCCAATAGCTTTTCCAGTTTAGCTTCCAGGTCGGGGGTTATGATATGCTCTATGGTTTCCGCATCTTCGTGCACATGGTCTGAAGCAATCCGGAGGTAGCGCGTCAGATAGACTTCCCACAAGCGGTGCAGTTTCACCATTCTGGCGCCTTTCTTTTGACCGGCCCTGGTAAACTTCCAGCGTCCGTCGCCATTTTCCAAAAAACCTTGCTTTTTGAGCCGTGCCAATCCGGAGATCAACTGTTTTGGCTTAAATGGCCTTTTGGCCAGGATTTCATTGACACTCCTTTGCTGGAAATAGTTGCCGTCTTTTTGACCTAGCTGAAACAGTAGTTTCAGTATGTTCTCTTCCCGGATTTGATTTTCCATTTTTTTGCGGCTGATAAGCTTCATAACGATACCTTTTTGCGGGGCGAAAAAAAATGAAAATAATGCAATGACCGATATGACCATTACAATCCATGGGCCAGTAGGCATTGCTGGTGCCGCATAGGATATAAATGCTCCGGCAAACCCTGAAACGCCACCAAAGGCCGCTGACAGAAAAACCATCTTTTTCAGATTATCGGTCCAGAATCTGGCTGCTGCCGCGGGAGTAATCAGAATAGCTGCCATTAGTACCACACCAATAGCCTGGATACCGGCCACAATTGCCAGCACTGTCAGCGTGGTTAAAACCAGCTCCAATCGCCTCACAGGGAATCCAATAGTTTTGGCAAAATCGATGTCAAAGGAGATTAACGTAAACTCTTTGAAAAAAAGTACCACGGCAATAATCAACATAAAAGCTATGCCACTGAAAACATTGAGATCGCTGCTAACCATAGCTGCCGCTTTGCCAAACAGAAAATGGTCCAATCCTGACTGTGCCGCATTGCCGCTATGCTGAATATAGGTAAGCAACAAAATACCTATTCCAAAAAATACCGACAATATTAACCCAATAGCTGTGTCCTCTTTAATTTTGGATTTGACTGATATGTAGTCGATGGCCACCAGCGAAAGCCACCCGGTTACAAAGGCTCCGGTAACAAGCAATACCGGATTTTTGTTACCGGCAAGTAAGAAACCAAGGCACACCCCTGGTAGCACAGCATGAGCCACAGCATCACCTACCAAAGCCTTTTTCTTCAAAAAGATAAAAGAACCCACCACCGCGGCGCTGCCGCACAGCAGGATAGAGCCAAAGGTGACATAACGGATATTTGGCTCTGAAAACGATAAAAACTCCCAAAACTGCTCCATATCTTATCGCTTATCCCTTCCTGTGAATTCGGTCTTTTGCATCAGGTTACCCACTTCTGCCAGCAAAGTAAGCTTGCCTCCATAAGTCTCCTCCAACAATGAGGGAATCAGGGTTTGCGCGGTGGGGCCTGAAGCGACCAGCCGCATATTCAGTAAAACAACCCAGTTAAAGTACTCCATAGCCGATTGGATATCATGATGAATGACTACCACCGTTTTACCATTTTCCGACATTTCCCTTAATAACTCGATGATAGCCGTTTCAGTCGCCGCGTCTACACCGGCAAAAGGCTCATCCATAAAGTATATATCTGCCTCCTGTGCCAAGGCGCGAGCTAAAAAAACCCGCTGCTGCTGGCCGCCGGAGAGCTGAGCGATCTGCCGGGACTTGTAGGCATCCATCCCCACCTTTTTCAGGCAGTCCAACGCCACTTCTTTATCGGCCTTTCTTGGGCGCTTAAAGAGACCGAGCCTGGCATAACGCCCCATCAATACCACATCCATGACCGAAGCAGGAAAATCCCAATCTACCGACTCCTTCTGAGGAACATAGCTTACCTTGTCGCGCACCTCGTCGATGTCGCGATTAAATATCCTGACATAACCGCTGCCATGGGGAATGAGGTTCATTATCGCCTTGATGAGTGTGGACTTACCTGCGCCATTAGGACCTATAATTCCAATGATTGCTCCCTTTGGAAGGGTCAGGTCAATATCCCACAGCACCGGCTTTTTATGATAAGTTACCGTTAAATCATGTACCTCTACCGCCGGGTCTTCAACTTGCTGAATCATAGTCTATTTATTATTGAACACTTCAACTCCCTATCATTTTAATGCATTCACAATCGTATTGACATTTTCCCTCACCATACCCTGATAGTTTCCAGCCACTGTTCCGGGGTTGCCCATGGCGTCTGAGTACAGTATCCCACCGATGGATACGTCGTGCCCTTTTTTTCTACAACCTTCCACCACCGACCTGAGGTATTTTTCGGGTACGGAAGACTCTACAAAGACGGCCTTAATTTTTTTTTCAGTGATGAAATTCACCAAATCGGCGACATCCTTTAAGCCGAACTCCGACATTGTGGAAATGCCTTGCAGCCCCCTGACCTCGATATCATAAGCCCTGCCGAAGTATTCAAAGGCATCATGGGCTGTAACCATTATGCGCTGATCTTCCGGAATTTCGGCCATCTTAGTCTTTACCTCTTCATGTAAAACATCCAATTGCTCCAGGTATACCGCTGTGTTTTGCTGATAAAAAGCTGCATTAAGCGAATCATGCTGCATCAGGGTTTGGCTAACATACGTGGCTGCCTGTTGCCATAGTGAAACATCAAACCAGATATGAGGGTCATATTGTCCTCCCATAGAAGTATTATCAATCAATTGCTCGGGTGAAATATTGTCCGAAACGGCTACAACAGGTTTTATTCTGCTTAGATTTTTAAAAATGTCGCCCAGTTTCCCTTCCAGATGGAGACCATTATAAAAAATCAGCGAAGCACTTTTTAGCCGCTGTAAATCACCTTGGGTTGCCTTGTATAAATGAGGGTCTACGCCCGGGCCCATCAATGCAGTAACATCAGCAGAATCCTGTACGATGTTTTTAACGATATCCTCGATCATACCGGTGGTGGTGACAATATTCAGGCGGTCTTTGACAAGGTTTTGCTCCTGGTTATTGCTGCAGGACATTTGAAATAGAAGAACCCCCGGAAGGAGAATTGCCAGAAAAAGTTTCAATGCGGATTTGTACAAAATCATTTATTCAGTTATTAATATATTTTCGGAAACCTCTTTGGAAACGAAGACGGTTTTTTTGTTGTCTATCATGATTTCCAGGGAGTTATCAAATTCAATTTTATCCAATACTTTAATCTTGGCCCCCAGGTAGACACCAATTTTGTCCAGGTATTGAAGGAAAAGTGAATTTGAATCATTGACAGCGACAATGATACCTGTTGCGTTGAGACCTAACTCTGCCAATGGAATTTTGGATTTGACTAGAAATTCCCCGTTTTCGTCCGGAATAGGGTCTCCGTGGGGATCGTATTTTGGATAGTTGAGGAATTCATCCAGCCTCTTGATGAGCAGGGGAGACCTGATATGCTCCAGTTGTTCAGCCACTTCATGAACTTCATCCCAGTTGAACTTTAATTTGTCTACCAGAAAAACCTCCCAAAGCCGGTGCTTTCTCACTACATTCAGGGCAGCCTTTTTTCCCTTGTCAGAAATGGACACTCCACGGTATTTACGATAGTTAAGCATTCCCTTGTTGGAAAGTTTGCGAATCATATCTGTTACGGAGGCCGGCTTGGTGTTCAACGTGTCGGCGATGGCGTTGGTAGATACGTCCTCATGGCAAGTCTCCGACAGATGGTAGATCGTTTTTAAGTAATTCTCTTCTGCAAAGCTTAACATGACTTTATTTTTTATTGCAAAATAACAAATTTTTTAGCTTAATCTAAATAAATTCATTATGTACCTCTAAAAAGCAGAAGAATCTCCCTATTTTAACGAAAATCGATGTTTAATGTTTTGTCTAAATTAAAATTTAGCTTTGTCTAAAAAACAAAACCAGGTAATTTCAGCCTTTGTTTTGTTTATGACAGCTCATAAAACTATGGCCGGGAGTGCCATCCAATGACATCCTGATTTCGAATGGGGCAAGCGTCTCGTGGCCGCTGCACAACATTTACACCAAAATTCTTTGTGTCTCTTTGTGTCTTGGTGCCTCTGTGGTGAAAAATGGTTAACCACGGAGGCACCAAGACACAAAGAGTTACGGTTGCTAGCGCTATATCTATAGTTGAGGACGCTGCCAGCACTACACATCAGATGATTTGTGCTTTTCATTCAATACTAAAAACATAACCCTGTTCAGTAGCTGCCCACTAAACGATCAAGTACCTTGAAAAGCTTCATCTCCTCTTTTTCCCAATAAATATCCATGGGTTTATCACTATTGTAAAAAGTGGTAGCATAATAACGGTCCATGACTGTACTGGCATCAAAAGATAAAAAGTTAACCGGAATGCAGGCATGATGAGGTTGACAGAAATCAATCCAATAAGGGTTATTTTGCATGATCATAGGAAGTCTGCAGGCCATGTATTCATATATCTTTGTTGGCATGCAGTTATCAGTGCTTTTGTTGGCTCTGTAAGGCACAAGGCCTAAATCAGCTTTCTCAATGGCCTCCAGGATTCGGGTGTGAGGGACAGGCTTGTCCCCACCCACAAGCCTGATATAGGTTTTGTCTTTGATGCGCTGCTTTATTCTCCTCAATAGCGCCGGTTTGGCGCAGTATCCCATGATTGTCAGACTGGTGGTTTTACGGAGTTCGTACAGTTTTTCCGCAAAATGGATAGCCTCTAAAATGCCATAGTTTTCTGCAATGGTGCCACTGTACAACAAGGCGATGTTGTCATCATTACTCACTTTGGTTTTTGGCGACGGCCGCCCTTTGCCTTTAAACTTATTTTCAATAATCGTGCTTTTGTTTTTTGTAAATCCGAGTTCAGTTGCATAACGCTTTTCAGCTAAAAAATAATGATCGATTGCCGGCCTGCAAATCCATTCCAGGCCACGTACGAGGCGGGCCAGCAGCGGTCGAATCAAGTGCGGATAGGTGTTGGTGTACAGGATGTTATGAAGGTAGTTTTCCAGGATATCATAGACGATTTTGCCACCAAATAATATTTTGTATGTAATTATAACTATCAGTAATTCAGGAGTATTAAATATAATTACTTGAGGCTTTACTTTAACTAATACTTTAAAACATTTAAAGGGGGCTGCCAGCCTTTTGATGCTCAAACGGGCGTGGTTGTAAATGGGGTGCCAGTTGACGGTTTCAGGAGTTGAAACATTTTTTGTTGAAAACCCTATGATATTAATTTCATATTTATTTGTTTGGTCGAGCGAAAGGCCCATCTTTTCATACATCCGGGTTTCATCAACCGGTTTCAGAATGGAGGCAAAGGCGATTTTGATTTTACGCATTAAATCAAAATTAATTTTTTTTCACATAATTCCTTAATTGAAATGGAACTTAAAAACATCATCGAAGCAGCCTGGGAAGATAGAAATTTATTAAAGGAGCTGCAAACACAGCAGGCCATTGAGTCTGTGATCGAAGCACTGGACAAGGGTAGTTCGCGGGTAGCCGAACCGGCCGGTCAGGGCTGGCGGGTAAATGAATGGATAAAAAAAGCAGTTATTCTTTATTTTCCAATCCGGCAGATGGAATTGGTAGAAGTAGGCCCTTTTGAGTTTCATGATAAAATGAAGTTAAAATCCGGATATCGTGAGTTGGGGGTAAGGGTTGTACCTCATGCCATTGCCCGCTATGGGGCCTATATCAGTAAGGGGGTGGTGATGATGCCTTCGTATGTTAATATTGGCGCATATGTTGATAGTGGCACGATGGTTGATACATGGGCTACCGTAGGAAGTTGTGCGCAGGTTGGCAAAGATGTGCATTTGAGCGGAGGCGTAGGAGTTGGCGGTGTGCTGGAGCCCATTCAGGCCGCTCCTGTGATCATTGAGGACGGTGCTTTTATCGGTTCGCGGTGCATACTGGTCGAAGGTGTCAGGGTTGGTAAGGAAGCTGTGCTCGGCGCCAATGTTACATTAACGGCAAGTTCGAAGGTCATTGATGTAACAGGCAATGAACCGGTTATTTATAAAGGAGAGGTTCCCGCCAGGTCGGTGGTAATCCCAGGCTCCTACACCAAGGCGTTTCCCGCAGGTTCTTACCAGGTTCCGGCTGCCTTGATTATAGGAAAACGCAAGGCGAGTACCGATCTTAAAACTTCGTTAAACGAAGCATTAAGGGAAAATGATGTTGCAGTATAATTTTGTTTTATTTTAAACCTATATGTCATGAAGAAATTAAGGGAAGTGTTATTATCAGCGATCTGTTTGATAATCATTGGCAATGCGTCGCTGCAGGCTCAGGAGAAGACTGCTTTTCAAAAAAAGATTGCTGTGCAGGGAAGTGCCGAAATGGAGATTATTCCCGATGAAATCTATTTCTCGGTTACCCTGAAGGAATATGAAAAAGACCGTAAAAAGATAGACATTAGCCAACTGGAGCTGCAATTGGCCAGGGCGGTAAAGAAACTGAAAATTCCTGAAGAAAACTTTCAGGTTGAAAACATATTTGGTTATAACTGGAATTACAGAAAAAAAAGAAGCGAGAATTTTTTAGCTTCCAAAAGTTACCGGCTAAAACTGGAGAACCTCGATAAAATGAATGAACTGCTGGAGCAATTGGATGAAAAAGGTATTCAGCGTGTTAATGTGACGCATTACAGCCATACGAAGATCGAGACTCACAGAAAGGAGCTAAAACTCAAAGCCCTGGTGGCTGCCAAGGAGAAAGCCGGCTATCTTTTAAGCGGCATTGGCGAGGAGCTAGGTGGTGTGTTGGAGGTTTCAGAGGTAGCGTTAGGGCCACCGGTTACCTACAAAGCGGCAAGGGCCTACTCGAACCTGGCGTTGGAATATGATGCCGGGGAGGAACAGGCTCCTTTAAATATTGACTTTAAAACGATAAAACTAAGATTTACGATTAATGCGGTATTTGCTATCAAATAGCCGGAAAGTTAATCCAGCAGTGCTTTGATCAATTTTTCCCGGGGATTCCGGTTTTTGTTTACAATCCCAAACCCCTTGCCTTTGTAGTCCCAATTGGCCCAGGCTATATTGTTTTTTTCAAGGCATGCTTTGACATCCTCATACCATTTCAGCCTTGAACCCTCCGGTGTGAACACGTAACGACCCCATTCACCACAATACAAGGACAGGTTATACTGTCCGGCCTTTTTCAGGGGCAAAAGCGTCAGCAGTAAGACAGATGATACAATCGATGAGGCTGTTGTGGGTTAGTCATATCTTTTTTTCAGAAATATATTAAAAATTTTAATGCGGTACCCGAACGCCATAAAGAACAAGGTTTATTGCAGATGTAATTATTGACTGCGTTTTGCTGTTTTGTGTGACGCCAATATTAATTTTCTTTACATAGTAAAGGATTTAGGGGCAATTTTGTATCAATTATGAGTTTGATACGTTATTATTACCAAAAAAAGCTAAAATGAACTTTATAAACCGGGTTTGGCATCTGGTTTATATGATGCAATAACAGAATTTTTTAATCTAATGAAGAAATTAGGTTTTTACATTGCCGGATTTTTGCTTTTATCTTCATTTATTTTCCATGAGAAACCTGCCTATAAGTCGGTGGTTCATAATAACTTTACCACGGGTGAATTATTAAATTACCATGTCACTTTTGGTATTTTTAGTGTAGGAGAAGCCAAAATGGAGATAAAAGATAAAACCTTCAGGGTCAACGGCCGGAAGTGTTACAGGGTAGATGTGCACGGAAAAACTACAGGTTTGGTGAGTTGGGTGGCCAAGGTAAATGATGTGTGGGGCGCTTACGTAGATACGGCTGCGCTGATTCCCCATATCTCTTACAGAAAAATCAGGGAGAACAACTACAAAAAAGATGAACTTGTCAAGTTTGATCATAATACCAATATGATTGAATACAAAGTGGTGGATAAGAAAACCGGTAAGTTCAAAGAACCCTTGTACTTCAAGGCACCTGACAATGTGCGCGACATGGTTGGTGGCTATATGTATTTGAGAACCTTGGATTTTAATAGTTTTAAAATAGGTGATACTATCCGGGTGGATGCTTTTTTCGAGGATACTTTTTATGATTTTCAAATTATGTATAAGGGTACGGAGATTGTAAAGACCAAAATAGGTAAGATAAACTGCCATAAACTGGTTCCCATAATGCCTGACAATAAATTGTTCGACGGCGAAAACTCCATTGCCGTATGGTTCTCTGCTGACAGGAATAAAATTCCGGTAAGAATAGAAGCCAGTATGTTTGTCGGCAAAGCAGGGGTGGAAATCGAGAAAACCCATGGCTTACTTCATCCCTTAAATATCGTAACCAAAAAACAAAGTTGAGCCTGCCCGATTTTTACTAATTCAAATTGTTTACAGCATGATTTTGTCATTTTTGGTATTCCCAAAAAAAGGATAAAAATCTGCCAGATACTTAACAATATGTTATCACCATTAAATAATTGTATTACCTTTACGCATTCCAAAACAGAAGTTTAAATGAAGCACCTATTCTATATCGTATTGCCGGTAATCCTGCTTGGAAGTGGTTGTAAAGACAACAGTTCTTCCCAGGGGGATATACATTTCAGAAATCAGGAATACGAACTGGCTATCGCTGCCTATGATGAGTATTTGTCATTAAAACCTAATAATATAAAAACCCTTTATAACAGGGGGAGATCTTATGAAGAACTCGGTGATTACGACCGGGCCCTTGAGGATTACAACCGTATTCTTGACATTAATCCTGACAATATCCATGCTAATCTGAGTATTGGCAAGGATTTTTACAGAAAAAATGTGTTCGATAACGCGGCATTCTACTTTGATAAAGTAATTAAAGTTGATGGAGAAAATGCCATTGCCCATTTTTTTAAGGGGAGATCTTTGCATAAGTCCGGACTGATTAAAGAGGCCCTCAATGCTTACAATTTAGCCCTCAATATTAATCCGGATTATGGTGAAGCCTATTTGTACCGGGGGGCAGTTAATGTAAAATTGAAGAAGCGTTCCAGCGCTTGTAATGACTTCAGACTGGCCAAGTCGCTGAATGTGGAAGATGCCGATGAGGCCATCAGAAGGTATTGCAGGTAATTAATTTTCAATTCGGTTTTCAGGGTTTTCCAAATCGAGTCGGTCATGGGCCTGATGGTCGCAAATTTCATCAGTTTGGGTAAGTTTGCTGCCCAGGCAGTCAGGGCACTGATTTTCAATCACTTTATGGCCATGGCAAACCTTGCATATATTAAATCCTTTGGTTTCGCAAACGTGACAGGTTTTATACTCTTCTACATCGAATATGTTTTTGGTAATGATCACTCCATCTCCCTGGCAGGTCAGGCAGTTGGTTCTTCCATTTCCTTTACAATAATAACAGGTTGATGTCAGGGTACCCTTTCCATCGCACAACTGACAATTGTGGAGGCGATAACCAAATACATTGCAATAGTTACAATCCCTGATTTCTGTTTTTTTATCTTCCAGCAATTTTTGCAACCCAACAGCCTGATCATAGTAATCGCCACCTTTTCCTGCCAGTTTGAGGTATTTGTTAACAAAGTTTTCACTGTTGTGAAACTGTTTAATCATATACAATGTTTCTGCAAAAAAGTAACTCATATTGGTAGGCAACACTTTTTTGCTGGCCAGCATCTTACGAAAAGTAACATTAGCCTCAGCATATTGCCCTGAATTCATTTCTTCTATAGCCCGACTCATCAATGTTTTTATCTCCTGAGATACTCCTGATTCCTGTGCGACGGTGGTATGGCATGCCAGTATCCATAAAAAGAGGCCTGATATGGTAAATTTTATAAACATATAGTTGAAATGCTTGTATGACAAAAAAGGTTCCCTGATATTTTCGGAGGAACAATTTATGTGCCAGGTGTATTTATACCTAAAAATAGCGATAATTTTTTTATGGTGTATTTGCCATAAAAACTTACCGACTTACTTCCTGAAATTATCTGCTATAACCAAATCTTTGGTACCGTGACTGTAATCATAAAACCCTTCACCCGACTTGATACCAAGCTTGCCTGCCACAACCATGTTTACCAGCAGCGGGCAAGGGGCATACTTTTGATCACCAAAACCTTTATGCAACACCTTTAAAATTGATAAACAAACATCGAGGCCTATAAAATCAGCTAATTGCAGGGGACCCATAGGATGCGCCATGCCCAGTTTCATAACCGTATCGATTTGCTCCACGCCTGCCACTCCTTCAAACAATGTATATACGGCCTCATTAATCATAGGCATCAAAATTCTATTGGCTACAAATCCGGGATAATCGTTAACTTCCACGGGTATCTTACCGAGTTTTTCAGAAAGCCTCATGATCTGACCGGTCACTTCGTCGCTCGTGGCATATCCTCTTATCACCTCAACGAGTTTCATAACAGGAACCGGATTCATAAAATGCATACCAATTACCTTATCGGGTCTTTTGGTGGCAGCAGCAATTTTGGTGATAGAAATAGAGGAGGTGTTGGTGGCCAGCACGGTGCTCTCATCGCAAGCCTCGTCGATTTGTCCGAAGATTTTCAACTTTAGTTCCACATTTTCCGTAGCTGCTTCCACTACCAAGCCCACATCCTTTAATCCTTCTTCGAGGCTGGAAAAGGCCGTGATGTTTTCAAGTGTTTTTGTTTTGGTTTGTTCATCAATTTTTCCTTTAACAAGCTGGCGATCCAGGTTTTTTTCGATGGTTGCCAGCGCTTTCTCCAAAGCAGCGGTTGAAATGTCGATCAGTGAAACGTGGTGATTATTTTGGGCAAACACATGGGCAATGCCATTGCCCATGGTTCCCGAGCCGATTACAGCAATATTTTTCATTTATGTTATTTATTTTAAATGGATTTCTATAATCCGCAAATATATAAACAAAGAAATTTCCACCAATATTTTGCCCCCCCCAGCCACAAAGAATCACACCCCCTCACCCTCACCCTCACACCCAAACTCCACACTCACACTCCATTTAATCATTGTTCTCAGAGTTGAATGGTAAAATCCAAGCGGAGTGTTGAAAGGGCTCCCAGGGTACTTCAGCCATGTTTACCGATGAGTCGATGTATTTTTGCATAGGCCTGCCGTTGAGGGATACTTTGGCGTGAACATAGATTTCGGGGTACAATCCGTCCCGTTTATTTTTTTCTTTAAGATACTGCGCAGCCTGCCAGATCATGTCAGGGCGTGACCCCATTTTACGGGCCTGATTGGCGGAAACAAACTCGGTTGGATATATTTTGCGGGTTTCGTGACTAACCGGGTCTTTTAATTCAAAATGCACATTGCCCCCTTTTGAACGCAACATCATTCGCCACGACATCCGATGTCCCTCCTCAGTCCATAATACATTGCCTTCGAAAAGATGATGGCGCAGCGGTAGGAGAACCTGGAAAGCGAAGTAAACCACCATTACCCCAGCCCATAAACCAAAATTTTTTGGTATGGTGACTGTCTCATCGGCCGCCGCCGGTATCGCCGGTTTCTTTTTAAAAAACAGGCTCCTGACTTTTTCCGGAGGAAAAAACAAAACCATCATGCCGATCATCAGATAAGGAAATATACCAATATGAAACACGGCGGAGTTAAACCCATGAAAAAAGAGCGAGATAATTACTCCCGGAATCCTGGTTTTTTTCCAAAGCAGCATTGGAATGATCAGCAGGTCATAAAAGATGCCACCATAGGCTACCAGGGGCACCATCCAGGCCTTCTCCAGCAAGGGACCGATGACCGGCAGTTTACTTTTGGCAGTAAACCACATACTAATAATCGATCCATCGATCCAGTCGGGATACATTTTGGCAATAGAAGCATAGGTAAAAACAATCCATAACTGCAAAATAAAAATACTATAACACCATCTGGGGCATGTGAGCTTTTTTAGTGCGGGCTTTCTTTTAACATCCAGAGAATGATACCGGTGTGCGGGCATCAACATCATGAGAAAGCACAAAAGAACCAATAAGTAATAATGGTTATTGTAATGAGATTTTTGCATCAGGTAAGTAAAGGTCCACATCACTGCGAAACCACTGATAGCGATCCGGTAATGCCACCCAAGCATCACCGCCAGGCCAAATACAGCCATGATTGCGTAATAAAAATACATGCCGTTACCTGTCAGTGGTTGCAGCCATTCAAACGCAATAAAAGAAAAAGTGAACTCGGGATCCACAAAGGTTTCTTTCACCCAGCCGGTGGCAATGGCCCCGGCACTTTCCATGATGATTAAAAATCCAAAAGCAATCCGTAATACAATAAGGCCGCTGTTGTCAACTTCTGTAAACAGATACTTCAGGAAAGGGCTTTGGGAAAGAGAGTGATTCACTGATCAAAGATTGTAGTTGAAACATTTATATTTAAGGTGCATAAATATACATAATGCAGCGACTTAGTGTGGCATTTTTAGACAATACCTTGTAAAATTTTTAATTAATTGATTTATTTTTGATTAAATGCAGCGTACAAGTAAGATCCTGCTAAGAATTTAATACAGAGTCAAATTATTTGTAAAAGTAACAACCGTACTTATGAAATTTTTAGAATTTGAAAATGGCGACCAAATGCCAATGTTGGGTTTAGGTACCTGGAAATCAGCGCCCGGCGATGTATACAATGCAGTAAGGGAAGCAATCAGAATTGGCTACAGGCACTTCGACTGCGCTGCCATTTACCGGAATGAGGTGGAAGTTGGACAAGCGTTGGATGATGCTTTCCGGGCAGGTGATGTGAAAAGGGAGGAATTGTGGATAACTTCGAAGCTATGGAATGACGCTCATGGCCAGGAAAATGTCGAGGCAGCATTGCAGCAGACACTGTCAGATCTAAGGTTAAGTTACCTGGATTTGTATCTGGTACATTGGCCGGTTGCGCTTAAAGCCGGTATACTTTTTCCTGAGAAAGGGGAGGACTTTGTGAGCCTGGAGGAAAGGCCTATACCCGAAACCTGGAAAGGTATGGAAGCCCTGTGCAAAGCAGGATTGGCAAGACATATTGGCGTTTCAAATTTCAGTGTAAAAAAACTATCTGAGCTGTTAAAAGCCTGTGATATTCGCCCGGAAATGAACCAGGTCGAAATGCATCCCTTTTTGCAACAGCCTGAGCTGGTAAGCTATTGTCATGAAAACAATATTTTCCTCACGGCCTATTCACCATTGGGTTCGAAAGACCGGCCTGATTTTTTAAAGTCAGAAGACGAAACCAGCCTTCTGGATAACGAAATTATCAAAAACATTGCTGATGCTAAAGGATGTTCACCCGCGCAGGCGCTCATTCAATGGGCCCTGGCGCGAGGTACGGCGGTGATCCCCAAGTCTGTAAATCCGGAACGTCTTAAACAAAACTTTGAAGCATCAAATGTGCAACTGAATACCGAAGATATGGAGAAAATCTCAAAACTCGACAAACGTGCCCGATACGTAAGGGGGGTGTTCTGGACAATGCCGGGTTCTCCCTACACAGTTGCAGACTTATGGGATGAATAGAAATTACATGATCAATCAATAATCTAAGGTGTGAGATGTCCCTGTTGTTTCCGGAGACTTCATAGTTTCCACAGAAGAATTAATACAAACTCTGAAGCTTATATCTCCGGAATTAATTAATCTTTGTCCTGATAAAAAATCGTGGTCATCAGGACAGGTGATTTTTTCTTAAACCCATAGAGTTTTTCATAGATTCTTGACTTTGTCTCCATTTTTTTCCTTGGATAATCATTTTTTTATAAAAACTGATGCTTTAAAATTTTCGTTTTTAGCCAAATTAGGCACATTTTGACCTGCTGTATACCACTTTAATAAAACGTGTACACCTGGTGTCTACTTACAAAAATTTCTACCTACCATATCATGAAATAGTTTTGCATCGAAACAAAATAAAAGCGCCATCACAAACAACCACAAAAGCGGAAAAAGAAAATCCCGAACGAATGGTATCGGATGCGTTATGAAAAAGAAATTGATTGACATGTTGGGGATCATTATTGCACTGTTGATTTTGCTCACAGGTTGGTTGGGAGCGTTAAAAGCAATGAAATCCGCAAGCGGGGAGGTGCTGATGTTTTACAATGAACTCAAATGCCAGGTTCAGACCAGGCACAGTTTTGCCAGGCATGCAAATATACGACAACAAACAGCAACCACAGACAACACGAGCTATCTGGCTAAAGAAGATGTTCCGGTAACCGGTTATTATTTTGATACGGTAACAAAGTAGATAGCAGCGCAGGTTGCTTTTTCATAGTTTTTTTTGGTTTGGGTGTAAAATGCCAACGCGGATTACGGTCCGCTTGGCATTGTTCCGGGAAATTTTTAACAAAAAAGTAATTAATAAAAATGCATTTAAAGCTGTTTTACCAATACAACAGATTGGTTTTTATGGGTATGCTTAGCGGTTCAATCTCGTGTTTCAGGCATGTCGGTAATATCATAGCTACTGATATTTCCTTCAATGGTGATACCGCCAAGACCGTTTGCCCCAATTCTTCCTGTAACCCCCAATTATAGGGTTAATTTATCCCCTTCAACCATTACAAAATTAGTAGTAGGGGAGACCGGGTATGAATTTTTGAATGCCATTTCTCCATAGGCTTCATAAATAGCGGCTGAAAACAAATTAGAAAAATCAAGAGAGACGATATCATCCTGGCAGGATACATCATATTCCGTATTTATTAAAGACTTTCCTTTTTTACCAAATCATTCCATATTCATGGTCGCGGTTTCGGCGCCGCTATGTGGAAGTGCTTTGAATTTTTTCGAGCGCCTTCAAAATTTTTTTTCCTCTTGACAGAAAACCCGGAGAGGCATGGGGGAGTTGGTCTTCAATGATAATTTTTAATTCATTTTTAAGTTCGGGAACTTTGTTTACTATATTTAATAAGACCGACATGCTGAAGACTTTAACCGCCACAGGTTCACTACGACATGAAAGCAACTGAAAACAGACATCTGCGGCTTCTCCCAATAACTCATCCGGCAGGTCAACGTTTTGTAATATTCTGACAGAGTTCCTTTTTACGGCGTCATGTACATCATTTCGCAGGTTCAATATCATTTTTTCCAGGTACGGTGTTATTAAAGAAGGGTATCTTTCACAACAGATACCAACTACCCAGGCAGACCGTTGTGTGATGATGTAGGTATTTCCAAGAAAAAGTTGCATTAACTCATCGAAACGTTCGGTATCTTCTCCTATATAGTCAGCCAGTTGAGAGGCATGTTTTTTTGAGTAATCCTTTAATATTGCGCTTTTTAGATTCATTGAATGACTTATGGTGGTTTAAAAAATTTAAAATTATTGTATTTTGGAAAAGCTTAAAACACTGTACACAATTTTGAAAGTAAAGTGATTAATAAATATTTTTATGCACTTGAGTGAAGAAAAGTATTGGTCCCAAATATCCAAAGTGATTAAATATAAGAAACTAACGCCAAAAATTTTTATTCAATGTTGAATTTAAGACAGCTAAAAGCCATCGTATTTGATGCTTATGGCACCTTATTTAATATAAGCTCTTTAGATGACCGCTTAGACCATTACTACGGAAAAAAGTCAAAGGACATTGCCAGGTTATGGCGCCATAAGCAATTGGAATATACCTGGCTGAGATCGTTAATGGGCAGGTATGAGCCATTTTCAAAAGTGACCGGAGATGCCTTGCAACACGCCTGCCGCCGGTATGCTGTGGAATTTACCAGGGATATTCTGGATGATATGATGTTGAGGTATCAGGTGGTGGCCGCCTATCCTGAAGTGCAGGAAGCCTTGGATCAGTTGAGGAGAAAACATCGGCTGGCGGTGCTCTCAAATGCCGATTACAAAATGCTCAAATCTGCAGTTGATCATAACAGCCTCGACCATATATTCGACCGTATCATCAGTGTCGATGTGATCAGCCAGTTTAAGCCTATGCCAAGTGTTTACCAACTGGCCATTAGTGGCCTGGAAATCGACAAAGAATATATTGCCTTCGTTTCAACTAATACGTGGGACGTGGCCGGTGCCAAGTCCTTTGGTTTCAAAACCATTTGGTTAAACAGGAATAACTCCCTTATAGAAAACCTGGATTTGGAGCCGGACTGGACCATCGAATCTTTACAGGAACTGTTGGTCTGATTATCATAGCATTATATCATCACCAATTTAATTGGGGATATTCCTTTTGCCATTTGCGAATTAAGATTAATCTTAGTATTTTATGATAGTAATGTAAACCCTGATTTTCAGCATTTGTTGATTTGCATTCTGGCAGCGATGCAAATTTCGACCCCCCGTATCAGGCCTGTATAGAATCGGAAAGCCGTGAATCAGGGTTGCATAGACAATCCTTCACAGGATTTTCGATTAAATATGACAATACCAGTTTATTAATTAAAGGGTTGTTTTTTCAGTTGAAAAATCACTGAAGAATACCCCTCATACAATTTACACTAAATTAACTATACCAATGGGAAGCCTTATTCATTTAAAAGTAAATGGTCAGTCACAATCCCACGAGGTGGAACCGAGGTTACTGCTTGCCTATTATTTAAGGGAAGTGTTAAACCTTACCGGTACCCATATAGGATGTGATACCAGCAATTGTGGAGCCTGTGTTGTTCTGGTAAACGGCAAGGCAGTAAAGTCATGTACAATGTTAGCAGTTCAGGCAGATGGCTTGGAAATTACCACCATCGAAGGACTGGCAAATGACAACGAGTTACATCCTATCCAGGAGGGATTTAAAGAACAGCATGGTCTTCAATGCGGGTTTTGTACGCCCGGCATGATTATGACTGCCGCCCAACTGTTAGCCCGCAATCCTGATCCTACCGAAGATCAGATTCGGGAGGCCTTAGATGGTAACTATTGTCGATGCACCGGTTATCATAACATTGTGAAAGCGATTCAGTATGCTTCCGAAAAAGTGAAAAAGGAGGTTTTCCATGACTAATATAATAGGAAAATCGGTTAAAAGGGTAGAAGATAAGCGGTTTATAACGGGAAAAGGAAGGTATACCGATGATATTGTTTTACCTGGCATGCTGCATGCACAAATCATCAGGAGTCATTATGCCCATGCAAAAATCCTGAATATCGATACCAGTGAGGCCGAAGTTATGGAAGGTGTCATAGCCATATTCACTGGCAAGGATATTGCGGAAGCCGGAATCAACGGTGTTCCATGTGGCTGGCAGGTGGATTTCAAAAATGGTGATACCATGAAGGAACCGCCACACCCGTTGTTGGTGGCTGATAAAACGCGGTATATGGGCGATTCAGTGGCCGTAGTGATCGCCCAATCAAAAGCGCTTGCCAAAGATGCGGCTGAAATGGTGAAAATTGACTATGAACCGTTGGAAGCAGTGGTTCATGCAGAGGAGGCTGTAGAGGAGGGCGCTCCATTGGTTCATGAAGACGTTCCTAATAACATTTCTTTTGATTGGGAATTGGGTGACCGGGAAAAAACTAATCAGGCAATGGCCCAAGCCGACCATATTACTACGCTTGAATTTGTGAACCAAAGATTAATACCCAATGCCATTGAACCACGGAGTGCTATAGGTGATTACGACAGCGCCAATGATAAATACACCTTATATACCAGCTCCCAGAATCCGCATTTGATCCGGCTGCTGATGTGCGCATTTGTACTGGGTATACCCGAACATAAAGTAAGGGTGGTATCACCTGATGTCGGGGGGGGATTTGGTAGCAAAATATTTCACTATACCGAAGAAGCCCTGATGACGTGGTGTTCGAGGCAAATAGGTAAGCCGGTGAAATGGACGGCGGAAAGAAGTGAGAGCTTTATGACGGACTGTCATGGCCGCGACCATGTAACCAAAGCTCAGATGGGATTTGATAAAGAAGGAAATATGGTAGGGTTAAGGGTAAAAACCTTTGCCAACCTCGGAGCTTATCTAAGTACTTTCGGTCCATGTGTTCCTACTTATCTGCATGGCACATTATTGCAGGGTTTATACACCACCCCTGCTATCTATGTTGATGTTACCGGCGTGTTTACCCATACTACCCCGGTAGATGCCTATCGTGGGGCCGGTCGCCCCGAAGCTACCTATCTTTTGGAAAGGCTGATCGATAAAGCAGCCCTGGAGATGGACGTAGATCCGGCAGCGCTCCGGTTCAAAAACTTTATTCCACCTTTTGACGGAGTCAACCAACCTGGCTATCAAACCCAGGTTGCCCTGCAATATGACAGTGGTAATTATGAACCTGTATTAAGAAGGGCAATGGATATGGTTGGTTATCAAGAGTTGAGGCAAGAGCAGGCGCAGGGTAGGGAAAATGGTAAATTACTCGGTATAGGCATTTCGACTTACATTGAAGCTTGTGGAATCGCACCTTCGGCTGTGGTGGGCGCTCTTGGAGCCAGGGCAGGATTATACGAGTCTGCCCAGGTACGCGTACAACCTACCGGAAAGGTAAGTGTATATGTCGGTTCGCACTCCCATGGCCAAGGTCATGAAACTACTTTCGCCCAAATAGTGGCCGACAAGTTCGGTATTGCTATGGAAGATGTAGAGATCATCCATGGAGATTCTGAGTCAGTAGCTTTCGGCATGGGAACATACGGCTCAAGAAGCCTGGCTGTCGGTGGTAGTGCCATAATGAAAGGCATTGAAAAAGTAATTGAAAAAGGCGCGAAAATTGCTGCTCATAAATTGGAAGCATCGGAAGATGACCTGCAATTTGAAGATGGGAAATGGACAGTAAAAGGAACAGATAAATCCATTTCTTTTGGTGATGTGGCCCTGACTGCCTATGTACCACATAACTATCCTGAAGGACTCGAGCCCGGGATGGACTTCGCAAGTTTTTATGACCCTGCTAATTTTACTTATCCCTTCGGCGCACACATTGCTGTAGTGGAAGTAGATACGGAAACCGGTAAAGTAGATTTGAAAAAGTTTGTAGCCTGTGATGATGTTGGGAATGTCATTAACCCGATGATCGTAGATGGACAGATTCATGGAGGTTTGGTGCAAGGCATTGGCCAGGCATTGTTTGAGGGAGCGATCTATGATGAATCCGGACAGTTAATCAATGGGAGTTACATGGATTATACCATGCCAAGGGCAGATGACTTACCCTCATTTGAAACCGACAGAACCGTGACTCCGTGTCCACATAATCCGTTGGGGGTTAAAGGTGCCGGCGAGGCGGGAACCATTGGCGCTACACCTGCAGTAGTCAATGCGGTTATAGATGCATTGGCCCCTTTTGGCATAAAAGATCTGGAAATGCCGGTGACCCCCGAAAAAGTTTGGAAAGCTATACACAATAACCCATAAAGCAGCATATTATGATACCTAGTAAATTTGATTATGAAAGGGCTAACACGATCGATGAGGCTATAAAATACCTTGTAGAGTATGGTGATGAAGCCAAGTTGTTGGCTGGAGGTCATAGTTTGCTTCCGGCCATGAAGCTGCGTTTAAATAGCCCGGTTAAACTGGTGGATATCAATCGTATACCCGAGTTAAAATATATAAAAGAGGAAGATGATACAATATGTATCGGGGCAGCTACGACGCACTATGAAATTGAGTCTTCCGAACTAATCAAAGGTAAAATCTCCATGTTGTCACAGATTGCGGGAAGTATCGGGGATGTGCAGGTGAGAAACATGGGTACAATAGGAGGGAGTCTGGCCCATGCCGATCCGGCAGCCGACTGGCCAGCCGGGATGCTTGCCACAGACGCTGTGCTTGTATTGAAAGGTCCGGACGGGCTAAGAACCATCGATGCCCATGATTTTTTCCTGGGATTGTATACCACTTCTTTGGCAGAAAATGAGATCATTACTGAGATAAGGATTCCGATTCCTCATGGTAATATAGGCACGGCCTATACAAAATGCATGCAACCTGCCTCACGATTTGCCCTGGTTGGTTGTGCCGCCATTATCAGTAAAAATAATGGCTTGTGTGATAACGTAAAACTGGCTTTTACCGGTGTTTCGGCCAATGCTTTTCGCGATGCTGCCGTAGAGGAGGCATTGACAGGACATGCCCCGGATGTCGATAACATCACCATTGCCGCCGAAAAAGCCGCATTGGATGCAGATGTCTTAAGTGATCACTTTGCGTCTGAAGATTACAGGAGGCATTTGGCTAAAGTTTATGCCAAAAGGGCCTTGATGGAAGCAGCAGACAATCTTTAATTAAATTAAAACATAATATCCAAGTTGTAAAAGCGGAATATGGTTTCCGCTTTTTTTAAATACCGAATGATTGTATGCAGTTAGAAAAATTAAGTCATGTTGAGTCATTGCTTAACAGTCAGGGATACATCACTGATCGGAAAATCGCCATGTCGGTCTTTTTATCAATGCAATTAAATAAACCACTACTCGTAGAAGGACCTGCCGGTGTAGGAAAAACAGAAATTGCCAAGGTAGTGAGCCAGGCATTAAAAGCCAAGTTAATCAGGTTACAATGCTACGAAGGACTCGATGCCAATCACGCTATTTATGAATGGAATTATCAGCGGCAACTGCTGCACCTGAAAATGGAAGAAGGCAGTGACAAAAGTATTGAGGAAAAAGAAAACAGCATTTTTAGTGACCGTTTTTTACTGAAAAGACCACTTCTGGAAGCGATTTCCCAGGAAGGGCCAACGGTTTTGCTCATTGATGAAGTGGACCGGGCGGATGAGGCATTTGAAAGTTTTTTACTTGAGCTTTTATCAGATTGGCAGATTTCAATCCCTGAAATCGGTACGATAAAAGCTGGTAGTATTCCAAGAGTAGTGATTACCAGTAACAGTATCAGGGAGCTGTCAGAGGCACTGCGGAGGCGCTGCCTTTATTTATGGATTGACTTTCCGGATTTTGAAAAAGAAATAGCCATAATCAAAAGAAAAGTACCCGATATCGACGAAAAACTCGCCAAGCAAATCACCCTGTTTATGCAGGAAATCAGAAAGATGAAACTGGAAAAGATTCCCGGGGTTGCAGAAACCATGGATTGGGCCATGGCACTTGCAGCCTTACATTTATCAAGCCTCGATCAATCCATCGTAGAAGATACACTCGGTATTATCCTGAAAGACTGGCAGGATATCAGAAATACGCAGGACTCTTTATCTGAATTATTTGAAAAAGTAGGGGTATCTTCCAAATTGAATGCCTGAACTAAAAGCAATATTGTGGAAGATTTTGTATCGAGAAGAACTTCATTGACTGAGCATATTATCTCCTTTTGTCGCTATCTGAGAGGTCATGGCTACAGTATTGGGCCAGATACCCAGTCGGATGCGCTGCGGGCGATGACTTTGGTTCGTATCAATTCATGGAATGATCTGTGTACCGTATTAAAACTGACCCTGACAAAAACCAAAAAACAGGCTGCCGAATTTGATAAATTGTTCGATACCTATTGGCGTGAGTTGAACAAAGCCGTAGACTCAAAAGTTAAACCATCTGATGAAACGGCAGAAGCACCTAAATCATCACCTGGGAAAAAGCCATCGTTCGATGCCCTTAAAAACTGGTTGTATGGAAATACCGTCGAAGAGCAACAGGAGATGGCCCTTTACAGTGACCAGGTTAGTCTGTCGCAAAAAGATTTTGCAACTTTTACAGATGATGAGCTTTGGGAACTTAAAAACATCATCAGAAAAATTGCCAAATCCATTGTCAATCGTAAAATGCGAAGATTTGTAGTGACACCTGAACATAAAAATATCGATTTAAGAAGAATAATAAGAAACAACCTGAAAAGAGGTGGCGAGATCGTAGATTTGTATTACAAAAAAAACAAGGAAACAGACCTGAATCTTGTAATTCTGTGTGATGTGAGCAAATCCATGGCGTTATACAGCCGTTTTCTCATTCAGTTTCTTTATGCTTTTCAACACGTTTACAGCCGTATTGAAACCTTTGTGTTCAGCACTTCTTTATATCACGTGAGCCCACAACTCGGCAATAAAAACTTCGGACTGGCTCTGAAGGGTTTAACAAAAAGTGTTAATCACTGGGCTGGTGGTACCAAAATCGGGCAATCTCTCAATGACTTCATCCAAAACCATAGCCAGCACTACCTAAGCAAAAAAGCCGTGGTAGTGATAGTTAGTGACGGCTGGGATACCGGGGATATTTCGCTGCTTAAACAAAGTATGGAAGAGATATACAGCACATCCGGCAAAGTTATATGGCTCAACCCACTGGCTGGTGCCCCTGATTTTAAACCGGACGTGGCCGGAATGAAATGCGCTTTGCCATATATTGACATCCTCGCACCTGTGCACAATATAGAAAGTTTGAAAAAACTACCTGGTTACCTGTTTAAAACCAGGCGAAAAAGAGAGGGGGTCAGGAATTGATTCTTCGCTTAAGATCTTCCACCCGGTTTATTTCTGTTTGCAATTCCCTTTTGAGTTTTCTTTCCTTTTCCAGGGTTTTCTTTTTGAACATTTCATACTCTTCCGAGACATCCCTGAATTCTTTTTCAGCATTTACAGTGATCTTATTGCTTTCTTTAAACTTATAAATGGCAATTCCCAACATTACCAGCAATGCAAATACAATGGACCACATCAAACCATGATAATTTTTCTTCGCCATACCTATTCCCAGTAAAGAAATACTGTCTTTTTCTTCTGTTACAGCGGTCAACTGCTGCTTTGTTTCTTCAAGACCTTTGTTGAGTTCATCAATGGTGGTTTGTTGTCCGTTGACTTTCTCCTGAGAGGCGGAAAGAGAAGATCTGACGGCTGAAAGTGAGTCAAGTGCATTGCCCCACATTTTATTGAGCCTCGATATTTTAACTACCTTAAAGTCATTGTAAGTACTGGATTTCCTTTTTACGTATTCAAACTGCTGGTTTAAGGAACCAGTATCCAATGGGGTTTTTTCAATAGTTTGGGCACTAAGCGTTATGCCCGCCAACAGTACAAACAAATTTGTATATAGCAATGCATTACGTAAAATGTATAATAATCGCATATTTGGTTGTTTGATTTAGTTAAGTCAATAGATTACAAATTAAATGAACAGTTTTTTGAGATCATAGATACAACATAAAAAAAATCCCAAAACTTTAAAAATTTACAAGGTTAAATGGGATAAAATGGAGATTTAGAAAGCCATCGACCTATTTTGAATGGTTCCGGAGGTTAAAAACACCATCACATACCCTTGCCACAAGACCTACCGGTGGCAAGAAAGCTTTTCCATCATTTACGTCTAATGTGCTTGTTTTCAGGAGTGAAGAGGAGAAAAATAAAAATACTAAAAAAATTAGTTTAAAATTTTTAAATACTACTAAAATTAGTATATTTGTTAATGTAATTAGCAAATAGAAAATTTCTAAATCACAGTGAGCTATGAAACCAAAAACTAATCTTTATTTTATCGCCCTGTTACCGCCTGAAGATTTAATCCATCAAATAGAAATGGCGAGGTTGCGTTTAGCAAAGCAGTTTAAATGCAGGGAGGCTTTAAAATTGGTGCCTGGCATTTCATTACAGATCCCATTTCAGCAACTTCCTTTCAGAGAAGAAATTATGATTGAAAAACTGAAAGGGTTTGCACAGCTTCAGTATCCTATGATGGTTAAACTCAATGGCTATGGGGCATTTCCTGAACATACCGTCTTTATTAAAGCACGACCTTCAGCTTCACTAAAGCTGCTACACCGGCAATTAGGAAAGTTTTTGAAGATGGAGTTGAATTTTTCTGACGATATGATTGGTCATAATGTTTTCAGGCCTCATATCACCATGGCAACAAAAGATATTAAATCCAAATTCAGAAAGATTTTCAATGAATATAAATCCGGAAAGTTTGAAGCGGATTTCATGGCCTCCTCGATGTATTTAATGAAACACAATTATTCACATTGGGAAGTATTGGAAGAGCTTGTGTTCAAAGGCGTAGGATATACGATGGATTTGTTCATGGATAACAATCAACTGACAGTCAGGGATTTGGTATTGGTCAGGTGAATGGATCGATATTGGTGAAAGCCAAACAAATAATATTTACCGACATGTTACAACCAAAAGTTTTGTAATGACTACTGACCACAGCAGTTATATTTTGATATGTCTCTTTTTAGATTTGGTTCTACAATTTCAGCACCCGGGAGTGGTGCTGATTTTGTTATTACCGATTCTTATTATTTAAAATGTTAATTTTATACCTGATTAAACACTTCAAGGTAGAAAACAATGAATCTGATCATCACTTTTGTGGTTGTTGTTTTGTTATTTCAAATAATCTTGTTCTTTGTTATCAGGGCCAGAAACAAAAGAATGAAAAAAGAAGATGTCATCGAAAAGTATGGTATCAAGTCGCCGGGTGATGCTTTTGAGTTGATGAATAATCCGGAGATACCGGAAGAAGACCGTATTAAAATTGAAAAAATTTACCGGGGTGAAAATTAACAGTATTATTCCTATTGAATATTCAAAATTCGATGGGTATCAAATCTCTGTAAAGCCAGTTTGTAAGAATAGATTTTGTAAGAATATTTGGAAAAACTAAAATGTATTAAAGACTAAGCGGATAAATAAAACCTTTACGGGTGGGTTTTCGTCTGCTAAAAGTAGTATTTAACCTGCTTAGCGGCGGTTTTTTAGTCTTCAAAGGGCAAAATGACCGAGAAAGTGCTCCCTTTAGCGTGCTCACTGCTAAGGGTGATTTTTCCTTTTAATTTATCAACCGCATATTTTAATATGTAAAGCCCCAAACCGGACCCCTCCTTTTCATCATTGGCCCTGAAAAACATTTCAAAAATGCGCTCATGATAGTCAATACCAATCCCTATACCGTTATCGCTTACCTCTAAGATTAAGAAGTTGTTATGATCATCTTTTGCCACTGCTACCTGGATCACAGGTAATACATCAGCCCTGGAATATTTTATTGAATTTTCTATAAGATTTTGAAATATCGTAGTTACAATGCTTTTATCACCGTGATAAACGATTGCTTCATCAATGTCGATTTCAAACTTTATTTTTGAAAAATTAGGCAGGTATTTAAATGACTCTATAATGCTTTTAATGATTTCCGGGAATTCAATTTTTATTTTTCTTGCCTGCCACCCCTTTATTCTGGTGAGGTTGATTAAATCCAGAATAATGTTGTTTAACCTCATTATCTGTTCATGGTACATATCCAGGTATTTTTTTGACAAAGGGTCTTTAATGTCATACTTGGCAATGTTGTACAAACCCAGGAGGGAGGCGATGGGCCCTCTCAGGTCATGGGATACCCGGTAAACAAATGTGTCTAGTTCGGTATTTTTCTTTTCAATATCCTTGTTCTTTTCCCCGATGATTCTGGCCTCTCTTTGCAGCATTTCAATTTTGGACATGGCTTTCAGGCTTTTGATAATTGAACCAGTGCCGGTATTGATAACGCTTTCTTTGTTTTCGAGGTGTTTTTCCAGATATTCCAGGGCCAGATGTGTGTTGTTTTCTTTTTTAGCAATCTTATAGAGCAAGTCAAATCCCTTAAACAGAATCAGTTTACTGTTGGTGCTTTTACCTATGTTTATGGCTTTCTGTAAATAGGATTTTGCTTTGTCGTGATAACCAAGGGTATAATAAAGTGCTCCCAGCTTGATCTCACACATAGAGACTCCAAGCTTCTCTCCCATTTCTTTCTGCAAACGGAGACTCCGCAGGAACCATTGCTCTGATTCTCTGTACTCACCCAAGCGAAAAAATACCTTGGCCTTGGCATGATAGGCAAAAGCCAGCCCCCTCTGATCACCTGCCGCTTCTTTCAGGGAGATGCTTCTCTCAGCCATTTTCAACGCCTTCTTATGTTTTCCATGCTTTAAATAAATGCCTGATAATGGGTTGCAGGCATTTGACTCACCGAGTTTATCATTAATCGACCGGCTGACTTCAAAGCACTTTTCATATACTTCTTCAGCGCTTTCATAATCATTAAAGAATTCATAAATGGTTCCAATAGCTTTCAGTACCTGTGATTCACCCAGCTTATCTCCAATTTCCCGGCGCAAAGCAAGGCACTCGAGTAAATGCTTCAAGCCCAGATGGTAGTTATCGGATTTATAGTAGATGCTGCCAATTGTGTATAGAACCAGCGATCTTTCCGCTTTAAACTGTTTATCTTCAAATTTTTCCAGCACGTCTTTGGAAAGCTTCAGGGATTTCTGATAGTTGCCCAGTATCATCTGGAAAAATCCCATGTAGGCATCTGCTATATAAATACCATAATCATATTGATATTTCAAGCTAAGCGCTTTGACTTTTTCAATCAGTAGCACCGATTCATTGACATCTTTGATTCTTGTCTCATAGGCAGTTTTTACCAGGCCCCGGATTTTTTCCTTGGTTTTTTGATCTATTTTGGCCTTTGGGCTTAATTGTTGCGTTTGACCCATAGAAAGCTTTTTTTAAAAAATGGAACCCTTAAATCAGAGCTAATCAGTGTAAAACGTGGTTAAGTAGAACATGTGAATCTAAAAATATAAAAATAATTCAAAAAAAAAGCGAAATAGTTTAAAAATATTATTCCTTTACGATTCCGGGAAAAACAATTTTCAGAATGCTGAATTACCGTTAGCTTATAAATAGCATGATAAGTAGCAAAAGCTGAGTAAATTACCGGTATATTTCAACTTGATTTGTAACTTTATATATGACTTCAAAATCAATCAATTTGAACTATTCTGAGTTCATTGATATTACTGCACTGTCCAGCCCTCAGGAAGGGCTGAATACCCTGATGCAGGCCCTGTGGCATTTGAGAAAAGGTCACTGGGATGAAGCACATAATATTGTTCAGGAAGACCCCGGCCAGTATGCCTCATGGATTCACGCCCTGCTTCATAAGATGGAAGGGGATCAATGGAATGCCGAATATTGGTACAGGCGAGCCGGAATAAAAAATCCTGGAATATCTCAAGATGAGGAATGGGATATGATTGTAAGGAAATTGACAACCGCCATTGATTGATAGTGCCCGGCAGTTCGCTTTGCAAGGAGATGAATGGCGTTGCTTTTTTGAGCTTCTGAAATTATTTGTGGAAATTGTATACTAAACCGGACATAATCCGTAAGTCAAGTATGTAAATTATTTTCACCGCACGGTTTTTAAAAAACCCATAGCATTTATTCTATTTCTCTGTCCGTTTTTTAATTCATTGTCAAAAGAAAAAATCGATAGTTTGCTGGTGGTCCTTGAAAACCATCGGCAATTTGATTCCATCCGGGTGGATATATTAAATGAGCTAGGATTCGAGTATTGGATTGTCGATCCAGCCCAATCGGAAAATTTTGGTTCAAAGGCCTTTGAATTGGCTGAGGAACTGGGTTATATCGAAGGTATTGCCTATGCCCGCAGGGTGATTGGTGTATCTCACTGGTCAAGAGGTAATTATGAACTTGCCCTATACTCATTATATGACGGTTTGGAGAAATACAAGGCTGTTTCTAATCTTTTGGGGCAGGCGAATTGCTTGTTGAATATAGGGTTGGTTTATGCAGATCGCAGGGATGATGAAAGGGCCCTGGAATATTATTTCGATGCTGAGAAAGCATTTCAGGAGTTGGGCGAAATCGATAGAATTGCCACAAATTATAACAAGATCGGCACCATATTTATAGAACAGGAAAAATACGGCGAGGCTTTGGATTATCTTCTAAAAGCCCTGGAAATACATAAAACTTCCGGATTCATGTACGGAATATCGGAAAGTAACAACCGGCTTGGAGTGCTTTATTACAAAAAAGGTGAACTGGACAAAGGCCTCGGCTTTTTCTTTGAATCGCTGGGTATCACCAAGGAAAATGATGATAAGCATGGCACGGCTTCTAATTTAAACCGGATTGGATGTATATATTTAGAGAAAAAAGCCTACGAAATGGCCAGAAAGTATCTGGAGGAAGGAAAAATATATGCCAAAACGGTTAAGGCTACGATGATCCTGAGAGATATCTATTTTAATTTGAAGGAGCTGTATGGGGAGCTTGGACAATACCAAAATGCCATGGTCTATTTCGACCTGTATTCCCAGATGAAAGATAGCCTATTTAATGAGGAAAAGGCCATACAGGTAGCAAATCTTCAAACGAAATATGAATTAGCTGACAAAGACCGGATGCTGGAATTGGGAAAGAAGGAAATTGCCATTCTGGAACAGCAGGCCCGATTTGACAAAATCATGCGCATTGGATTAATAGCCGGTATTCTGATATTGGGGCTAATTGCCTATTTGATTATCAGTAAGCAGCACTTGCGGATAAAAAGGAATAAGGAGTTATTAGTCAAAAATCAGGAACTGTATACCTCAAAACAGGCTTTGACCGAAGCAGAGCTGGAAAATTCAAAGCTTAAAGAAAAAGAGCTGCTGAAAGAGTTGGAATTTAAAAACAGGGAACTCACTTCCTTTACCATTAACTTTATTCAGAAAAGTGAGCTGATGGAAGCGTTGAAGGAGAATATCAGTGAGATAAAAAAAATATCAGACGACAAAGTATCAGGCAAGCTCAACAGTTTGAGCAGGCTTGTCGATAATTCGTTGCATGTCGACAGGAATTGGGAGGATTTTAAACTGTATTTTGAAAACGTTCACAGTGATTTTTTTAAGATTTTAAAAGACTACAAACCAGACCTTAGCAACTATGAACTAAAGTTATGTGCTTTAATCCGGTTAAACCTTAATATGAAAGAAACGGCTACCATCCTGGGTATTTCGGCAGAAAGTGTTAAAACCGCCAGATACAGGCTGAGAAAAAAGCTGGCGCTTTTGAGGGAAGAAAATTTAATTGACCTTATCATGAATCTCGAAAATGCCTATTACCTGGAAAAACCAAATTAATTTTCGAAAAGAGGAACTTACAGCTTTTGTAATATTATAAGATTAGGAGGCTAAAACTCCGGTTATGTTGTGTTTTTCTAATATTTATCGATAATTAATGATCTTGTATTTGCCGGGTTTTTCAAGAAATTCCTTTCAAAATTGATTATTTACCAGGTTTATTACATTCAATAAATTTTATTTCTATTGGTATAATACAAGTTTTAATACACAAAGTATAATTTTTTCTTTGTCATTTAAAAATCTCGATCATCATCGTTTTTAGAAGTATGGAATGGAGCTAAATTGTAATAAGCGGTTGAAAACCAAAATATTAAATCAAATTGACCTTGAAACGTTGCTAAAATGTGGTTTTTTCAACGTTTTGCCCCTCCTGAATATTGATCAGGCAATTGCCAAAAATACCTTTTCGAATGTAACTATATTTATATATATCTGATTATCAGTATTTTTTAGTTTTTAATATAATCTAATAATTTAAGGCTTCTTTTTGGGCATTTATGTAAATTTTTGAAGATTTATTTTAGAAATGAAAATTACATGGGTGCCATACCAGGGGTTAGCTTTTTTAAATAAATTTATTACTGAGCTAACTTGCTGGTGTGAAAGAGCTGGTGATATATATTGTTTTTAGCATGTCGTCGATCGTCGGTTTTAGTCAACTGCAAACCGGCGATAGTCTGCACAAATCTTTGCGTGTAGCCAATGATACGTCAAGGATCGATGTCATGATCAATCTTTCCGAACATCATCTTGGTTCAAATCCGGATTCCGCTATTTACTGGTCGTCTGAGGCAGCAGAAGTATCAAAACAAATATTTTCCGGACTTCATCAAGCCAGATCCCTCAATCAACTGGGAAGGAGCTACTCTGAGAAAGTAGATCATCATTCTGCACTGCTTGCCCATAACAATGCACTGGAAATATACAGGTCGCTTGACAATTTCAAAGGTATTTTTAACTCCCTCGTTTATATTGGTAACGTGTACCGGGACAAAAGCCAGTTGGAAAATGCCGCCAATTATTATACCTACGCTTTGGAATATGCCATGCAGCAAAATGATATGCAGTACATCGCTGATGGATATAACGCATTGGGCGAACTGGCATACTATAAAGGGGATCATGCCGAGGCACTTAAGAATTATATCAACGCCGCACAGCATTATGAACAGGCCGGGAATAAAATTCAGTCTGCATTGGTGGATAACAACATTGGCATTATTTATAAAGGACAGGGTGACCTGGAAAATGCTCTAGCCTATTTCCAAAAATCAATTTCCCAACTCACGGAACTTGGAGAGGAGTTTCTGCTGATAGAGAAATTGTATGATCTCTCATCGGTATACCTTTCCATGGGTAAAGAGGGTGAAACGACCGAACCACTATTTAAAGCCCTGGTAATCAGTCAAAAAATTAAAGATAAAGGAAAGGTATTGAGAACGCTTTTAAGAATAAACGATGCCTACATCAAGCTGAAAAATTATGAAAGCGGACTTTATTATGCGCAGGAATCTCTCAATTTGGCTAAGGAATTTAACAATCCCAGTAAACTGGCCGAGGTATACATGCAATTAGCAGCTACCTATAAGGGGGGTGGAAAGTACAGGTTAAGCATACAATACTTCAAAGAGGCTGAAAAGATCATTTCGGATCTGGACAATTATGAGGTGAAGTTTGGACTTTACCGGGATATGGCACTTACCTATAAAATGACCAAAAATTACAAAAGGGCCCTGAATTATGCCGAAAGGTCGCTGGAGGTGGCTAAAAAGATCGATGTGAGAGAACGGATTTATGAGGCTACAGAGGCTTTGTACAAAATATTCAGGGAACAGAATAATCACCACAAGGCCTTATCTTACCTTGAAATGTTGATGGCTTACAGGGATTCTATCCATGCAGAAAACAAGGCTTTGGAAATAGGCAAATTACAGGCTCAGTATGAGGCCGAAAAAGAAAAACAGCAACTGGCCCTTGTACAGAAAGAAAAAGACTATAAGGCCAGGGCCACACTTTCAAGACAGAAAGTGATCAGAAATGCTTTCATTGTTGGTTTTCTTTTTGCATTGACCATGTCTGTTTTTATTTACGGTAACTACAAGCGAAAATCCAAAGCCAATCTGTTGCTCCGAAAAAAGAATTATGAGATTATCATTCAGAAAAAGGAACTGCTCAGCCAGAAAGACCGGCTATCTATTTTAAACAATGAAATAGCCCATCAAAAGGAAAGGATAAGTGTGCAGAATGAAATCCTTTTTAACAAAAACAGGGAACTTGAAAACCTGAATCGCGAAAAGGACAGTCTGCTTAGTATTGTTGCCCATGATTTAAGAGCACCACTAAATAGAAGTAAGGGATTGGCCGAGCTGATGAAAATGGATGGCGAGCTGAACAGTTCCCAGCGCAAATATCTGAAAATGATGGTGAGTGTTTGTGATGAAGGGATCAGCCTGACCGAAGATCTTTTGTGTTTACACTCCATCGTCCAATCCGAAGCTGAGCCCGATAATGATGAAATTAATGTTAACGCTTTCTTCGATCAGTTTTTGCAAGGCTATCACGACCGGCTCAAAAAGAAGGACCTGAAGCTACACTATCAACCGTTGAAAAGAAATATAAGTATTGTCACAGACCCTAAATACCTCACAAGAATAGTCGATAACTTGTTTTCGAATGCCATAAAATTCACCTATCCCGGTAAAAATATTTATTTGACAGTGGAAGAGTCTTCGCGCTCCTTCCAGGTATCTATCAGGGATGAAGGACAAGGTATCGGTGAGGATGAACAAAAGCTGATGTTTAAAAAATTCCAGAAATTATCGGCCTTACCCACAGGTGGCGAACATTCTACTGGCCTTGGCTTATCGATTGTCGACAGCCTGGTGCAGAAACTGAATGGAAAGATCAAGGTAAAGAGCCAGGTAGGGGTGGGGACAGAAATAATCCTGGAATTTTATAAGCTTAAAAGACAGAGATCATCAACCGATAGTGACAATCACGCTAAGGCAATGATCGACCATAAAAAAACAACCACCGACCCCTAGATTTTTACGTGGTTGTTGAGATTCTTTGTAACTTTTTCCAGCAACGAAATAAGATTTGACTGATCCTTTAAAGAAAGATCCTGCAACATCCTTTCGCCCATTGATATTTTCAATCTTCGAAAAAGTTCGTAAGTTTTCTGGCCTTTACTGGTCAGGCCTACTTTAACTATTCTTCTGTCTTCAATGGAATTGTATCTTTTCAGATATTTTTTGGCGACGAGTTTATCCACAATCCAGGTTGCCGTGCTAAGTGGGGTTTCCAGGTGCCCGGCAATCTCCCGCATAATCACCTCACCCATCAATCCAATGTAACCAATAAGCGAAAGTTCCTGATGTGAGATGTCTTTACACAACTCAATACAGGCATCATCCACTTCCTGCAGTTTAAGCATTAGCTTTTCCAGGGATTGGCTTAGTCGGTTAACATTGTCGGTTCCTGCATTCATTTCAACCTCAAGCTTAAGAATCAACTTTAGAAGTTATTAAACACTAAATTAATAAAAAAATTCAAATGGCGTGTGGGTTTGGGTTTAGGTTTGCATATAAATATGGTTTTTTCATGCGTTAATGGGGCAAAGTATTATCAGCGATAAGTTTTCTTGGCGGCCATCATTTGCCGAAGGCATGGTAAAGTCATTAAACAGCAGCCATCAACGAGGGCAAGGCAAATGAGGCGGGTGGACATGGATTTCCGGCATCATACCCACCAGCCTCATTAATGTTCAGAATGAGTACCGCAACCCCAGTTGCATTTGCCATCTTGAGGCCAGGCTGAAATCATCGACAAAGGTGGATGTCTGGTTAGTATCAAAACTATAAACCGGATTACCATTATCATCGATGGCCACTCCTATGGGTTGGGTATTTTGCGGTAATTGTCTTACGCCCCAGTTAGAATTAATGAAGTTACCGAGGTTGAGAAGATCGAGGCTGAGTTGCAAAGTGTTGTTGTTATTCAACACAAGATCCTGTAAAATCCTCAGATCCCAACGAGAGAACCAGGGGCTTAACAAGGCGTATTTTTCTACATAATTGCCCCGGTTTTCGCTTAGGTATTCATCCTGGGCAATGAATTCCCGCAGTGCCTCTCTTTGTGCATTTTCAGTAGGATTGCCAGGAAAAACCGGAGGAGCAAAGCTCATCTGATCAAGTTCACTGTCTGTGGGGATATAGAGTAAATCATTAAGTGCTGAGGCATCTCCATTGATATCACCGGAATAGGTGTAACTAAATCTGCCTCCCTTGGCGTACTCAAAAAACATAGAAAGGGTAGTGGCCATTTTGCCATTGTTATAAGTGAATTTTTTATTGGCCGTACCGACAATGCGGTGTTGGTTCCCGTAAAGTGAAGGGGCCAATTGTGGTGTATTGACATGGCCCAGGGCAGGGTTGCGGTCGTAGGCATCACTTGATATCTCCGCTTCTATGGAGCTTATATCTTTGGCATCCAGGAAATTATAGGCCAGCGAGGTATATATCCCGTTGTTCCAGTTTTTCTTAAGCTCAAGGGTAAAGTTGAAACTTTTGCCTTCGTCCGAATTGGTGAATACATACGCATTAGTAGGCAAATCAAATCCCAGGCCTGAAAATATGGCTCTGTCGGCAAATGTGTAAACCGGCCGGTTATCGACACCTGGCAGTGTACCCGTGGGTGGTTTTAACCCGTAGTTTCTGACAATCATGGCATTTCTATCCCTGGTGTAGATGAAGTCGGCGGAAATAGTTAACCCTTTTTCCAGCCTTTTGTCAATACCTAAATTAGTTCTCCATACTTGTGGAAATTTAAAATCGGGTTCGGTGATATTATAAAAAAACCAATCGGGGTTTGCCACCTGATTGCCTACCCATACAAAAGGAAAACGCCCGGTAAATAAACCTGTCCCTCCTCTCAGTTGCAGGTCTTCCAGGCCATTAACCTTCCAATTGAAGCCCAATCTGGGTGAGAACAAGGGTTTCTGATCGGGTAATACCGTGTGGTCAAAGGAGACAGGGGTGCCGTTTTCATCAAAATATACCACGCTGGGGTCATAGGAACCTCCTTCCGAAATCAATCCTCCTTTGCGTTCGATGTTTTCCAGGATTTTGTCTTTGGTATCGAAATATAGAGGCAGGTCCATTCTGATGCCCAGGGTCAGGGTCAGGTTTTGATTTACATGCCACCGGTCCTGCGCGTACAAGGCCAATTGGCCTACGTTGGTTTCGGCCAGTGCCCAACTATCATTGGCATTGTTATTGTCAAAGACACGCTGGGCAAAGTCCGCGATAAAGTTCAGGGAGTCACTATTGACATAGTCAGCAAAAGCCTGTACACTTTCAAAGCCCGGTCCAAAAGTGCCTCCGTTGTAAGGATAATTAAAAGGCTCGTAAACGCCCAGATTAAAGGAATTATCGAAATTAAACCGTTCGAGGGATCCCCCAAAAGTAAAATTATGGTCACCAGCGTAGACTTCAAAGTTATTGGTAATCTGAAAAACATCCTGGTCTAATCTGTTATTGATCGAAAAAGGTTCATGTCCGGCTACAATGTACCGGATGCCGTCGCGATTAATATTAACCACGGGAAAGGGTTCACTAAACGGATCCCTGGAGTCACGGAATGCGGTGTAACCTACTTGCAGTTTGTTTGAAAACTTGTTGCCGAAAATTGATTTCAACTCGATCAGGCTGGAGTTAATCCGGTTGTCGATCTGGTAACCTGAATTAAAGAATTGCAGGGTGGTAGCGTCCGGACCCCTTCTTCCGAGCGCCGATGGGTGGGCAGGCTTTTGCTTGGAGGCATCCAGGAAATTATAAATAGCGGTTAAGGTATGATTCCGGCTGATGTTCCAGTCTAGTTTCAGAATACCTTTTTCATTATCAGTATCGTGTGTATAACCCTCGTATGGCCCGGTCTCATAACCAACGCGATCAGCCAGTAACTGACTCACGAGATTAAGATCTGCGGCCTCTACCCGGGATACATTTTCATCTGTCACATTGGTGCCTGAGGCAAAAAAGTTGGATCCCAGATCTTCCCTTCTTTCCATTTCAAAATTGACAAAGAAAAACAGTTTGTTTTTGATGATAGGCCCTCCAAGGCTAAAACCGGTTTGAAACTGCGTTAAATCCGGAACAAATATATCATTCTCATTGACCCTCGAACCTGTCAGGTTTTCATTTCTGAAAAAACCGAAAACCGTTCCATGAAATGTATTGGTGCCACTTTTGGTTACCGCATTGACAGAGGCGCCGGTGAATCCGGACTGTGTGACATCATAAGGCGCTATGGCGACCTGGATTTGATCAATGGCATCCAGAGAGATCGGCTGGGCGTCTGTTTGCCCACCCGGAGTGGCAGCATCCAGTCCGAAAGGATTGTTGAAAATTGAACCATCGAGGGAAAAGTTGTTGAACTGGTCGTTTCTTCCCCCGAATGAATTCCCGTCTGAAGCCGGGTTAAGACGATAAATATCACTGGCCGACCGGCTGATAGTGGGAAGAATCTTCAGTTGCTCATTGTTAATGTTGGTACCTGCTCCGGTCCGGTCGCTGTCAAGGATATCATCCGGACTGGCTGTTATCACTACATCTTCCAGGGCTGTGGCCTCACTTTCCAGGTCGAAATCAATGGTTAGTTTTTGCCCGAGAGAAAGATACACATTGGTGTATTTTTGGGGTTTATAACCTAAAAACCGGCCTTCTATCGTGTATGGCCCCCCAACACGCATGTTTGGTATATTAAACCTGCCATCGGGCAAAACTGCTATGCCATACTGAGTGCCTGAGGGCTCATGAATTGCCTGAACGGTCGCTCCCGGCAGGGCTTCTCCTGTTTTGTCAACTACCCGACCGGTGATGGAAGCGGTTGTAACCTGGCCCATTGCCTGGGTAAAGTGGAATAGTATACATAAGGTAATAATTAGTAAGCGTTTTACTTTCATAGGAGATAGTTAAAGGTTAAACATCTGTTTGCGAGCCGGATTGAACAATAATATAATTAAAATCTCGATAATTATTAAACTATAATGCCTTGAAAATGAATACTTTTCCAAGGCAACAATGCATTATCAGAAATGTTTAATTTTTACCGCAAGTGTCTGAAAGCCAAAAAAGCGGCAATTTTATTTTGAAAATTACCGCTTAAAAGGTTCCTTTTTTTAAAACAGCACAAAGTGCAAATCTCCCCATCCGTAATGATTATTCCTGTTTGAATAATCAATACGGAACTTTTGTCTGGCATTGGCCCCAACAGTTGGAATCGACTAACTAACGTTCCGGATACCAGTATTAACTAAAAGTATGGTAACAAATCTTCCTATTTGCGGGGCTGGCTTCCAGATCACTATAAAGATAGTGAAGTTTTACGGGATTATGAAGTTATTATGTAATTTTAACATAACCGTTTGACTTCCCCGTTATCTAAATGGCTGGCTGAATAACCCGTTGATCTCCACATCCACTTTGTTAACAATTTCTGCAAAATCGTTGATTTTGTTAATAAAATCCATATTATTTACATCGATGATCAATAATTTACCCAGGTCATATCCTGAGATCCAGTCTTTATAGTGTTCATTTAATGTTTGCAAATAATCCAGTCTGATGGCATTTTCATAATCCCTGCCCCTTTTTTGAATTCTTTCCACAAGTTTAGGAATATCAGCTTTCAGGTAAATTAAAAGATCCGGGGCTTCCACCACTTTAATCATCGACTCAAACACGCCCAGGTAATTGTGATAGTCCCTTTCATTCAGCTTTCCTATTTTAAACAGGTTTCTTGCAAAAATGTAAGCATCCTCGTAAATGGTTCTATCCTGAATAACGGTGCGGTTATTGCTTCTTATTTTTTGTATCTGGTTAAAACGGCTGTTAAGAAAGAAAATCTGCAAATGAAAGGCCCATTTTTCCATGTCCTCATAAAAGTCCTTTAAATAGGGGTTATTCTCTACCGACTCCAGTTCAGAATCCCAATTAAAATGTTTGGCAAGCTTCTCAGCCAACGTCGTTTTACCGGATCCTATGTTGCCTGCGATTGCTATGTGCATATGATCGATTTCCTAGAAATTAAGCCTTAAAGCTAAATAAAAATTCCTTCCCGGGGCACTAATCCCTGAAGAATATGGCCTGTAGTGCTTGTCAAAAATGTTTTCCACACCGCCGGTCATATTCCAGGTATTATTAAATTGATAAGCCGCTTTTAAATCCAGAACCTGCCATGCCAGCGCACCGTCTTCGGTATACAGGTGTGTTTTGCTGCGCTCGGAAGGGGACAAATCTTCAAAATCCCTTTTTGCCGATGTTCTGAGAGAGAGTTCGGCCTTGATTTTATTATGATTGTAAATCAGGCTCGTTCTCGTAAAAAGGGGAGTGGTATGGCGTAGTGGTTCATCGTTGGTCCGGTCTTCCCCGTTATTGTAGGTCAGTGAGCTGGCCAGGGAAAAGTCTCTGCTGATATCCCACAAAAAGTTAAAACTACCTCCTAAGATAAAAGCGTTTCCGGTATTTACCAGGGCCTCTACTTTACTGGGTATGCCATCAAAGATTATGGAATCCTGGCCATTAAAGGTGAATTCATCCCGTACCATGGCATTGTCAAGAAAAGTAACAAAAAAAGTGGCAGTCAATCTGAGCCGTCCGGAAATGGTTTTGGAAACGGAACTTTCCAGGTTGTAAGCATATTCGGGTGCTAAAGAAGGGTTGGGGACAACCACTATGCCGTTGGCCCCATCGAATACTTTACCCACATCGTCAATATTCGGTGCTCTGAAGCCGGTGGAAGCTAAGAAATCAAATTTCCAGGATGCCTGTGGTTTGAAAACCAGACCCAAACTACCGTTCACTGAACCGTTTTCAATATCGAGCCGGTCAAAATCGAAACCAAGGTCATCTTCTTCAGCTATCCTGGCGGTCAATTTAACATAATTGAACCTGAGCCCGGCGTTGATATTTACTTTCGGATTTATTTTCCAGAAATAACTCATATAACTGGCAAGGCCCGTATAGTCACTACCCCCGCTGGGATATCGGGTGCTTAACGTGGAGCGAGTGCCATCATCGATGTTTCTTCTGAAAGCCGTTGATTTCACGTCGTTGTATAATCCTTCAAATCCGTAGTAAACATGTTTGTTTTCATCAAGGGCCTTGTCAAAATCTATATTTGCAGAAAACATATCCACCTGTTCAGTTCTTGCCCTTAACCACGGATCCTGATAATTCCTGTTGTTTCTGCTTTCCTCCATATTCTGATAACCCAGTGTAACTTTCAACCGGTTAAATAAACCGCCGGTTTGCTTGACATTAAATTGTAATGAATGCATCATCCATCTTTGGGGGCCGTAAAACCACTCGGCAGACACCGGCAAACCGTCCTCTTCCTCAATTAGCCGGTCATATCTGGGAATATCCGAAGTGGTGCTGTAGTTCAAAGCGTACACCATATCCTTTTTGGGATCGATTTTATAATGAAATTTTTGCAAAAGGTTAAACTGCGAGTAGCCTGAGGGTACCTGCAGGTTTTCGTCGTCATTGGTGACTATCCGGTCTTCAGTACCGACCCTGGTTACGTAATACTCCCTTTTACCATAATCGGGAAATTCGCTGGTTCTGTTTTGCCCTGTTCTCAAATCATCAAAATCGCTAAAAGTAATGCTGGTCAATGCACTTAATCTGTTGCCCGCAACATTTACATGGGCATGAATAGTCTTTTCATTGTTGGCACCGGATGTCCTTATCAATGCATTGCCCGTGGTGGCCAGTTGCTGATTCTCTGAGAAAATCAACTTTTTGGTCTGAAAATTCATGACGCCACCCAGCGCATCGCTGCCATAAATCACCGAACCCGGACCAAAAACCACCTCAGCTTTCTCTAAAATGTTAGGATCGATACTAATCACATTTTGCAAATTGCCACTTCTGAAAATGGCGTTATTCATCCTTACACCATCGACCACAATGAGCACCGAATTAGCTGCAAACCCCCTGATCATCGGGCTTCCTCCACCTAGCTGGCTTTTTTGAACAAAAACCTGGCCGGTACTTTCGAGCAGGTCAGCGCTGGTTTGGGGGTTGTTGAAGGCGGTGGTTTTAGGAGAGATGGACACAATTTTGTGGGGGATATCTTCCTTTGGCTGCTCCCAGCGATTGGCCGAAATTACTACTTCATCAATGCTGATAATACTTTCTGTCAGATCAACTTCGACCGTATCTCCCTTATTTTGGCGATCGATAAACGGAATGCTTTTATTAACATAGGCAGGATGCTGAAAATGCAGTAAAGTATAGTGTTTGAACCCCGAAATATCGGCTATGCCATTGGCATTGGTTAATGTTGATGAACCATCTTCCGTATATACAGTTACATTTTCTATGGGTGTACGGAGATCCTTATCCACCACTCTGACCTTTTGGGCCAGGCTGAAATGCGTGCCCCCCATCCATAAAAAGCCTGATAAAATAACTTGTAATAAAAAGTATTTCAACTTTCTCACCATACATTTGCATCCATTACTCAAAGAGTAGCAAAAATATTAAATTAGTTCGCAATATTATCAATATGATTTTGTTTTAGGTAAATTATTGAAACCACAAGATTCATGCCTATTATCAACGATACCGGTTATAAACGCCCTTTTTATTTGTTCAACCAACACCTGGAAACCATCCTTCCCAGTATGTTCAGAAAAGTCAGGGGAATTGCCTACCAACGTGAAAGGATTGATTTGGAAGATGGCGATTTCCTGGACTTGGATTGGCTAAAGAATAACCATGAACGGCTGGTGATTGTAAGTCATGGATTGGAAGGCAGTTCGGACCGGCATTATGTGAAGGGCATGGCTAAATTGTTTCATCAGAATCAATGGGACATTCTGGCCTGGAACTGCCGCACCTGTAGTGGCGTTATAAACCGGACTGCCAGGTTTTATCACCATGGGGCCACTGATGATTTAAAAACAGTGATCGACTATGCGGTTTCGCTGAAAAAGTATCGAATAATTGTATTAATTGGTATCAGTATGGGAGGGAGTCTTACGCTGAAATATTTAGGTGAAAATCAGACCATTCCAAAGGTACTGCTTTGTGCAACGGTTTTTTCTGTGCCCTGTAATCTCAAATCAAGTGTCATGGCACTTGAGAAACGCGGAAACCTTTTTTACAAACGGAGGTTTTTGAAAAAGTTGAAAAAGAAGATAAAGGCCAAAGCCGAAATCATGCCTGATGTAATCGGTACCGATGGTTTTCAGGGTATTAAGCGGTTTAATGATTTTGACAATAAATACACAGCGCCACTGCATGGGTTCAGGGATGCTGAAGATTTTTATGAAAAAGCCAGCGCCGAAAACTATATGAGGGAAATAAACCTTCCGACTTTGATTGTCAATGCAAAAAATGACCCTTTTTTGCCTATGGAGTGCTATCCAATCAAAATAGCTGATAACCATGACAATGTCTTCCTGGAAATGCCGCTTCATGGCGGGCATGTCGGCTTCAGCCTGCGGGGTGAGGAATTTAACTGGGCGGAAAAAAGGTCTTTGGCTTTTGTGAATGATGTTATCCGCCAGAACACTATTTCCTGAAATTGCCACCAACGCACTTAAAACCTGGCGCCGACATCTCGTGGTAGTTACACAACATTTCTAATAAAATTCTTTGTGTATCTTAGTGCCTTGGTGTCTTTGTGGTTGATCATTTTTCACCACGGAGGTACCAAGACACAAAGAGACACAGCGGTTTTTTCCTATAAAATGAAAATAAATACAAAGACCCAGTCAATATTTTGTAAGGCTCGGATCGATCTCATCTGCATAGGCAAGGATCCCTCCTTTGAGGTTATACAAATTATCAAATCCAAACTGACTCTGCAAAAAATGTACAGCCTTGGCGCTCCTGCCGCCACTTCTGCAATACATAATCACTTTTTTCTCCTTGGAAATTTTATCTTTGGCTTCGGCAATTGTGGCTAATGGGATTAACTCCCCATCAATGCTGGCAATTTCACGCTCATGAGGCTCCCTTACGTCGATCAACTGAAAATCTTCCCCGGTTTCTTTCATTTGCGCCAATTCATTAACTGTAACTTCCTTAACCATATATTTAAAATTTATTTGATGATCAATATTACAAAACTCTCAAAACCCTTCAAAGACTTTTGAAGTAATTAGTTTATTTGAGCAACTGTTGCGCCAGGGGCTATCTGCCGTAGCGCTGTGCCGGAGTTTGCCGGCATGATTTTCATTAAAACCGCTTTAAAACCAAATCAGAGACCGTATCGCCAATGGCCAAAGAGGAAGTGGCTGCAGGAGATGGGGCATTGCAAACGGAGATGGCTTTGCGATCTTCCAGGATCAGGAAGTCATCCAGGAGGCCACCATTCCGGTCACAGGCCTGTGCCCTCACGCCAGCTCCTCCGGGCTCCAGGTCATCTTTCCGTATTTCAGGCAACAGTTTTTGCAGGGCTTTGGTAAATGCCGCCTTGGAAAAAGACCGGTACAATTCCCCCATGCCTGTTTGCCAATATTTAAAAGCCACCTTTTGGAATCCCGGCCATGCCAGGGTTTCGGTGAGCTCACTGAGCTTTATGTCACTCTTTTTATAACCCTCACGTCGAAAAGCCAGCACTGCGTTCGGACCAGCTTCAATGCCTCCGGAGATCATTCTTGTAAAATGTACACCCAAAAACGGAAAGGCCGGGTCAGGCACCGGGTAAATGAGGTTTTTTACCAGGTACTCTTTCTCTTTTTTTAGCCTGTAGTATTCACCACGAAAAGGGATAATTTTTAAATCCAGCTTATCTTTTACTAAACGGGCTATTTTGTCCGAATATAACCCGGCGCAATTGACCACCAATGTTGCCTCGTGATTGCCTTTATCTGTGACGACCTCTGATCCGTTAGCGGTTGTTTTTATATTAACTACCCTTTCCCCGGTTATTATTTCTCCGTCTTTGGCTTTTACCTTTTCAGCATATTTCCGGGCCACCTGCCTGTAGTCTACAATGCCGGTTTGAGGAACAAACAGGCCACCCATACCATTTACATGGGGTTCATATGCTTTCAGTTCCTCTGGCCCGAGGTTTTTCAGATTAATAAGCCCGTTTTTCCGGCCCCTTTCTTCCAGTTTTTTCAAAAGGGGAATTTCGCGTTCGTTGGTTGCCACCACAATTTTACCGCACCGTTCATAAGGGATTTCTTCTCTGTTGCAGAAGTCCAGCAGCATGTGGTAACCTTTAATGCAGTTTTGGGCCTTCAGGCTACCAGGCTTATAATATAGTCCCGAATGAATGACCCCACTGTTATGACCGGTTTGATGGGTTGCCAGGTCATTTTCCTTTTCAATGATTGCGAGTCGCAACCGGTTTTTTTTATTTTTTAGTTGAAAAGCGGTGGCTAACCCCACAATTCCACCTCCAATAATGATAATGTCGTGTTTCAAAGTATGTATCTGTTGGTTCCACAATTGTTACCCTCACAGGCCTTAAGCTGCCCCAAAAATAATAAAATTGGTCAAAGTCCATGGCTTCATGGCAGTTATAAAAATGCCTGGGATCATCTTATGGCTTCTACAGGATACCTTACCTCAACACACTAGATAAAACATAAAAAATACGGCTATTTATTTTATGAATTTTTCAATTAGGAGGGGTATAAGATAAATAAATCGAATTTTTGGCAATTAATTTTGTTGTTAAGTTTAGAAATGCATAATTTGTATAACCTAGATGCGCATTGAATGACTAACCTTTTTATAAACCGGGATGCCAAACAGGTTGCAAAACTTAAGAAAGGCAGCGAAAAGGCCTTTGGTAAGTTGTTCAGGAAATACGCTAAAAAAATCTACAATACTTCACGTAAATTGAAACTTTCTCACGAGGAGGCAGAGGAGGTCGTGCAGGAATTGTTTTTAAAGATTTGGCAAAAACGTACCAACCTCGATGAAAACCGCTCCTTTAATGCCTACCTTTTGACCATTACTAAGTCACTCATCATCAAAAAAAGCAGACAAAAGGTCTATCAGGCCGCCTATGAAAAGTATGCAATCACAAACTTTTCAGACATTAGCCATCAAACCGAAGACTACGTGATCTTTTCAGATCTGGAAGCCTTGTCCAGGTCTTACGTAGAAAAACTGCCCAATCAACAAAAGCAGATTTATATGATGAAAATGCACGATAACCTGACGATGGAAGAAATTGCCAAAACATTGAAAGTTTCCAAAAGAACCGTGGAGAATCATTTTTACCGGGCTTGTAAAAACCTGCGTACCCAGTTGGTCAAATAACTTTTCTTCTCTTTCACCTGTCGCTTTTCTTATTGAATTTAAATTTTTTTTCTGTGGCTGAGTAAACCGCTACACAAGTGGCTATATAATATATCACAGTAAGGTAATTTATGACTAATCCTAGCCAACTTGCAGATAAATTTTTTAAGGGGCTGTGCTCTGAGAGCGAAGCCAAAGCTTTTCTGGCCTGGTATTTTTCAGAAAATGCAGAAAAAAAACTGAAAAAAGAGATTGAGGATCGATGGTTGGAGATGGCAGCGTATGCGGAATGGGATGAAAAATCCCTTTTTGAAAGGATTCAAAACGCCAAAAAACAAAACAAGTTGTTTGTTTCCCATAAAGCTGAAACAGTGATCAAAGAGGAGCGAATCAGATACCTCAAGAAAAAAAAAGCGATGAGATACCGTTGGTATGCCGCGGCTTGTCTGGTAATGCTGATCACCCCCCTGGTCATTGCCCGTTTCTGGCCAACCACCTATCCTGAAGAAAAGGAAACCAGCCTTCCCGAGTACATCATTAAATCCAATCCTGCCGGTCAAAAGTCCACCATATACCTCGGAGACGGCTCTCAGGTGGTACTCAATTCGGCCAGTACAATAAAATATCCCCCCAGATTTGCTACGGAAGACCGGCTCATTTACCTGGAGGGCGAGGCATTTTTTAAAGTGGCTAAAGACTCTTTGAGACCATTCAGCGTAATGGTGGATCACACACGGGTTACAGCACTCGGTACCTCCTTTAACATCCGGTCATTTAAAGGTGAGGAAAAATCGTGCATTGCGCTGGTGACCGGAAAGGTGGAAGTCCGGGGGGCGGAGGGAAGTGGTAAACAGTTTTTTTTCCTGGAACCCGGAGAGGGGGTTGAATATCTGAAAGCAGGAGGGGGCCTGACCAAAATAGCCATTGATTCCGAACAAACCATTGCCTGGAAAAATGGCATACTGCATTTCAACGAAGAGCCGGTTGCTCAGGTCATCAGGGAATTGGAAAGGTGGTATGATGTACAAATTCATATGTCCCCGGAGATAAAAGGGAATTTTACGGGACGCTTTCAGAATCAAACATTAAAAGCAGTCCTGGAAGGGCTTGCCTATTCATTTTCATTGACTTACAGTATCAACGGAAAATCCGTTGAGCTCAAACAAAAAAATAAATAATATGACAGGAATTATACCATTCAACTCCAGTTAAAGGAAGGAAAGCCAGCAACTTGGCGGCGGCTGGCTTTTCCGAAACTCAAGTTTTAATCAAACAATGTTCAATTAAAAACAAGCTAAACTATGAAATTATGCATACTTCGGCAAATTATTATGATTTCAAAATATTGCATCTATGGAACAATTATACAATGTGTAGCTTTTTCCTTTTTAAATGCTAAGAATGTAGAGGCACAGAAGATAAGTCTGGAAGATTTATCCATTGTATTGAGTGGTGAGGCCCAAACGTTGGGAGATCTGTTCGATGAAATCAGCCATAAGACAGATTTTATATTTGCTTTTCATAACGAAGATATTAACCTTGGAAAAAAGGTTAGATTCCAAGGCTATGAAGGAACCCTGGCAGGCTTGTTAAGGGAGTTGGCAGTTAAATCCGGTTTAGGTTTTAAACGGGTAAACAATGATATATTTGTTAAAAAGCGGACATCCGACAAAAAGTCTAACCCTGTTCTGGAAGAGCTTTTCGAAGTGCAGATCAGCGGTAAGGTAACAACTGCGGACAATGAACCCATACCGGGGGTAAATGTGCTGGTGAAGGGAACCCAAATCGGCACAGTGACGGATGTGAATGGTGATTATACCTTAAACGTTCCTGACAATGCAACCATTTTGGTTTTTTCATCTATCGGATACAGCATTGAGGAGGTGGCCATTGATGGGAGGACGACAATAAATGTCACCATGTCTGAAGACGTTCAGGCCCTGGATGAAATAGTGGTGGTAGGATATGGTACTCAGAAAAAGGCCGACCTCACCGGTGCTGTAGGTTCAATTGGTGCGGAAAATATTGTCAATAAGCCTATCGTCAGCCCGGACCAGGCCCTGGCCGGAACGGTGGCAGGGGTCAGTATCATTAACCGCAGCGGTGACGCGGCAGCGCCCATCAATGTAAGGATAAGGGGAGTGGGTACTGTCGGTAATAATCAGCCACTGTGGGTCATAGATGGTGTGCCGATTGTACAAACCACTAATATCACCGTTAACACCTCCTCAACGACCGATTCCAATCCTCTGGCTGGTATCAACCCGAACGATATTGAATCCATCGATGTGTTGAAAGACGCTTCTGCTGCGGCTATTTATGGGGCAAGGGCTGCCAATGGTGTAATTATAGTTACCACCAAGCGTGGAGCGGAGGGCAGTGCCTCGTTTTCCTACAATGGCTATGTTGGTTCTGCCAGGGTAAGGGAAAGGCTCGATGTGCTTAATGTGGATCAGTACATCGATTTACAAGCCGAACTGGGCCGGGATTTCAGTGAGTTCCGGGGCAGGCCTTTTGTGGACTGGCAGGATGCGGTATTCAGAAATGGATTTACCCAAAGTCACAACCTTTCGGTTTCCGGTGGCAATGAAAGGGCCAACTACCTGATATCCGGGGGTTACCTGGCCCAGGAAGGTATTGAAAGGGCGCAGAATTTCGAAAGATATTCGGTAAAAGCCAACTCCGATGTAAAAGTAGGGGAACGTTTTAAGTTCGGAGAGTCTATCCTCATCAGTTTTACGGAAAGGCTTGTGCAATCAGAAGGTGTCGGCGACTGCTGTCAGGCGGCATTTAATGGTGCACTCAATAATGTGCCGTGGTTTGAGATATTTGACCCCACCACAGAATTTGGCTACAACCTGGAAACACCTGAAAACCGTGGGGTAGCCGGAAGAGCCCTGAACACAGTTTTCAGAACCGATACAAGGGTCAACGAAACTATTATTAATGCCACCAAAATTCTCGGCAATGTTTATGGTGAATTTGAGATTATAGAAGGATTGACTTTTAACATGTCCGGAGGTATAGATTATAATGTCGGAGATGCCAGCTTTTTCCAGAATAATGCCAACTACGGCACCACTTTTCAGCAGTCTCTTTTGGTACAGTCGAGACCTATTGAGCGTACCACCAACTGGGCCAATACACTTACTTATAATAAAAGTTTCGGCCGAAATGATTTGACTGTTTTGCTGGGATATGAGGAAACCAATTTTAGATTTGACAAAGTAAGGATACAGGGCAGGGACCTGTTTGATCCGGATAACCTGAGATTTGCTTCATCCGGAAACGCAGTCGCTGCCGGCAATGAAGCTGATCAATGGGCACTGAGAGGTCTTTTGGGAAGGATTAACTTCTCCCATGATAGCAAATACCTGGCTACGGTCAACGTAAGAAGAGACGCCACCTCGCGTTTTGCAAAAGACAACCGTGACGACATATTTCTGTCTGCTTCGGCAGGCTGGAGATTGAGTGAGGAAAGTTTTTTTCCACAAACCAATGTCATAGATGATTTAAAAATCCGGGCCAGTTGGGGGGAGTCGGGCAACCAGTTTACAGGAGTCAATTTTGCCTTTCTCAGCGCGTTGCAGACCAATATCTTTTATGTGTTGGGTGATGCCCAGAATGTGGTCAGGGGTCCGGCGCCAGTCAATTTTGCCAATGAAGATTTGATATGGGAAACCAGTACACAGTCAAACGTCGGAATTGATGCCAGCTTGTTGGAAGGGCGGGTAGAGCTTACCTTTGATTATTACAATAAAGTATCGAGGGATGTATTAATTGGCCTGCCTTTGCCTTTTGTATCGGGATATTTCCTGCCAGCGGATGCCAACCTCGGCGAGATCAGGAATAATGGTATAGAATTGGCCGTCAGTTACAGAAATAGCATTGGGGATTTTACCTACAGCATCGGAGGCAACATCACCACTGTTAACAATGAAGTGGAAGATCTGGGAGGTGTGGCCGGTATCATTACGGGTATCGGGGGTGAGCAGACACACAGAACTGTAGAAGGGGAATCCCTGGGGCACTTTTACGGGTTTAAAACTGATGGAATTTATCAAACCCAGGAGGAAGCCAACGCAGCCCTTCCCGATGCATTTTCGGCAGGTGCAGCGCCCGGTGATATCCGGTTTGTCGATGTAAATGGCGATGGCGAAGTAAATGCCGATGACCGTACGATTTTGGGAAGTCCCATTCCCGGATTTTTCTATGGATTCAACCTTCAGGGCGCTTATAAAGGTTTTGACCTGGCCATTCAACTGCAGGGAATCGGAGACCGTCAGATATATAATCAGGGCCGTGAGCAACTGGAAGCTTTAAGTGGTAATACCAATTCTTCCACCAGCGTCCTGGGACGATGGACTGGTCCAGGCACCAGTAACAGCATGCCAAGGGCAACTGAAGCTGATCCCAATGGCAACCGACGTTTTTCAGACCGGTGGGTAGAAGATGCCGGCTTTATGAGGTTAAGAAACCTGCAGTTTGGATACACGGTACCCCCGGAGGTGCTTGAAAGGGTAACCAATAACTTTGTTTCCAACGTCAGGATCTTTTTTGGCGCACAAAACCTGTTGACAATTACCGATTACAGCGGATTTGACCCTGAGGTAACACGTGCACAAAGTTTCCAGAAGGGGGAATTTCCATTGGCCACAGGCCAGGACGGAGGTGCCTCCCCCCAGCCCAGAATATTTCAATTCGGCTGGCAGGTTAATTTTTAACGGCCACAAACGATACGATTATGACTTCTACTAAAAATAAAATAGTCAGGATGATGAAAAAGATAGCAAGCCTTTTGATGATCTTCCTTATACATAATTCTTGCAATGACCTTGATTTGCTGCCGTTAGACCGTGTTACAACATCGACATTTTATCAAACAAAAGATGACTTTGACGGCGCCATTTTTGCGGCATACTCATCGATACAGGATTTTTGGGGAACCAGTACAGAGACCCTGTCCGAACGGGGTGAATTCTGGAAAATTACCATGACCATTACCGACGATGTGGCTGCGGATCAGAATGTATCGGACCAAATCTCCAGGGATATCGATAACCTGTTTATCAGGGCCGGTGAAGTGCCTTTTGCCGCCATCTATACACAAATTTATGAAGGTATTCTGAGGGCCAATCTGGTGATTGAAAACCTGGATGGCGAGAATCAACTTACGGCGGAAGAGAAGCGTGTCTTAGAAGGAGAATCCAAATTTTTAAGGGCGTTTTTTCATTTTCAGGCTATGAAATTGTTTGGTACGCCCCCATTGGCCACCACGGTGAGCACCGACCTCAACGACCTGGCCTTGCCCAATGCCACCCGGGAAGCATTATTTACACAAATCCTTGATGACTTTGGAGTGGCTGCTGTCAATTTGCCCGAAAGCTGGGATGAGAGTAACACAGGCCGCGCCACAAACTGGGCAGCCAAATCATTTATGGGTAAGGTATATGTCTGGCAAGAAGACTGGACAGCCGCGGTTACGGCCTTTCGGGAAGTCGTGGATCTCGGGCCTTATTCGTTGGAGCCTAATTACGAGGATGTATTTGCGTTCGACAATGAGAATAATGCCGAATCGATTTTTGAGATTCAATATGGTGGCCCGTTCTCTGATGACAACCTGTGGGTTTTTGATGATACACATTCTGAAAACTTCAAAGCCACCCAGGGTATAGGTCGTGGTTATTATTGGGACGCAAGTTCAGACAACGGAGCGCCTGGCAACAAGCTTGGGTGGTGGGTGCCTACACAGGATTTGGTTGACGCTTATGAGCCCGGAGATGAGCGTTTTAGTATTAACATTTACCAGGAAGGGGATATGTATTATACCACCTTCACTTCTTTACCCTACGATCCTGTTTGGTCGACAACAGGTTTTACCCTCAAAAAATACCGTGGGGAGCGCAATATTGACCCGGCCAATCATGCGCCGAATGAACAGGCAGATTTTAATAACGAACGTTGGTTCCGGTTTGCAGAGCTAAAACTGCTTTACGCCGAGTCCCTGCTGGAAACCGGCGCTGCCGGTGATGCTACCAATCAGATCAACGATATCCGGATCCGGGCCGGGCTGGACCCACTTACCGGTGTTGCCGCCGAGGACGATCTGCGTCGGGAAAAGCGTCTGGAAATGGCTTTTGAGCCACACCGGTGGTTTGATATTGTTCGGTGGGGAATCGGATCGCAGGTATTTGGTGCGGCGTGGGATGATAAGTTTGAGGTTTTTCCGTTTCCGCAGTCGGAGATCGATAGGTCTGGTGGGGTGTTGGAGCAGAATGTGGGGTATTAGGAATTGACAATTTACAATTGACAGTTGACAATGGTTTTGGGGTGCGGGAGTAGGGTTTGGTAGGGGGTAGGGTTTGAATTTTGGGGGGCAATTTGGTGGGGAAGTGGGACGTGGATGTTGTGTAACTTAAGTAGGTGCCTGTTTTTTGGGGTGAAAGCCTCTGTGTCTCTTTGTGCCTTTGTGGTGAAGAATGGTTAACCACCAAGGCACCAAGGCACAAAGAGACACAAAGAAGTTTGTCGAAGACGTTGTGCAACAGCCACGTTGCGCTTGTGCCTTCATCTACTTCCTTTTTCTCCTGATTAATACAAAGGCGCCACTCATTAGAATTAACAGCGGCAGGGCGATCATAGTACGTAACCGGGTAGAGCGGACCTGATCTGTTGACAGGTGCAACGTTTTTGGTCTGTGGCTGGGATACGTTATCACTGCCGGGAACCGGTCATAATTAAGCCAACTGAAAAGTGGCTGGGCAAACAGGAAGACATTCCCTTTTTGAATCCGTGAGGAAAGAAAGATCTCGCTTAAAAAGTCAGCGTCACCAATCACAGCCATTCTCTGCTCTTTGCCATTCACCATTCGTGTGAGGCCATAGCCCGCAGTAAATATGCTGTCAGCCATTACGCTGGCTGAGTCGGTGGTAAGCACGGTGTGCTTCCTTGTCGTAAGTATCGGGAAACGATCAAATTCAAACAGCGCGGAGTCTTTCACAGTAAGTGCCGTAGCTCCGGGAAGGACAACGGGGTAGCGTTTCTCGATGCTTAAGGAACTAGTAAAATATCCATCTTCAGAAAAGCCTGCAACGGCATCGGTGATGTCTGTGAAAACAATGGATGGTTCATAGACTGTGTTGACCGATGTCAGGTTACCTCCGGAAGTTAAGCCGAGCATGGCGAGCAGTGAGGTTGTTTTATCGCTTCTTTCAGCTTCAAGAAGTATCAGCAAGTTTTTGCCTGAGCGAATGTATTGGGCTAAAACCTTTAGCTCGTCGGCCGTATATTCCACCTTAGGATCAGCGATGACCAGTATATCGGCCTCTTGTAACTGACTGATTGAACCCAGATCAACCTCCTTAAATTGGAAAGCATGATTAATCAGCGAACTACGAATGGAACGGTCGGTCATCAAAGTGTAATCACCATCTTTTCTTTCCAGGCATGAGCGCTCACCGTGGCCCTTGACATAACCTACCAAAGGAGGCTTCATGATCAGGGACTTCAGCGAAGAAGCTATGTGTTTCTGACCAGGATATTTTTTTGAATCAAGGAACATTCGAAGGAAGGAACTTTGGCTATTAGTGGAAATCACCCGGGTGAACTCATTTCCTTCTGCTGAAAGATCTACTAATGTTCTTATTTCTGCAGGAGCAGCAATACGATCCAAACGCAACCGGTAGGAGCTGGCTACATTGGCTGCTAATTGCCGCTCATCCAATCCCCGGTTCTGTTGGTAGATTTTTGGGTTGGAAGGAATGGTGTCATAAAAAAACACGTGGTTGAATTGCAGTTGGGGTAAAAACCTTACAAAATCTTCAAAATACCTTATGTCATTATTAACAGCACCAGACAGGCGGGTAACTCTGGTAATCTCACTGAAGATGTTAACGTAAGAATTCATCACCAGGGAGGAGTCCCGCAGTTGAGCTGTGACTGCCTGAGATTGTGCAGAGATAGTTGCTCTTTTTCGCTCAGTCACATCCCAGTAATATCTATAATAGGGGTTGTTACTTAACATTGCCACAGCGATTATCACTACGGCAAAAGCTGTGAAACGTACCAAAGTTTGAGACCATGTTTGTGTGCGTGCTTTTAAGCTTAATTTGAAAATGGTGGCAGCCACAAAACAACAAGTAATCAAAAGAAAATACATGATGTCCTTTGAGCCGATCAGCCCAGCCATAATCCCTGATACCCGACCGGAGATCGACACCCAGTATAAAATACTGTTGAGGAAAGGGATGTCCTGGCCGATTGCTCCAATGGCGCTGAATAAGCCGATCACCGCAAATGTTGTAATGGCAGCAATCACCTGTTTTGAAGTGAGGCTGGAAATGAACAGGCCTATTGCCGAATAGGTGGTAAGCAACAGGAAATAGCCAAAAATTGCTGAAATTACAAAATGCGGGTAAAAACCATCGATGATGATAAGACAATAAATGAGTAATGCTGCCAGCACCAGGCATAAAAGCAGGCTGTACACAATCAACGCCAGGTATTTACCCATTACCAGTTGCCAGAAATATGCCGGAGATGAAATAAGGAGCCTGAAAGAACCCGTGTTGTACTCTTTGCTGAAAAGCCCCATGGTAATCAGAGGGATATAAATATAGATGTTATGAACCAGGATATACCCGATCTTGGCGGGGAAGTTCGATCCAAAAATTGCATCAGACGTATGATGAATGCGCCAGCCTTTAGCGACCGAAATACTTATATATTCAAGCCTGTCAAAAAAGCCGTACAGTATCTGAAGCACAAAGGCGATCAGTACGAGCCATATGATGGGCGAACAAAACAACCGGCGGATTTCGTGTTTGGCGATGTTTGTAATGAGTCTCATTTATTTTCGATGTCTAATTTTGAGTAATAGGAATGCTCCAAAACCAATGGAAGATGGAATTAGCAACAGGAAAATGGGCCATAAGCCGGCAATTTGCCTGCCATTGATCCGAATGCTATTGTTGGGAGGGACTTGTGTATTGGAGGTGACCGGAAACTCATCATAGGTAAACCATTTAAAGAGAGGGGGTAAGAACAGATAGCTATTCGACTTGATCTCCCTCCTGGAATCTACCTTGTTACCAATAATATCTGCATCACCTATGATCGCAATACGTTGCTGCCTTTCACCCACAGCGCGGGTAAGTCCCATACCAACAGGCTTTCCTTCTCCCTCTATCTCTGCCTTAAGGAACGCAAACGCCTTGAAACTTGCTGGGATGGTAGTATCCTTTTTAATGGCTACAGCACCTGATAGCAGCACCGGCACAGTAAACTCACTGATCCAAGTGGCCTGGAATTCCGGATCACCGGTGAATACTGACATGGCCTCAGTGGGATACGCGTTTACAAGGTCTGTATTAAACCTTGAAGCCTGACCCGCCAGTTTGCCGGGAAGGAAAGATAAACCCAATGGTGCCAGTAAGGGGTTCAGAAATTTACAACTGTTTACATCCCCCAATACCAACAGGTTTCTACCCTCATCGATGTATTCTTGTATGGTCTTTATTTGTGCATTACTATAGGGTGTAACCGGATCAGCAATGACTAAGATGTCTACCTCTTTCAAAGATTTACGACTTAATAGGTTGATTTCCCTGAAGGCAAATCCGTCATTTAATAAGGAGAACCTGTCATCTTCTTTACCATACAGCATCTGGTAATAATCCCTGCCTTTTTTTCCATGAAAGGTCCTTTCTCCATTGGCTGCCAGAAATCCTATGACCGGCTGCCCTGCCGCCATAGTATTCAAAGCCGATGAAATCTCCTCTTCACGTGGGTAATGGGTTATATCACGGAACATTCTAACAAAAGAGGAAGTATCCTGGCCGCTGATAAACTGGCGGATGTATTCATTGCCCTGGTTTGATAAATCCACCTGCGCCCTTATCTCAGCAGGAGGGAGCACTTTGTTAAAATCAATGTTGTAAAGACCTGCCAGCTTTCTTGCAATCTCTTTTTCTTCCAGCGCGGGAAACCTTTCATAAATGTCTGGGTTACCCGGGATAGTATCATAAAAATAGATGTACGCTATCTTCAGGTTGGGCAAAAACCTCACATACTCCTCGAACCTTCTAAAGTCATTGTTGTGGAATTTTGGCAACCCACTTTTTGGCGTCATGTCGCTTAACAGGTTGATGTAAGTTTTTAGCACCAGGGGCTTATCCCTGAATTTTGAGACCAAACGCTGACTCGCCTCAGTGATCGTATTTTCTTTAGTCCGGGTAAGGTCCCAATAGGCGATGAACCCTGGTTTAGAGCTAATAAAAGCAGCAAGCACTACAAAACCTGCCAGTGTGAAATACAAAAGGAGCCTGTTTGTGAAACCGTATTTTAATCGTTGATCCTGTAACCTTAATATGGTCAGCACAATAAAAAAAATGGAAACAATCAGAAAATAAGCCATGCTTTTGGTGCTGATCAGCCCTGCCATCATCTGTTCTGCCCTGCCCGATATCGATATCCAGTAAAGCACATCATTTAAGTAGGCAATGTCCTGGCCGATCTTTCCCGCATTGCCCAGCAGGGCAATGACAGCAAAGGTGGCGATGCCTGCGACCACTTCATTGGAAACCAGTGATGAAATAAATAGGCCAATGGAGGCATAAGCCATAAAAAGCAAATAAAATCCAATGGCCCCCGCCAGGGTGTAGGACACATCGAAGTGGGTAATCAAAGCACTGCCCAGCACAATAAATGCACCCAGCACGGCTACCAGCAGCAACCCGAACAGTAGTAAGGCCAGAAACTTACCCAGCACGGTTTGCCAGTCCTTTACCGGGGCGCTCATGAGCAGCTTGAAGGAGCCCGAGCTATACTCCCTGCTAAAAATGCCCATCGTGACCAAAGGCACGTAGATATACAGGTTGGTGGTAATCGCTTTAAAGACACCCCTTGCCCTTAAAACATTAAAAAGCCTGTCTGTTACGTCATTGAGGTCCCGTCCTCTCATAAGGTTAGCCTGCACGTAATCCAACTGGTAAAGATAATTGTAGGCAATCTGAACAATAAAAATTACGATCACCAGCCAGGCCAGTGGGGATAAAAATAACCTGGTGAACTCCTGTTTTGCGATCCTGTGTGTCATCCTGCCACTCCTTCTTTTTGTGATAATTGTGCAAACACTTCTTCCAGGCTGTACCTTTCGAGGTAAGCTTCTTTTAAGCCCCAGCCATTTTCAATGCACACCTTCATGACTTTTTGTGCCGCAGCCTCACCGCTGGTCACTTTTACCCGGTACTTCTGCTGGTGTAGTTTTATCACTTCTTCCACCTTTCTCTGGCAGGTTGGATAATTCCCGGTCTATCCGGCCGTTCCGTTTCAGGTCCAGCCAACGGTGGCCCCATTCTGCAAAAAGCTCTACCTTACGCTCCTGCATGATAGCATCCAGTAGCGATGGCTGGTCGCTGGCAGGCGTGTCACCCAGGCCTGCTCTGTTTCTGATGATATTCAAATCTTCCCGGGCGCCCGATATGTTGTTTTGCCTGGTCCGCGCCTCCGACCTGATCAGGTATTGCTCAGCAAGCCTGAAAACCACCGTATACTCATCCGGAAGGTCTCCTGTACGAAAAAACTCTTTATATTTAAACGGGTAATAAAATGTTTCTTCACCCGAATCCCGAGTTCCGACCCAACTGGATAAACGGTTATCCGAAGGATCAAAAGTGTTTACAAGATCATTTGACATCGAGGTAGTCACTAACCCGTCACCGGGTAAAATAAAATCTAAAAGAAAACGAAAACCATGATTGGTATTGATACCTGGGGTATTAGGTATTAACTGCCATATGGCTTCGGGGCTTGCGGGTTTAAAAACATCATTAAGCACTGTATCAAGGGCATACAAGTCATTATCAATCACCTGGGTAGCTTGTACTTCCGCATTAGCCCAATCTTCCAGGTACAGGTAAACCCTGGCAAGTAAAGCGGTGGCTGCTCCCCGGTTTGGGCGTACCCTTTCTTCGTTACTCACAAAAGAATAATCCGCCATCATTAAAAATTGTGCCCTTGTTAAATCAGCCGTGATATTTTCATAAATCAAGGCCACGCTGGTTTTTCCGATAGAATTGTTGGTGGCAATACCCGTGGTGGAAACATAAGGCACTTCACCAAAAAGGTTTACCAGGTAAAAATGCGTAAAAGCCCGCATAAAAAGGGCTTCCCCAAGCGCCTGGTCAATACGCGGATCAATGAAGGAAGCGCCTGATATACCTTCGATTAAAAGGTTTGCCTGGTTAATGATCTGATAAGCAAAAGTCCAGAAATTGTTGTTAACAATTATGTTGTCAGGTTGAAGGTCGTTGAGGGCAAATTCTGTATTACTCCTGTCTGAAGAATAATTGATGAATTCACCGCTGGCAGTACCTGTGAAAATCTCCAGCCCGGCGTTGAACATGTTGTTGGGGGTTGCCAATATTTCACTGTACAATCCATTCAGGGCGGCAACAATTGCTGTGCGGTCTTCAAACAGGGCCTCTGTTGTTATTTCTGTGGTGGGCGGATCGATCTCAACAAAATCTTCACAGGAAAACGTTGTAAAGAACAAGAGTGCCGCACCGAAAGCACAGATACTCCCTTTCACAATACATGTTTTACACACCTGGCTGAGGTGCTTGCCTGAAAGAGGGTATAGATGATTTTTTTGTGTTTTCATGTTAAAAGTTTTTAAAAAGTGAGCTGAATACCAGTGGTGATCATTCTTAGTTGAGGAAGATTCATGTTTTGGGTCTCGGGGTCCCATCCGTCATAATCCGTGATCGTCAGCAGGTTCTGCCCCTGCAGGTAAATTCGGGCGTTTTCAATCCTGGCTGCGGCGGTCCATGCTGGGGGAAGCTGCCACGATAAAGAAACATTTTGAAGCCTGATAAAGGAAGCATCTACCCGGGCATTCGGGATGTTTCTTCTATTGGAAGTACCTAGTCTTTCACTGGTCCTTGGTAGGTCGGTGACATCTCCCGGGTTTTGCCAACGTTCTAAGACCCTGGTGGTGGGCACAAAACCACCACCTCTTGCTGAAGAACTAAAATTACTCACCGTGAAATCAATGGCCTCCTGTTTTACAAAGAATAAATGAAAGTCCAGTTGCAACCCTTTGTAAGAAAAACTATTCTCAAGTCCTCCATAGAACTCCTGGACGTTTGCCACAAAAAATTGCCGGTCTGAAACATCAATCACACCGTCCCTGTTAAAATCCACAAAATCATAGGTCCCCGTCTCGGGATTCACCCCCAAGGATTGGAATTCCTTTCTCCCTAAAATGGGCCGGCCCACTTCATAGAACGCGTCAAACTCAGGGAACGCTTCGATATTTTCAAATTCAAGGAGCTCATTTTCAGGAAAAGACAGGTTAAAATCAGAACGCCACCTAAATTCCCCTGATACTACATTGACCGTGGTTAGCTCAAACTCCCAACCCCTGTTCTCAACAGTAGCAGGCAGGTTGAATTGCTGTGAGTTATACCCTGTTGTAGCCGATAGCGGTCTTCCGATTAGCTGGTCAAAGGTACGGTTGCGGTACCAACTGCTATTGAGTCGCATCCTGTCATCGAAAAAACCAAGCTCCAGGCCAAACTCCAGCTTCCTTGTTGTCTCCCAGGAATATTCAGGATTGGCAGCTCTGGTAGGGGTAATCGATTGATTTTCATTATAGGGGTCAACGGGGCTGTAAGAGCTCAGGTACTGGTAATCCCCGATTTGATCATTGCCCACTACCCCATAAGAAGCCCTCAACTTACCGAAACTCAATAATGGCAAAAGGTTTGCGATAACCTTTTCTTCTGAAAAAAGCCAGGCAGCACCAATTGCTCCAAAATTGCCAAATTGTTGCCCTGGCCCAAACCGGCTCGACCCATCCCTTCTTCCTGTTAAATTAAGGATATATTTCCCCGCCCAGGTATAATTTAAACGCGTGAAAATGGCAGAATAGCGATATTGATTATCGGAGGTGCCCTGTGACCTGATAGAGCCGGCAGCAGACAAATCTCCTAATAAAGCATCATTTTGGTACCCACTGGCAAGAACGGCCTCCCGGTTAGCATCAGACCCCTGCAAGGTAGCCCCCAGCAAAACACTTATCCTGCCCTGGCCAATTTCCTGGTCATAGCTCAACTGGGGTTCGATGATAAACGTTTCGGCGTTTCCGTTCCCAATCGTTGCAGACCCGATCCTATTTTGTTCGGGATTAAATGTTGCGATAGGGATAAGGTTAACCTCATCGGTGATCGTGTTTGTAAGTCCAATGGACGTACTGAATACAAGATTATCTAATATCCCGTAAGATAATTTGGAATTGACAACAAGGTTTTTCGTGTTATTCTCATATCTTCGCTCTAAGATGCCAAGAGGATTATTCCAGGTGCCATTTCCCCAATTTAAGTTGCCGGAATCGTCAAACAATGCAGGGGCATTGGGTGCGAGCCTCAACACCAAAGAAGCTGGTGTAATACCTCCCTGGTTATTGATACTGTTAGCATAATTTACTGATAGATCGATCCCTAATTTCCGGTCTAATGATCTGTGATTTAAAGTGATCGTCCCTGAAAAACGCTCGAACTTCGAATCATCATAATTGTACACATTGCCCTGGCTGAAATAAGCCCCACTAAAACTGAACTGGGTTTGTCCCTTACCCCCGGAAACAGAAAAGGACGCATTGGTTTGGTCTGCTACATCGCTTAATAACTCCTCCTGCCAATCTGTATTCCGGTCTCTGTCCCATAAAAGCAGGTCAGGGTCCCGAAGTTCAGAGGGAGTACGCCCATCATTGCGAAGCCCCTCCTCCCTGATTAAAAGGTAATCTTCTGTACCTAAAAGCGCCAGTTTCCTCGGAACTTCCCCCCAGCCCTGTGAATAATTGATATTCACCCTTGTTTTTCCGGCAGCTCCTTTTTTGGTGGTGATGATGATAACACCATTTGCCCCCCTGGACCCATAAATCGCTGTGGCATCCGCATCTTTCAAAACCTCGATACTTTCGATGTCCGAAGGCTGGATAAACGCCAAAGGGTTGCCGTTACCCAGGGCACGTGAAATAGGGAGTCCATTATTGTCCGTCCCATTTACGGTTTCATTAATAAATGGAACTCCATCGATAATAAAAAATGGACGATTCGAATTAGGGAGTTCCGTACCGTCGTCGAGCTCCTGACCGTTATTGAGACTGTTCACCCCCCGGATATTGATATTTAACTCCCCACCCGGTATCCCGGAAGCCGGCTGAATTTGCACGCCCGCCACGCGACCCTGAATGGTTTGAAGCGGGTTAACCACCGGTTGCTTTTCAATAATTTTAGCATCCACTCTGGCAATATTGCCAGGATTTAGTTTTTGCTCCACCTCATAGTATCCCGTAGAAACGACTGCTACTTCTTTTAATGCGGTCAGGTCAGCCAGGAGTATGACATCGACGGTAGAGCGCGTAGTTACCTCAATCTCCTGGGAGAGAAACCCAACAAAAGAGAAAATCAGTGTGGTCACATTATCAGGAAGGGTGATGACGTAATTGCCCTTGATGTCAGTGACTGTTCCGATGCCACGTTGGTCTTTCACCCGGATAGTGGCGCCTTGTAGCGGGTCGCCGTTTTCATCGGTCACCTTACCGGTGATTGTGCGCTCTTGCTTGTTTCGGATGGGGGATATTTTGTCAGGAAAATCTTCCTCGCGCCTCAGGGTGTTTCCGGTTGAGGAGGCATTTGTTTTGGCATTTTTTTCGGGCGCTTGCTTCTTTTTTCTTTTCGGGTAAATCAGGTAGTTTCCATCCAGCTTCTCGAAGGTTAAGTTATGCGGGGTCAGGATGTCTTTCAGGAAGCGTTCCAACGCTTTTTCGTCATTCCCTTCATATTCCCTTGTAACGGTTTTTCCTTCCAGCACCTTTTTTTCAAAGTCGAAATAAACCCGGTGCTTCTCAGAGAGCTCGGACAATACTTCAATGAGTGACCGATCTTCCGTACCCATTTGTTCATTGTCATTGTATGACAAGGTTGCGGAATACTTTTCTATGGATTTAGTAACGGATGGTTTTTCTGCGGAAGGCTTTCCTCCGGCGGTCAACCCGAACAGGAAGAGGAACAACGTCAGGCCTCTGACCGGTGTTTGGCTGAGCCTCCTCCACAGGGATAATTTGTGATGAAGGTGTTTCCTCTTTTGTAAAATGTGTTTCATAATTTTACTTTTGCATTTGAACATTGATTTATTCCCATCCTTATAGTTGTTCGGATGGGATTGTTTACTGCCCGCATTAGGGTCTCAAGCTATATTGCGGGCAGGTTTCTTTAGTCTTTTTCGATCATTACTGTTTTTCCGTCTTTGCTTACTTTCAGATAAAATATTTTTGAAAGTTTGGTGAGGAGTATGTCGATATTGTCTACCGGTGAGGTACCGGTAAACCGTCTGTTCCTCAGCTCATCGTCCAGGATCTTTACTTTCATGCCATAGTTATCTTCCAAAAGGGCAGCGATCTCAGTCAATGGGGTATCATCGAATATCAACCTGTTGTTGCGCCAGGCGGTCAAAGGATCGGGGTTGACTACCTCTTTGATATATTGCTGTTCGGTTTCGACGTAATCTACTCTTTCTCCGGGCGTCATTTCAATACGATGGTTGTTCACCCGGCTGGTCAGGCCCACTTTGCCCGATTTCAGGATAACCTGTGTGGTGCCCCGGCGTCTTTTTACATTGAACTTAGTGCCCAGCACTTCTATATTCAAGTCCCCTGAATGGACGACAAATTTCACCTGTCGGGGTACCGCGGCATCACCAGATGCGGTTTGCTTACGCACAGAGAAAAAGGCTTCACCCTCCAGCCATACTTCACGGCGGCCTTTATCTTCCCAATTATCTTTGTAATACAGCGTAGAATTGGCGTTGAGTTGAACGGTGGAATTGTCAGGCAGCAAAATGGATTGGGTTTCCCCGAAATGATTCATATACTTCACTTTCAGGTGCTGATCAGTAAGGTAGTACCAGGCCCCGCTCAACATCAGCAATCCGATAAAAGCAGCCGCCACAGTTTGTAAAAACGCCCTTTTCTGCTGTAGGCGGGGCTCCACGGTCTTTAACTGACCCTGGCGCTTGCTTCTTTTCTCAATGATATTCATCCACATCTCATCAAAGTCTTTTTCCGGCAGCTCATCCCTCCTGAAATCAATAGACCGCATTATTTTGCTCGCCTGCTCTATCACCTCCCTTTTTTCCGGATGCTTTTCCAGCCAGCTTTCCCAAAACCTGGTCACCATCGGATCGGGATCCAATAGCCATTTCTGGAAATATTCATCTTTGAGAAAATCCTCTTTGTTGTATTTTGTGTACTTCATGTATTTACTGCAGGCTCAAAAACCTGGATCACCTATTAAGAGAGAAAAACCGGAATTTTACCCCGCAATTTTTTTGACTTTTTTTGGAGAGGCGCTGCCAGTGCTTTGAGCGCGGGTTTTTTGTTGTGGGTTGCCACGCAACCACCACCCACCTCAAACAGCCCGGCTACCTACAGTAATCCCAAACCGACAAAATAAAGTAAAAGATAAACCTTATCAGTATGCTGACGTAAGGTGTGCAACGCACGACCGATTTTTTTGTAGGCGGCTTTTCTGGAAATACCCATGATATCGGCTACTTCTTCATAACTTAAACGGTCGTAGTACTTCAGAAAAATGATCTCTCGCTGACTGGTGGTGAGTTTGTTCAAGGCTTTTCGGAGTTCGTCCAGTTGTGCTTCTTTGATCTGATGGTCGTGAAGGATGCGCTCAGTGGAATAGGCTATCTCAAAAGGCTGGTAATTGTCAGATGAAGGAACCAGGGGCTTCACTTTGGCTTTTTCGGCCAGTATCTTCCGGCGAATGGACTTATAGAGGTAGGATCTGATAGACCTGACCACTCCCAGGTTTTGCCTGGCATCCCAAATTTCAATGAAAAGATCCTGGATACAATCTTTGACCAACGACGGATCGCTGACAAGCTTCAAGCCATAGTTGTAGAGCGCCGCTGCGTGGGTTTTGTAAATATCCGCATACGCCTTTTCACTGCCGGACTGAAACTCCTCCCACAAGAGAATATCCGTTTTTGGCGGTGAATCACCCTTGTTAAGGTGCCTCTGCAACGGACTTTCTCCCGCAGTCTCCGCTTGCCTATGGATGTGTCTAATTGCCAAATTGATTATTTTCGTTTTGCAGGCATTGAAATTATATGATTTGATAAACAATACCAAACCTCATGATTTTATCGAATTGTTAAATCTCCCCCCCACTCAAACTCACACGCCCCACCCAAACTCCACACCCACACTCCTAATTGGCGATGAATATCAGATTTCGCTTATCCTCCAAAAAAGCCTCCACCTGCTCCTGCGCTAATTCATTTAAATCCGGTGACCGGATCATGAAGCAGGCAAATGAGGCCGGGTATCCTTCCAGTTCGTTGCTGATGCCGGCGCAGTTGTAGAAGGGAGGGGTGGTATTTTTTCTTGTGTTGAAAAAAATGGTTAAACTACTTTGTGAGATGTCGTTGAAGGAATGACCTTCGTGCAATTTAATCTGCAGGGTATGTGGGTCCAGAAGTTTTGTGCGTCCCACATAATTCAGGCCGCCGATTTCCATATTTGATTTGGAATTTATTCCAATTGTCAATTCGGCCCGGGTCAACTCATGATTTCTGTTGGGGTAGAATAATACATAATCACCGGCGTAGTTTTGAATAATCCGGTGGTCGGGTGACAGTTCGTCGAGTGAGTTAGGGGTATAGGTTTTTGATACAAAAACTTTGTTGGTCAGATACGATACCACCCTGGGATCTGTCTCACTGTTTAGCTTTTCCCGTATTTCGTGCTCTTGTTCAACCTTTTCCAGCAAAATACGCCCGGCCGCAGGGAAACCATCTCTTTTGACTGTACTATAGGTGCCTAGTAGTATAGGCCTTCCGTATTTTTTGGTGCCTGAAAACAGGCAGATGAGCTTTTTGACAGGGGTAGAATCTCCTACTTTAACAGCGTTGATGAAGGTGTAGTTTTCTACCACCTCGTAGGTGCCTTCCCAATGTTCTTCCAGCCGGTAGTCGATCAGCACCTTTTTTTTGTTCATGACTCTGATGACGGCTTTTCCTACTGTTTCGCGTGCAAAAGCGTAGTAATACATGATATAAAACAGGGCCTCCTGCGATGGTAAAGCACTTTTTATTTCACCACTGGATAAAACAAGATCGCCTTCTTCGTCATAAGATAACCCGAATTCACTCAAAAGTACCTGCAGCAATTCCTGTCTGCTCATTTTTTCGATGATCACCTGGGGATAGCGATCATAATTTTTGGCTTTACTCAGGGAAGTGTAGTTGATGCGTTCCTCTACCTCGTATTGTGTGATTTTTTGCTTTTTTAAATAGTTTAAAACTTTCGAGATACGATCAGCCAACACCCGTCCGGTTAACTTGTTCATTTCACTTTCATTGCAGCTTTATTATGGAATATAGTCTTTATGTATCAAATATGATAGTCAAAACGAAATTTTCTGAAAATTTCTTAAAGAATATTCTTCTAGACCATTTTTATTTCACCGGACTGCCTGAATAATTAACTTTCAAAAATGCAAATGAAACCTGGTAGCAATGTATGCCACCTTTAATTTCCAATCACTTCTAAACTAACATTATGAGCAAAGTTTTACGATTCTACATGTTACTTGCCCTATTGATACCTCAGATGCAGGCGCAGGATCTTACGGTCTCGGGCAGGGTCTCCTCGCAGGATGACGGATCAGGGCTCCCTGGCGTAAATATCATTGTCAAAGGCACGACACTCGGTACCACCACCGATGCAGACGGTAATTACAGTATGACGCTGGCCCGGCCCGATATGACCTTGATTTTTTCTTCTATCGGGTATGTTCCGGAAGAAATTGAGGTAAACGGCAGATCGATTGTTAATGTCTCATTGGCCAGAGATATCACCTCATTGGCCGAGGTGGTAGTAGTGGCTTTTGGGGAAGCAGAAAAGGCGACCATCACAGGCGCCCTGGAGTCTATAAAATCTGAAGACATTGTCAGACAGCAGCAGGCCAACATTTCAAATTCCATACAAGGACTGGCGCCTGGCTTGCAGGTACTGGAAGGAAACGGACAACCGGGCAGTTCCGCCGGTTTTCTGATTCGGGGTATCGGCTCACTGCAGGCAGGAACCGGCCCTTTAATTGTAGTGGATGGGGCGGTGTTCAATGGGGATCTTTCTCAATTAAATGCCAGTGATATCGAAAGTATCAATGTTTTAAAAGATGCCAGCTCTGCAGCGTTGTATGGCTCGAGGGCGGGAAATGGCGTGATCCTCATCACCACTAAAAAAGGCGTAAACCGGGCAACAACTTACAACATCAATGCCCAATATGGTATCACCGAAAACAATAACCCAAACGACTTCAGGGTCATGAATACCGCGGAATATGTGGAATATTACCGGGAAGCCATTCTCAATGCCGGTGAAGATCCCGATGATCCGGGCACCGGCTTTTATATGCCTATCGATCAGCCATTCAATACCGACTGGGTGGAAGAGGCACTGCAGACCGGAAGTTTTAACAAGTATGACTTTTCTGCGACAGGAGGGAATAAGAAAACCTCATTTTTTGCAGCGTTGGGTTATTTATACCAGGAAGGAACAGTGGTAGCCACAGACTTTGAACGGGCTACAGGTACCTTGAATCTCGACCATCAAGCCAGTGACAAATTTGACCTCGGTGGTAAAATACAGTTGGCTTACGAGACGTCCAATAACCTGATTTCCGAAGGAGGCAGGAGTGGACAACTCTCCGGGGCATTCCAGACCGCTCCCATTGAGCCCATATTTGTGACACCCGATCTTGCAGGCGGGCCATTTGACGGCGCAGGTTTTAATTTTGAAATACCCAGCAATGCACAACACAATCCGGTGGCAACTACGATTATGAACAGCAATACCTCCGAGACCTGGAATATGAACAGTAACTTTGATTTAGGATATAATTTTACGCCGGAAATCCGCGGTGAAGTGTTGGCCAATTATTACTTTTTTTCGACCAATACGAAAGAAACCATCGGCAAGCTGTACAAAGCAGAAACCGACGGCGGAACAACCGAAGAGGGCAGGATCACAGGAAATACCTTTAATTTTATCGGCACGCTTTCCTACCGGAAAGAACTGCAAAATCATGGATTCGGGGTAAAGATAGGTTTTGAGACAACCCGGCAAAGGTTAAACGCGCTGGATGTTTCCGCTGATAACTTTACCTTCAGTAACCTCAATACTGTGGGTTTTGGAAATGTTGTGGTGGCCCAGGGGATAACTTCCGGCTTTGAGGGGTCATCCCTTGCCGGTTTTTTTGGCCGGGTCAATTACAGCTTCAGAGATAAGCTGTTTGTCGAAGGTTCTCTACGTCGTGACGGCGCTTCCAATTTCGGATCTGACACCAGGTGGGGAACTTTTGGGGCTGTCGGGGTCAGTTATTTGCTGTCTGAGGAACAGTTTTTCAAGGATTTGACCTTTCTGAATAACCTGAAACTAAGGATGAGCTACGGATCTTCCGGAAACAACAGAATTGGTGATTTTAGCTGGCGGGATCTTTACCGGGCAGATGTTATCTACACGACCGGCCCGGGTCCAAACAACGCCAACAATGGCGTCGGAACTTCTTTTCCGGCAAATCCGGATTTAAGGTGGGAAAAGAACCTTCAGTTTGATATAGGGGTGGATTTTGCCATGTTTAACAACAAGATTACCGGTTCGTTGGATTACTTCAGAAGGGTATCACAGGATTTGTTGTTCAACGCTCCTTTATCACAAACCACTGGTTTTGATGACGTCACTGTCAATTCCGGAGCAGAATTACTCAATACAGGCATTGAGGTGTCTTTGGGTGTGTTTCCGGTGAGAAACGATAATTTTTTGTGGCAGGTCAACGCCAACTTTGCCTTCTACAACCAGGAAATCACCAGCATCCCTGATGACGTAGTATTTAGCACCCGCATTTGGCAGGAAGGAGGCAGGTCCGATAACTGGTTTCTGCAGCGCTACGCGGGTGTTGATCCGGCCAACGGAGACGCACTTTATTTAACGGCTAATGATGAAACAACCACTGACTATAACGGTGACGAAGACCGGGTCATTGCTGGTCAGCGTACACCAGACACCTACGGTGGTATTACCAACACGCTTGAATACAAAGGTATCAGCTTGTCCTTTATGGTGTATTATAGTTTTGGTGCTGACGAATATTTTGACCTGGGGCAGGATCTAAGTACCGATGGGGCGAGTTTTCCTGCCAATCAATGGGTTCATGTGTTGAACCGATGGCAAAATCCCGGTGATATGACGGATGTACCCAGGGCCCTGGTCAATAATCCCAATGGCGATTTGGTCAGTACAAGATACCTCTACGATGCCTCCTTTGTCAGGTTACAGAATGTGAGTCTTAGTTACACACTGCCTAAAGGGTTGGTAGAAAAACTGGGCATGAACAATGTCTCAGTAAGCCTGAACGGGCAAAATTTATGGCTAACCACAGATTTCCCGGGCTTTGATCCTACTTCCGAATCCTACCCGCTGCCCAGAACCATGACACTTGGGATTAACTTATCATTCTAAAAAGCATTACCATGAGAAAAAGATTCATCATAAACATAACTTTTCTGCTGATTGTATTGTTTATCGTTCCGGCCTGTGATGATTACCTGGATGTGGAACCGGAAACGGCCATAGGCTCCTCTGTAGTTTTTCAAACCCAGGAAGGGGTATTGTTTGCATTAACGGGTGTTTATACCCGGCTAAAACTAAAAGGTTTTTACGGCACTGAATTTGCTGTGATCGGCGATGCAGCTACCGACAATGGTAAAATTCCTTCCGACAGGGAGTCGGCAGGTGCCAACCCGGATAGGATCCCATTTGCCTATACACTGAACCTCAATGCTGTAAACACCTCCAGGTTATGGCAGGATGCTTATGTTGTTATTAATAATATCAATGTAATACTGGAAAATATAGATAATGACAATAACATCACTGAAAATGTCAAAAACCAGGTGATTGCCGAATGCAGAATCCTGAGGGCCTGGGCACATTTCTGCCTGGTTCGGCTCTACGCACAGGATTATAATTTCACACCTGATCAATCACATCCGGGTGTACCGGTAATTACAGTAACCGGCGCTGCCAACCGGCCTGCAAGAAACACAGTTGGAGAGGTGTTTGATTTCATTTTCGGAGAAATGAATGCGTCTATTCCGGTGCTGCAAAGCACAGAAGCCATTAGCAGGCAGGATGCTATGTATTACCTAAACTATTTTAGCGCGGTGGCAATGCGGGCTACGATGCATTTTTATGTTACGGATTATGCCGCTGCCTTGGCTGATGCCAACACCGTCGTCAATGAAGGTCCCTACACGTTGATTGAAAACTATACGACTTCCCTATATGAATCGGATGGTCTCGGAGAACTGGCGTTCATCGATGATTGGGCCGGGAGTGTTATTGTTGAGTCCGAAAGCATTTTTCAGTTGTACATCAATGAGGATAATACCCAGATTACCACCAACCGGTCTATCATAGATATTTATACCGCCAATAACGGCAATGCTGCCCACGCTATTTCAAATGACTTGCTGGGATTATATGAAACCGGTGATGTGCGAAACAACTGGTATAAAGTAGAAAACATCGATCCCCATGTATTTAAATATCCAGGGGCCTTTGGAGATGCGAAGGATGACACACCTTACCCGGTCTTGCGCCTGACGGAATTTGTCCTGATGAAGGCAGAGTGCGAAGTTCGCCTCAATGGCGCCGATGGGTTGGCAAGGGATCTGGTCAATCAAATTACACAACGCGCCGGCGCCTCGACGGTTAGCACTTCGGGAGATGCCCTGATAGAAGACATCATAACCGAACGGCGAAAAGAATTGGCTTTTGAAGGAAACCGCCTTTTTGATTTGAAACGCCTGCAACGTGGGTTTACCAGGGTAGACTGCAATTTGCCGGAAAATTGTACGGTAAGCTATCCCTCCGATTTATATGCCTGGCCTATTCCCCAGGATGAACTGAATGGCAATACGAATATGGTGCAGAACGAAGGTTATTGATCATTTGAGACTTAATGAAACGAAAAATTCAATTAATTTTAAATTTACAAGCCAGAAAAAGCAGTGTCAGGCGCTGCTTTTTCTGATACGTATGCTTTAAAACCAAAACTTATAAATAGATTTAATGAATATGTACGAAAGCAAGAGTATATCTACGAGGGTTCAAAATTCAGAACCTTCTTCCACAGTAATGATCGCTGATAAAGCAAGGCTACTGCGTGAGGAAGGACAAAAAGTGTTTGATTTTTCCGCCGGAAGGGCATTTGAACCCACCCCGGGATACGTGATAGAGGCGGCTATAGCAGCAATGCGCTCCGGTGATACACACCAGACCATGGCAAAGGGCACCACCGTTTACCGGAAAGCCTGCGCCGCCAAATTGCAAAGGGAAAATAACATCACCGCCGATCCTGAAAAAGAGCTTGTCGCGACCATGGGGGCCAAGCAGGGGTTGACCATTTCCCTGCTGGCACTCATTAATCCGGGTGATGAGGTCATCGTTGAAGACCCGTGTTTTGTGAGTTATAAACAAACTATCCAATATTTAGGCGGAAAAGCAGTACCCGTACCACTCAGACCGGAAAACAAATTCCGGTGGGACAAAGAAGAACTGGAAAACCACATTTCCCCTAAAACCAAAGCCGTCATCCTATGCAGTCCTCATAATCCAACGGGAGTGGTACACAGCCCGGAAGACCTCCGGGAACTGGCCAGCCTTGCTGTTAAGTACAATCTCTATGTCATTACCGATGAAGTTTATGAACGAATGACCTGGGGTGGCCGCCGGCATGTCAACCTGGCTACCCTGCCTGACATGAAATCGCGGACCATTACGCTGATGAGCCTGACCAAGAGTTTTTCTATGGGAGGGTGGCGCATCGGTTTTATTTATGCCGACGAGGCCATCATCAAAGAACTCGAAAAACTACAGCAGCACCTGATTACCAGTGTTAATTCATTTGTTCAGGCCGGGGGGGCGGTTGCCTTCGGGCAGGAACCTTTGCAGGAAGTCAAGACCTATTGGACAGAATGGGAGAAAAAGGTCGAATACTTTACCGGAGCCTTGAATGATATTGACGGGCTGAAATGCGACATGCCGGAGGGATCATTTTATGCCTGGACATATATCAGTGCCTTGGGCATCTCCTCGGAAACCTTCGCTAACCGGCTTCTGATGAAAGAAAATGTGGCCGTTATCCACGGCTCCTCTTTTGGCCAAACCGCCACGGATTACATCCGCATTACCTGTGTGAAATCCTGGGAGGAGATTCATGAGGGGCTTCGTCGAATTCATGCTTTTGTCCAAGGGCTGTAACTTGCCTGTCTTTAGTGAACGGGTACAAAAGATATGTTTAAATTCTATAAAAAGCTGTCCTTTGCCACAAGAATATTGATTTGGATGCTAATAGGGGCCGTATTGGGTTTGATTTTCAAAGAAAAAGCCATTATCGTCCAGCCTATCGGCGAGATGTTCCTGCAACTGCTCGTGATGGGGGCTATTCCATTGGTTTTTTTCAACCTGCTGGCAGGCATGGGATCGATTGGTACGGTAAAAGCATTTGGGAAAGTAGGACTGAAAATTGTTGTTTATTACCTTTTTTCCACAGCCATGGCGATCACGGTGGGCATTTTTGTGATGAGTATGACCGAAGCCGGCGAAGGAATTACCTTAACAGGTGAGGTGCCTGATAACATCGGTGTTATGCCCGAACTGGCAACTATTATTCAGGACATGATACCAACGAATATTTTTAGGTCCTTTGCCGAAGGAAAACTGATCCAGATCGTCATATTCGCCGTACTGCTGGGGGTAGTGGTTTTGAATTTACCGGAACAAAAGAAGGAATGGTTCCAGTCCGGATTTGAAAGAATTGCGGAGTTAATGCGTCACCTGGTAGAATTGATTCTAAGGGCTTCCCCGTTAGGTCTTGGCGCATTGATGGCGGCCACTTTTGGTGAGTACGGTTCCGAAATTGTGGGTGCACTAACGGTTTTTATTGGCAGTGTTTATTTGGCCCAGTTAATCATGGTGCTTTTTTATATGATGATTCTTTGGTTCATAGGGCGCGTTTCCCCCTTGTGGTTTTTAAATAAAACTTCCGCCCTTTATGCTACTACAGTGGCTACCTGCAGCAGCCTGGCCAGTCTGGCCGTGTCACTGGATATCGCAGAAAAAGATCTCCGGCTTCCAAAAAAGATATTCTCATTTACCCTGCCATTGGGGGCACAATTTAACAAAGATGGCACTTCGATTATGCTGGCAGGCATTTTAATATTCACTGCCCAGGCAGTAGGAATTGATTTTACCTTACCCCAAATGATACAGGTGGTGCTGGTGGGCTTACTGCTGTCAGAGGGCTCAGGTGGTATACCTGGCGGAGGTCTGGTCGTAGCTATGTTATTTGCCGAGGCCTTTCATCTCCCACTGGAAATTGTAGCCATTGTGGGAGGGATTTATCGATTGATCGACATGGGTAATACTACTGTAAACTGCATGGGAGATATGGTAGCTACTACGGTCATTTCAAAATTAGAAAAAGCATGGAAACCCGAATCAGATGAAAAAGTTTATGATAAACCCGCTTAAATCACTGTTAATCCTCATGGTGCTGGCCTTCGGTCACACTTCATGGGCCCAGAATCATGGCACGAAGGCCGACCGCGAAGCCCTTTTTAACTATCTGTATGAAAAAACCATAGACAGGGAGTCGGTGTCACCCTATAAGGTCGCTTCGTTTGGGCTGGACCTGAGCAAGAATTTAATGAAAATGAAGGATGAAATCATCGATGCCACCAGTGATGAGGCCTTGTATTTTGCCTTGGTGAAGTTTAGTAACATCAGAAAAAACCGGCATTTAAGCATCCAGCCCCTTGAAAACGGGTTAAAACTGGAGCGGAATCGCGGGGTAGCCCCGATAAGATTTCATCCGGATTATAAAAAAGAAGGGGATTATTTTATGTTTGTTTCCGATGTGGGCACGGATATCCGTCAGTACGCCGGCAAAAATGTGCCCGGCATAGGGGATAAGCTGATAGCGATAAACGGAATACCTTTTGACGCGTATTTTGCGTCGATAGCACCTTATCAGAGGTATTCGACTGTCAACAACCTTTGGATAAGGGTAGGATATAACCTTTCAGTAAAAGATGAAAGGTTTTTGCCTTCCGGATTTTATAAAGAAAAGTTTGAAGTCACACTCCAGCCGAAAAAAGGCAGGGTGTATACCGTTTCCCTGCCTTATCTGGAAGAGGAAGAAATACAATGGCAATCTTCCGAAAGGGATAAATATCCCGGTTATAAAAAGGCACTGGAAAAGGTTTGTTACCATCTTTATGTGCCGACAGATCCTGAAAATAAAACCATTTTACTTTGGTGGTACGGGTTTCGAGGGTCTATCCGGAAGGATATGGAGGCGCTGATGGCTTATGCACAGGAGCACAACCTTTTGGAGCATGACGTAATTGTTGACCTGACAGAAAGCAGGGGAGGCAGCAGGGGCGCAGTGATGCTGCGGAGGCTTTCTTCAAAGCCCTATAAAACCACCTTTGGAAACCTGAAATTGAGCGATATCACCGATGATTTTATCGCAAAAATGACCCGTTCATTTCTGGAAAAAAACATCAACGATCACGGTGCTCGTGAAAATGATGACGATGGTCGCTGGGTGATGGATTGGTTGCATACCGATGTGCTCAACGCGTTGGCCGCCGGACAGGATTACAGCAATGACGTACCCTTCAAATGCGCTCACGCACCAAAGTATTCAGATGGCGTTATACACCCTGCTGAAGTGCATTTTAAAGGTAAATTGGTCTGTTTATTCGGTCCATGGGGGGGCTCGCACCTCGACCAGTTTTCGTCCATTGTCCATGACAATAGTTTAGCCCATACCATAGGCATGCCCACCGGAGGATACAGCAATACTTGGGAATGGACTGAAAAGCTTAAATTTCCTGCTTCAAATCAGTACCTGACTACCTTTATGTGGGACATTGGCCACACCATCAGGCCCAATGGTCAGATTCTGGAAGGAAACCCGGCGCCTGTGAATGTGTATATTCCCGTCACCAGGGAAAATTTTGCAGCCTACAAAAGCCTGCTTCTGAAAAAGGCGAAGGAATGGCTTAATGCAGAGGATAACCAGGGCTCCGTATACAGATGATTCGTACAATGATAATGGATTTTAGAATCGTGAGTTCCGGAGCGCTTTTTGATAAAAAACAATGCAATAACAGAAGATGAAAAATGTATTACGTGCCGGTCTGCTCCTTTTATGTTTGGATACCTATGCGCAAAATGCGGGCCCATTTGAATTCAGAAACGTCGGCCCTTCACGTGGCGGCAGGGTAACCGCTGTTTGTGGTGTGGTCAATGACCCGGGAACTTTCTATATGGGGGCTACAGGAGGCGGGCTTTGGAAAACCACCGATTACGGATTTCATTGGGCGAATATATCAGACGGCTATTTTGCCACGCCTTCCGTGGGTGCAATTGCGGTTTATCAAAAAGATCCCAGGATCATATATGTCGGCACCGGATCCGATGGTATCAGAAGCAATGTTATTGTCGGAAAGGGGGTATACAAATCAGAAAACGCAGGAAAGACATGGTCTTTTATCGGACTGAAACAAGCCGGCCAGATCGGGGCTATGGAGATACATCCCGAAAATCCTGACATAGTTTTTGCCGCGGTTGTAGGTCAGCCATTCGGAAAATCAAAAGAACGCGGGGTGTATCGCACCAAGGACGGCGGTGAAAGCTGGGAGCAAGTACTGTTTTTGTCTGATTCGGTCGGTGCGGTAGACCTGGAGTTTGCCCCCGGCCGGCCTGATATTGTTTACGCAGCCATGTGGCGTGCAGAGCGGAAGCCCTGGACGATTATCAGCGGTGGGGCAGAAGACGGTATATTCAAGTCTGCAGACGGTGGTGATCGATGGGAAAGGAAAACAAAAGGGCTGCCGGTTGGATTGACTGGTAAAATTGACTTTGCCGTCAGTGCCGACAAACCCGAACGGGTGTGGGCCCAAATTCAGGCCTCAGCCGGTGAGGAAGGCCTGTACCGTTCTGATGATTATGCGGAAAACTGGACCAGGGTCGAACTGCCGGAAGAGGTACACAAAAGCATCATGTATCGCCCCTTTTATTTTACCAATCTGACTGCCAATCCCGGAAACGCGGATCACCTCTGGGCAGGAACCAAGGATTTTTGGACTTCCCATGACGGTGGAAAAAACTGGACCCGTGAACCTATCACCCATGCAGACCATCACGACCTGTGGATAAATCCTGAAAATACGCAGTTGATGATTGAAGGCAACGATGGCGGCGCCGCTGTCTCAAGGGATGGTGGCCGGAACTGGTCAACGGTTTTCAATCAGCCTACCGCAGAACTTTACTCATGCCATGTCGATGATCAGTATCCTTTTTACCTTTACTCGGGCCAGCAGGACAATACCACGATCAGGGTACCTGCCAGGTTGCCCTATTCAAACGTGTTGAATAGTAACGATCATCATGGGCTTGATCAAATTCCCCTTTGGGAAAGTGTGGGAGGGTGCGAAACAGGGCCGGTCATCCCCAAACCCGGTGATCCCAACACCGTTTACGCCAATTGCAAAGGCCGCTTTTCGGTTTATAACCGCATCACCGGCATTGAGCAGCATTACTATATAGGGGCGGAAAGCTTATACGGTAACCACCCGGATGATATCACCTACCGTTTTCAGCGTGTCACCCCTATGGAAGTGTCTCCGCATGATCCCAATACGGTTTATTATGGCTCGCAATACCTGCACAAAACAGTTGATGGCGGCATTAACTGGCAGAAGATTTCCCCCGACCTGACAGCCAACGACCCCAGGTACCGTGTGAGAAGTGGTGGCCCTATCGATGAAGATATTTCAGGCGAAGAATACTATGCCGTGTTGTATGCCATCAGGGAATCCCCATTACAACAGGGTTTGATCTGGACCGGTTCTAATGATGGTCTTTTTTTTGTCACCGAAGACGGCGGAAAAAACTGGGAAAATGTGACACCCGATATGCCTTCGGGTGGCAGGGTTTCTACCATTGAAGTGTCGCCGCATAATCCCGCCAAGGCCTATTACGCAGTATATCGGGATTACCTCGGGGATGACCGGCCTTATTTGTATAGCACCGATGACTACGGGAAGTCCTGGGTAAAACTAACCGATGGTACAAACGGCATTCCCGCAGACCAACCCACACGCGTAGTGCGTGAAGATCCGGACAGGGAAGGGCTTCTCTATGCCGGAACAGAGTTTGGACTATATGTTTCATTGAATGATGGTAAAACCTGGAACCCATTTCAACGAAACCTGCCGGTTACCCCGGTTACGGATATACGGGTACACCGCAAAGGCCTGGCTATTTCCACCCTGGGACGGTCCTTTTGGATTTTAGATGACATTTCTCCATTGCATTCTTTCAACATTAAAGATCAGGGCCTTAGGCTCTTTAAACCCCGCGAAGTTTTTGGAGATGTCCAGTTTATATATTTTACTTTACCTGCGCAACAAAAAGACACCGCTGTTCATTTTGAGTTTTTCAGAAATGGAAACCTCATCCACTCAAAGACCGAAAAAACTTCGGACTGCCCCCCGGGCTTATGGGGTATCAGAAAAACCCATTGGGATTTACGCTACTACCTGGCAGACGAAGAAAAAGACTTTCAAGGCCCTAAGGTAGCCCCGGCAGCGTACACTGTGAAAATCACTTACCGGAATCAATCACAAGCGCAATTATTTCAGTACCGGATCAACCCCGAGTTGGAAGCCAGCGGTACCTCGGTAAAGGATCTTCAAGAACAGGAAAAACTAGCCTTGGAGACCGCCATGTTGTTACTTGCTATTAAAAAGAAAATCAGGAGCCTGGAACAAAATATCAAAGCAACCGGAAATGCATCTGGGAAAAAGCGGCTTACTACTAGTCTTGCCATGTTAAAAAAAGGCCCTGAAAGATATGACCGCCCCATGTTGCATGAACATGTGAAATACCTGTATGAAATGATTTCCGGGTCGCCCCAAAAGTTGGGCCGGGACGCTTTTGCCAGATATGAAACACTAAAGAAACAATGGGAGAACCTTAAAGATCGATAAAGCCGCGACCCGGCTTCTGCCTATAAACCTTTCACACAACCACTGACAGCGCAAGCGCCCCGATTATACCTCTTAAGACTACCGTGGGTACAAGCGAATGTGGCTGTTGCACAACACCACTGCCCAATTTCTTTGTGTCTCTTTGTGTCTTAGTGCCTTTGTGGTTAACCCTTGTTCACCACGGAGACGCAAAGACACAAAGAGACACAGCGGTTTTCACCGGGGCTACTCCAAAATAATCGAACCTAAGTTGCAATGATCCGTTTTGATTATTTGTTCCTTCAATGTAAATTACCACCATGGAGACCTGGAGAATGACCAGTAGATGCCATCGTGGGAAATTAGTGTGCGAGCCTATGAAACTTGTAATCCTGATTGTGATCCTTGTATTCCTGATTTACGGGTGTAGTAATCCAAAGCCCAAAACACAGGCCGCCGACTTCAATGACGTTGCTACATCGCCCTTTTACCGGGAGCAGCACAGGCCACAGTTTCATTTTTCCCCTGACAGCATGTGGATGAACGACCCTAACGGTATGGTCTATTATGAAGGAGAATATCATTTATTTTTTCAACACTATCCGGACAGTGCTGTATGGGGCCCTATGCACTGGGGACATGCCGTTAGCACGGACCTGGTACACTGGCAACAGTTGCCGATCGCATTATACCCTGATAGCCTGGGGTATATTTTTTCGGGCAGTGCGGTGGTGGATTGGAAAAACAGCTCGGGGTTTGGAACGGATCAAAACCCCCCACTGGTGGCCATCTTTACGTACCACAATGATGTTATGCGTGAAAAAGGCGCCCTCAATTTCCAAACTCAGGCAATCGCTTACAGCAATGATAAAGGACGAACCTGGATCAAGTATGAAGGTAATCCCGTAATCGACAATCCGGGTATTAAAGATTTCAGGGATCCGAAAGTGATTTGGCATGAAGCGTCTCAGAAATGGGTAATGGTTTTTGCCGTATTGGATCATGTAAAAATATATAATTCGGAAAATCTCAAAGAATGGCAGTTGGTGAGTGAATTTGGCAGGTACCATGGAAGTCACGGCGGAGTCTGGGAATGCCCCGACCTGTTTCCCCTGGAAGTTGAAAATACCGGCGAAACCAAATGGGTCATGATTGTAAGCCTGGGCGACGGCGCTCCCAACGGAGGATCAGGCACGCAGTATTTTATTGGAGATTTCGATGGTAAAAGATTTGTCAACAGCCTACCCCCGGATGAAGTCCTTTGGCTTGATTATGGAAGGGATAACTATGCCGGGGTCACCTGGTCCGATATTCCCGAAGACGATGGAAGGAGAATATTTATAGGTTGGATGAGTAACTGGAAATATGCCGGGGTGGTGCCTACTGAACCCTGGCGCAGTGCCATGACTATCCCCAGAACACTTAGCCTGGTACAATTACCTATTGGGATTAGGTTGATAACCCAACCCGTGGAGGAACTCAGAGAATTAAGAAACCGATCTTTTGAAATTAAAGAAAAGGCCATCAAAGGTGATTTGGACGTTCACCTCCCGTTTGATATTTCCAGATCTGAGGTTTTGTTGGAATTCGCAGACTTAAGCATGGCAAGGGATTTTGGTATAATGCTGTCAAATAGACTGGGCCAGCAATTACGCGTGGGGTATGACCCCGCAGGTGACAGGTTCTACATCGACCGGTCATCAGGGGGTGCTGTTGATTTCTCAGACACGTTTGCCGATAAACAATATGCACCGAGATTATCAAAACAGTATGGTATAAAGCTTCATTTACTGTTTGATGTATCCTCTGTTGAACTTTTCACAGATGATGGCCAAGTGGCGATGACCGCCATTTACTTCCCCGATCAAGCCTTTAATCAGGTGAAATTATATGCGAATGATGGATCGGTGGGGTTGAATTCTGCCAGGTTTTTCCAGCTCAATTCTATTTGGCAAAATCGGTTGTAATTGATAATTGACAGTTGACAATGGACAATGGGTTTGGTGGGGCTATTCTGTGGTTGATCGCTTATTTAAATGGTTTAGGGATGATTTTTTGGGAATTTTAATTGTATGGAGTGCATAGGCGCGCGACACAAGACAAAGAAACCTTCAATTCCCCACCACCATCTACTTCTTCCTCATTAAAAAATTGTCCATTGTCAACTGTCAATTACTCATTGTTTTTGGGATATGTTGTACTGGACATGTGGAAACAGCCCCTATCGCAATGAGGCAGTAGCTATGCCAGTGCTGAAAGAGATCATTACCAGATACACCACCAAAGAAACCGATCCTGAGGTGGCTGTAGAATGGGATGTCTCCGGAAAAATTAAAAAAATGAATGCCCTGCTGGCGGGCAAAAATCTTGATTTTAGCCAAAAAGGAAGCCAGGTGGCCTTTTTTTTTGCCTGAACTCAACAGTTGGGAGGTAAGCTATGTTGAGTAATTATCAGATTTAATTATTACATTTAATGAAATATGAAATTGCTTTTAAATTTCATAAGGCATTTAAAACCAAATACATATGAGCATTCCCGGAATAGAAATTAAGGGTGAGATAAAACCCGGCTATGAACAAGTACTAAGTGATGACGCACTAAGCTTCATTGCCCACTTACACAGAAAGTTTAACAACACAAGACTAAAGCTCCTGAAAGACAGAGAGTTGCGGCAGCAAAACATAGACCAGGGAGAAATGCCTGGCTTTCTGCCTGATACCGCTTCCATCCGGAACGGGGACTGGCAGGTGAATACTATCCCGGCTGACCTGCAGGATCGCAGAACAGAAATCACAGGACCGGTAGATCGAAAAATGGTTATAAACGCCCTTAACTCAGGTGCAAAGGTATTTATGGCTGATTTTGAAGATGCCAATGCGCCAACCTGGGAGAATACTATTGAAGGTCAGATTAACCTTTACGATGCTATCAGAAGACAGGTTGATTTTACCGCGCCCAACGGAAAGGAATACAAACTTAAGGATGAGATTGCCGTGCTGAAGGTAAGGGCCAGAGGCTGGCATCTGGAAGAAAAACATGTGTTAATCGATGGAGTTCCTTTTTCAGCATCGATTTTCGATTTTGGTTTGTTTTTTTTCAGAAATGCTAAAAAACTGCTGGAAAATGGTTCGGGCCCTTATTTTTATTTGCCTAAGCTCGAAAGCCATCCGGAGGCAAGGCTGTGGAATGATGTATTCAAAGAATCGCAGACACAACTGGGGATTCCTCAGGGTACTATCAAAGTCACCGTGTTGATAGAAACCATTCTGGCAGCCTTTGAAATGGAAGAAATTATTTACGAGCTGAAAGAACACATGGCAGGGCTGAATGCCGGAAGGTGGGATTATATCTTTAGCGTAGTCAAAAAGTTTCGCAATCATCCGGAGTACCTGCTGCCGGACCGTGCCCAGGTTACTATGACCGTGCCCTTTATGCGTGCCTATGCGCAGTTGCTGGTCAAAACCTGCCATAAACGGGGAGCCCATGCTATCGGCGGTATGTCTGCATTTATACCAAGCCGTAAAGATGAAGAGATTAACAGGAATGCTTTTGAAAAAGTAAGATCAGATAAGAAACTGGAGGCCAGCAATGGTTATGACGGTACCTGGGTGGCCCATCCGGACCTCGTTTCTGTGGCAATGGAACAGTTCGACAGCTTTATAAGGGATGGCCGGCATCAAAAAAGCAATTTACGCCAGGATGTCCAGGTTACCGCTGCTGATTTATTGAACTTCACGATTGAAGACGGCAAAATTACGGAAAAAGGCCTGAGAACAAACATTAACGTTGGATTATTGTATATCGAGTCGTGGTTGATGGGCGTGGGGGCAGCAGCTTTGTACAATTTGATGGAGGATGCCGCCACCGCTGAAATTTCCCGTGCGCAAATATGGCAGTGGGTTCATAACCAAGGTGTTAAGTTAGATGATGGGCGGGAGGTTGACACCGGTCTTTATACACAGTTGTTAAGTGAAGAACTTGAAAATATTAAAGGCCTGTTGGGCGAGGAAAGATATAACATCGGAAAGTTCGAAGAAGCTACCGAAATATTCGACTACCTCGTGCGCACCGAAAACTTTGTGGATTTTCTTACCCTCAAGGCATATAACTACCTTGATTGAGGGTTGGGTATTCATCTCCCAAATCCATGACAACATTTTACCATTAGTTTCGTTCCGATAGTGATACTACCAAAAGCCATTGTATAACTATCAATTTTCAAACTATGAAAAAACTATGGATCCTTAACATTTTTGTTTTAGCGCTACTGGCCTCCTGCTCTGATGACGATGACGGTTCCCCTGCACCTGATGATGGAATAGCAGTGAACTCAGATGATTTTATCGGGGTATGGGAGGTTACAAGGTTTATTGATGACGGAGATGATGAAACAGATGATCTGGATGACTTTACCTTGGAATTCCTTGATAACAATGACCTGGTAATCAGCAACGGTTCGCAGAGCATCACTGCCAGTTGGTCTCTGAGTTCAGACGGTAAAAGACTTACATTGAATATTGACGATGACGACGCCAACCAAATAGATCCCAATGATGAGTTGGAAGAATTAGACGATGATCCATGGATATTCGTTTCACTAACCGGGCAGGTGATGAATCTTCTGGAGTATGACGACGATGATGATGACCGCGACGAACTCACGCTAACCAGGGTTTAAAACCTGCAAAAAAAAAGTAATCAGTCATAGCATGGCTTAAAGCCACCACCTTTTTCAGAATACACAAATCCTTTATTGTTCACCTTGGCCATGTGAAGGCCATCGAGGGAAACAGGCTCAGGGTCGGGGAACGGATGATCCCTTTCAGTAAAATTCATAAAGAAGCTATTTTTGACAGGTTGGTAAGAATCAAATAACGGGATAAAACCATTTCCAACTTATACAGGAACTCTATCGGGTTACCCATCTTTTAAGGTTTTGCCCGGCCAGTTGAAAATTATGGGACAGTTTTGCATGGGGCGATATCCACATGCCATTTGTACCTGTGAACGCCCCGGAAGGACACAAGCCACCTCCTTTTATCCTGTGATATTAGTGATCGTCATCTGTGCCTGTCCGGAGAAATCATCAGCAAAAGGCAATTGTAATAAAGGTAGAAAAAAGTCGAAAAAAAGATAGATTTATTGACTTTTACCAATGCACTTTAAAATAATTGATAAAGATCATTTCTAAAAGTGACAATGCTCATAAAATCTGTCAGCATATGTGGATAGTTTGTGAAAGGAAACAGACAGTGTTGTGTCAACAATTTTTCTACGCATTAAAATTTCAGATCATGCATGATAAAAAAGCTCAAACCACGTTAAACCAGGCTGATCAGCTCTTTCTTACGGCCCAGGAGGAATTGTCCAGACCCGAAGAGGATGTCGTTCCTTATATGGTGTGCAGGAATGCCTTCAAGTCTGTCAATAAATATTTGACCGGCTTCCTTTTGAAACATGGCATGGATATTCATGCTTCTATGTCGCTGGAACTCCTTTTGGACCGGTGCCGGGAGATTGATCCGAAATTTAACAGTCTTAATCTGGCCCCACTGTACAGTACAAGTGAGCAGGAAGATGTCTGGATGGATATGGATACGGTGAAAGAATATATAAGGCTGGCTACAAAGACCCGGGAAATGGTGGTGAAATAAAAACGACGCATATGAGCAAAAAAAATATTAACGTCAAATATCCGGGTATACGTATGGCATTGGATGGAAACACTGCTGCCATTATGTGTGAACGGGAATCGTCAGATGCAGCAGGAGCTTATCCCATAACCCCTTCGACGCAGATGGGCGAATATTGGGCCGAAGAAGCTGCAAGGGGGCATTTAAACATTTCAGACAAGCCCCTGATCTTTATTGAACCGGAGGGTGAGCATGCCGCAGCCGCTGTAACAGCCGGTCTTGCTATGACAGGCCAGCGTGCTGCCAACTTTTCATCCGGACAGGGTATTGCCTACATGCACGAATCCCTTTATGCAGCCGTAGGAAAAAGACTGACCTATGTCCTGAATATAGGTGCGAGGGCCATGACCAAATCCACCTTAAACGTGCATGCCGGACATGATGACTACCATGCCATAGATGATACGGGTTTTTTTCAACTCTTTGCCAAGAACGCCCAGCACGTAGCGGATTTAAACGTGATGGCCCACAGAATTGCCGAGCTGGCGCTGACTCCCGGTGTTGTTGCCCAGGATGGGTTTTTAACGACCCATTTGATTGAATCATTGCTTATCCCCGAACGCGCGCTCATTAAGGAGTACCTGGGCCGGCCCGATGATATCATTGATACACCGACCGCAGCCCAAAAAATCATCTACGGTGAAAAGCGACGGCGTATACCGGAACTATGGGATGTGGATAACCCTGTGATGGCCGGAATCGTCCAGAACCAGGATTCCTATATGCAAAGCGTAGCAGCGCAACGGCCTTTCTTTTTTGATCATATCCGGGAACTGACAGACTTTGCCTTTGAGCAATATTATCAACTCACGGGACGCAAATACGAAAGGGTCATGTCTTACCGGGCCGAAGATGCCGACTACCTGATCCTGGGACAGGGAAGTGTTGTGCCAAGTGCTGAAGCTGTGGTAGACTATATCCGGGATACACGCAAAATCAAAGTCGGTGTAGTGGATCTGGTGATGTTCAGGCCTTTCCCTGCGGATTATATAGGGCGATTGCTGAAAGGAAAAAAAGGGGTGACTGTGCTGGAAAGACTCGACCAGCCACTAGCCGCCGATCTTCCAATCGTAAGAGAAATCCGCGCTGTTTTGACCAAATGCCTGGAAAACGGAGCTGCCAGGAAAAACAAGCCATACTCCGGTCTTGTCAGTTATGAATTAAAAGATATGCCCGCGTTATATTCCGGCTCATTTGGCATGGGGAGCCGTGACCTGCAGGCTGAAGGCATCATCGGTGCCATTGAAAACATGGTGCCGGACGGGAAACAGAAGAAACAGTTCTATTTATCAATTGATTTCATCAGGGAAACACCATTTACACCGAAGCAGAAAGTCTATCAACAAACCATCGAGGAAGCGTATCCTCATGTGAAAGACCTGGCCATCCGGGGATCGGAAAATCCCAACCTGATGCCCAAAGATGCCATCACCGTACGCTTTCATTCCATAGGAGGCTGGGGAGCGATCACCACCGGTAAAAACATGGCCATGACCTTGTTTGAATTGCTGGGGTATGACATCAAGGCAAATCCGAAATACGGTTCGGAGAAAAAAGGACAACCGACGACCTACTACCTTGCCGCTGCCCCTGAACCCATTCGCGTAAACTGCGAGTACTACTTCGTCGACGTGGTGCTTTCACCCGACCCGAATGTATTCAAGCACACCAATGCTTTGGCAGGGTTGAAAAAAGGGGGCTGTTTCATCATCCAGAATGAAAAGTCGAAACCGGAAGAAGTATGGGCGGACATTCCCAAACACTACCGAAAACTAATCATCGATAACGATATTCATGTTTACTATATCGACGGTTTTAAAATAGCCAGAGAAGAAGCCACCGACCCGGAATTGCAACTGAGGATGCAGGGTATAGCATTTCAGGGGGCATTCTTTGCCGCTTCTCCGATTATGAAAAATACTGGCCTCTCAGAAGTGGAATTGCTGAAAGCTATTGAAGATCAGTTGCAACACAAATTTGGCTCAAAAGGCCAGCGCGTGGTGGATGATAACATGCGTGTGGTGAGGCGCGGTTTTGATGAAGTTCACGAAATTACCGACAAGGTGCCGGGTGCCGGATCTGCTGAAAAAAGCAATGGTGAAGCCCTGCCTATACCTACGATGCTTAAAAGCATTCCCAAAAGCGAGTCGAATCTGAGTGATATTCATCGATTCTGGGAGCAAACCGGTAATTTCTATGCGCAGGGCATGGGTAATGATAACCTTACCGACCCCTTCATCGGACTAAGTGTAATGCCCGCCGTTACATCACTTTTCAGGGATATGACCGGTATTCGTTTTGAACATCCCGAGTGGATCCCTAACAATTGTACGGCTTGTGGCGATTGTTATACCGCATGTCCCGATACAGCCATCCCCGGGTTGGTAAGTGATTTGTCGGATGTGCTGGATACCGTCGTAAAACGGGTAAAGAAAAACCATGGCAAGGTGGAATTTCTGCCAAAAGCTGTTCGGCAAATGGAAGGTAAAATCCGCACCTTGTTCAGTGAGTCGCGGAATGGAGCCACCGTTAATAACCTGATCAACGATGCCATTGATCAGATGGTAGAAGAAAGCCATGAAGGACCTGGTTTTTCCAGGGAGTTTGAATGGTTCCGCGATGAATTGGGTGATTTTGAATTTGCACTTACACGGCCCTATTTTGATCTGCATGAAAAAGACCAGCCGAATAGTGGGGGCTTATTTAGCATCACCGTTAATCCCAACACCTGCAAAGGTTGTATGGAATGTGTGAAAGTCTGTGATGATGACGCGCTCAGGCCCATCATTCAGACGAAGGACTCAGTAGCGCGGTTACGAAAAGACTGGGATCTGTGGACAGACTTGCCCAACACTCCGCCAAAATTCAATCGTATCGATGATCTGGAAGAAAAAATCGGGCCCCTGGAGACCATCCTGCTGAACAAGGATACCTACCTTAGTTTTGCGAGTGGTGACGGCGCTTGCCTGGGGTGCTCGGAAAAGTCGGTGATACATTTATTTGTCGCTACTGTGGAATCCCTGATGCAGCCCCGTATTGAAAAACATGTGGCTTATCTGGATGAGCTAACCGAAAAGTTGGAAAAACACATCCAGCTCAGGCTCATGAATACCGTCAATGTCAGTGATACGGATATGATGTCGAAAATCATTTCGGAAATGCATGACAGTGACCTGACCATGTCCGGAATTACCAGCCGGTACGAGTCAGAAAAAGGCATTGAGCCGATAGACCAGGAATGGCTGAAAGCGGTAACGCAACTACTGGCCGGATTGAAGAAACTGAAGTGGAAATATACTGACGGTACCACCGGCAATGGGCGGGCTCCCATGGGAATGACCAATGCTACAGGCTGTACTTCGGTATGGGGGAGTACCTATCCGTTCAACCCCTATCCATTTCCCTGGGCCAATCACCTTTTCCAGGATTCCACCTCTATGGCCATGGGTATATTCGAGGGCCACATGGCAAAAATGGCCGATGGTTTCAAACTTATCAGAAAAGCAGTGCTGGAGTTGAACGGATCATACGATCCCAGCGAGCATGACGAGTTCTTTACCTATTTTAACTGGAACCAGTTCACTGATGAGGAATGGTTGCTTTGCCCGCCTGTTGTGGCCCTGGGTGGTGACGGGGCTATGTATGATATTGGGTTGCAAAATTTATCCCGTATGATGGCTTCCGGTAAACCCATCAAAGTAATTGTGGTGGATACCCAGGTTTACTCCAACACCGGTGGCCAGGCCTGTACTTCTGGCTTTGTGGGCCAGGTTTCAGACATGGCACAGTATGGAAAAGTTTGGAAAGGCAAACCCGAACCGCGTAAAGAAATCGGCTTAATTGCCATGGCTCATAGAAATACTTACGTTTTACAGGCAACCCTGGCCAATACCAGTCAAATGATTGAAGGCTTTATCGACGGGTTAATGACCAGGCGTCCGGCGTTGTTTAACCTTTACACTACCTGTCAGCCCGAGCATGGGGTAGGAGACGATTTGGGCGTGCATCAGGCAAAACTGGCCGTTGAGTCCAGGGCTTATCCTGTTTTCAAGTACAACCCTGATCATGGTGTAAAGGCCGAAGATGCTTTTGATCTGAGCGGCAACCCTGCGATGGACCGCATCTGGCCGAATTATCAGTTAAAATACCTGGAAAATGGCCGGGAAAAGTCCATGGAAGTGGCTATGACTTTTGCTGACTTTGCCATTACCGAAGGAAGATTCCGGAAGCATTTTCGCAGAGCCCCCAGGGATACCTGGAATGAGAACATGGTTCCTTTGACTGCGTTTCTGGAAATGGATGCGGGTGAACGTGAAGGTAAATTCCCCTTTATCTGGGCGGTAGACAGAAAGCAGCACCTCAGCCGGGTTCTGGTAGCCAAAGAAATGGTTCATTCATGTGAGGAAAGACGCGATTTCTGGATTATGCTCCGCGCATTGGCAGGTATTGAGACGGACAAGGTGGAAGCGGTAGATATTGAGCAGAAAGTTCGGACAGAAGTTGTAGGAAACATTGCGCAGGGACTGTTGAAGCTTGCCGGAGGTGATGGGGCAGGCATTGTTGATCTGGCCATGGGAGCTCCTGCTGCCCAGGCAACAGCGATCGCCACAGCTACTGAAGAAGCCGTTCAATCCAATGGTGACTATATGGCCCCCTGGTTGGAAACCGAGGAATGCACTTCGTGTGATGAATGCATCAAACTCAATCCGGCTATGTTTGCCTATAACAATGATAAAAAAGCGTATATCAAGGATCCGAAAGCAGGTCCTTACCAGGATTTGGTGAAGGCTGCGGAAAAATGCACGGCCAGGGTGATCCATCCCGGTTTACCGGCAGACCGTAGTGAAAAGGACATCGATAAATGGATTAAAAGGGGAGAAAAGTACAATTAAGCCAATGAATTAAAGAAAGTGTTGAATTTTCGAAAGAATACCTTCAGGCATGGCGTTCATCCGCCGGAGCATAAAGATGAAACAAATGGTTTACCCATTCGCCAGTTTCCTTTCGCTCCGGTGATTATTCTTCCGATGGTTCAGCACATAGGGAACCCTTCGGAGATTGTCGTCAGGGAAGGGCAGGAGGTGGTTCGCGGACAACTACTGGCGAAAGCCAATGGGTATATGTCCGTACCCGTCCATGCGCCTGTTTCGGGTACTGTTCGAAAAATAGCCAACGTTCCTGCGATTTCAGGCAAAATGGTGCCTGGCATTTACCTGCAAGCATTTCCATTTTCAAGCCAGGAAGTGCTCGAAGGTACACCCATTGAAGAAACAGCCTCGAAAGAGGAGATATTGCAGGCGATTCAAGATGCGGGAATTGTGGGCCTCGGTGGAGCGGCATTTCCCACACACGTAAAACTCGAGATTCCGGAAGGGAAGCATTGTGATGTTTTGATGATCAATGGCATTGAATGTGAGCCCTATTTAACCACCGATCATCGTGTCATGCTCGAACAGGCCGATGATATTTTTACGGGAATCAGATACCTGCTGAAGGCTACGGGTGCCGGGCGTGCCATTATTGGCATTGAAGCCAATAAACAGGATGCGGCTGATCATCTGGCAAGCAGGATTCCTGACGGTGCGCCCGTTTCCGTTGAGGTGGTTCCTGTAAAGTACCCCCAGGGCGCTGAAAAAATGCTGATCACAGCTTTGCTGGGCCGGGAGGTTCCTTCCGGAGGATTGCCCATCGAAGTAAATGTGGTAGTCGTTAATGTTGCCACTACCGCTGAAATAGGGCGACTTTTACCGCATGGGCGGGGTATTCAGGAGCGTGTGGTGACCATCACCGGCCCCGGTGTAAAAAAGAAAGGAAATTATTTGATCCCTGTCGGAACCCCCCTCCGGTATGTGCTGGAGCAGGTAGGAGCAGACGGACAAATCAGCGAAGTGTATATGGGGGGACCTATGATGGGCGTGGCTGTCTCAAACCTGGATATTTCCGTCGTGAAAGGCACCTCGGGAATTGTCGTTTTTACCGAAAAGGAAGTCAAAAGACCACAAAAAATTTATCCCTGTATCAAATGCGGGGCCTGTGTGGATGCCTGTCCCATCTCATTAAACCCTTCCAGGCTTGGCATTCTGGCCAAATTTGAAGCTTATGAGCAAATGACCGACTATCACCTGATGGATTGTTTTGAGTGTGGGGCTTGCTCCTATGTATGTCCTTCCAACATTCCCCTGGTTCAATATTTCAGATTATCAAAATCCGTGATACGAAAACGCCAAACAACTAAACAAACTGCCGAAAGTGACAAATAGAATCCTAAATATCAGTACATCACCCCATATCACCAAAGGTCTGAGCACGGATGTGATTATGCAGCATGTCGTATGGTCCCTGGTTCCGGTAGCCTTGTTTGCAGTTTATGCTTTTGGAATCAGTGCCCTGTTGGTGTTGGTAATGTCGGTTTGTTCATGTGTGTTAACAGAACACTTTTTATGTAAACTCTCTAAAAAAGAAAGTACCGTTTCCGACTGGTCGGCGGTCATAACCGGCTTGTTGCTCGGGCTTACCCTTCCGCCTGTTTTTCCTTTATGGATGACCTTTTGCGGAGGCGTGATCTCCATAGCCCTGGGAAAATTTATCTTTGGCGGACTTGGATACAATGTCTTTAACCCTGCGTTAGTAGGCCGGGCCGTATTGCAAGCCGCATTTCCCGTAGCCATTACGACCTGGTATCCCGCATTTCTCGACAACCGCTTTTCCACGATTGCCGCTTCGGTGCTGACTTTTCCATTGATGGCGCCCGCTGTTGACGGCACTTCCGGAGCCACACCGCTGGCAGCTTTCAAGTTTGACCAGGTAACTACCAATATCCCGGATTTGGCGTTGGGGCAGGTCAGCGGTTCGACAGGTGAAACATGTGCTATACTTATATTGCTGGGAGGAATTTACCTCGCCGCCAGGAAAATGCTGAACTGGCGGATACCAGTGGCTGTTTTAGGCAGTGTGGTTTTGTTGAGTGCGATTTTTCATTTGATCGATAGCAACCATTATCCTTCACCTGCTTTTATGCTTTTTTCAGGGGGCCTCATGCTGGGCGCGGTTTTTATGGCAACAGATATGGTGGCTTCTCCTATCACCCCGTTGGGTGTCGTGATTTATGGATCTATTATTGGCATCCTGGTCGTGGTGATTCGCCTTTGGGGAGGATTGCCAGAGGGGGTGATGTACGCCATTTTATTGGCCAATGCCATTTCCCCGCACATTGATACTATCATAAAACACAGGGTATACGGAACTTCAAAGCGCAGCAAATGAACTTGAACAAAACACAGCAAAACCCGGCTAACACTTCTGCAAATAGTTTCAGCATGCTCAGAGCCATGGTAGGCATCGGAATTCTTTGTGCCCTGATGATTGTACTGACTTATGAAGGAACTTTTGGAAGAATAGAGCAATTGAAAGCAGAAGCCCTGGAAAAGGCCATCTTCAGGGTAATCCCCGGGATTGTGAAATCGAGCGCCTTTCAGCTTGACCCCGACGGTAATTTTGTGGAGGCCAGCGAAGAAAATACAACACCGATGATTTATGCCGGTTATGATGAAAATGACCGACTTGTAGGAGTGGCGGTAGAGGCCAGCGGGCAGGGTTACGCAGATATTTTAAGAATATTATATGGTTATGATCCGGAATCTCAAAAAATTATTGGATTCTATGTGCTGGAAAGTAAAGAAACACCGGGACTGGGTGATAAAATTGAAAAAGACCCAAACTTCCTGGCAAACTTCGAAGCCCTGGATCTGTCTCTGAACGATGACCGGAGTGCGGTTAAAAACAGGGTTATTCCTGTCAAAAAAGGGGCTAAAGAAAATGCCTGGGAAGTAGAAGGGATTACCGGTGCCACCATTTCATCCAGGGCCATAGGGAATATCATTGGCGAGAGCACTGACTATTGGGCGCCGGTTATTTACAAAAATAAAGAAAAACTGATGTTGAATAGTGAAGAATGAAAAGGTATAAAAATGAGTAACTTAGTTCGGGACAAAAAAGATACGGATTTCTTTTCGTCGTTGAAAGAAAGCCCTTCTACAGACGAATTTATCAAAGGTTTGTGGCGTGATAATCCTGTATTTGTGCAGGTGCTCGGTATGTGCCCCGTGCTGGCGGTTTCCAACACCGCCGAAAATGCCCTGGCGATGGGCCTGGCGACGGCCTTTGTTTTGCTGATGTCTAACCTACTGGTCTCTTCCCTGCGCAATTTTATTCCGAAACAGGTGCGGATAGCCTCTTACATATTGATCATCGCCACCTTTGTCACCATTACGGACTATGCCATTCAGGCCATCAGCGTGGAATTACACAAAAGTCTGGGCGCTTTTATTTCACTTATTGTCGTGAATTGCCTGATTCTAAGCAGGGCTGAGTCTTTTGCTTCAAAAAATAACATCGGCAGATCCATGCTAGATGCACTGGGCATGGGGGTGGGATTCATTTTTGCCCTTTTTTGCCTCGGTGCCGTAAGGGAAGTGCTGGGGAATGGCACAATTTTCGGATTTTCATTGTTCCCGGAGGCATTCCAGGAATGGATTGTCATGATATTACCGGCTGGTGGCTTTTTCACACTGGCGGCCTGGTTGCTCATTTTCAATATAATACAAAAAAAAGGGTCTAAAACATGAATACGGAGTCACTTTGGTATATTTTCATCAATGCAAGCCTGATTAACAATTTTGTATTGGCCTATTTTTTGGGCATTTGTCCTTTTCTGGGTGTATCAGGCAAAATAGAAACGGCCTCGAAAATGGGGGGCGCGGTGACATTTGTAATGTTAATCAGTTCCATGTGCGCTTATGGTATCCATGCCCTTTTGGTAGCTATCGATGCCCCTTTTCTGCAATTGATCAGTTATATCGTGGTGATTGCCTCTACCGTTCAGTTGGTTGAAATGTTTATCAGGAAAATGAGCCCTGCCTTGTTCCGGACGCTGGGAATATTTCTACCCCTGATCACCACCAATTGCGCTATATTGGGTTTGGCATTGTTTCAGACCAACAAGGGGTATGGATTTATTGAAAGTTTTGTTTATGCCCTGGGGGCCGGGGCCGGGTTTACCCTGGCTTTGATACTTATTGCCGGCCTGCGCGAGCAGCTTGATTTTGCTGATGTGCCCGGTGTGGTGAAAGGTACAACGCTCACACTTCTGATTGCCGGTATCCTGTCATTGTCCTTTATGGGATTCTCAGGGCTGGGTAGTTAATAGCTTTAAACAAGAAAAATGATTGAATCATACATTATCGGTATTGGCGTGATCGTCACATTAATGGTCATGTGGATGGCAGTGCAGTCTTTCTGGCGAAAAACATTTTCGGATCACCTATCCGATGAAGACGTGCTGGCAGACAGAACGAGTTGCTCGAATTGCGGTTGCACGAATGTCTGCAAAAAAGAATCAGGTAAATTTCAACAAAAAAACATGCATGAAAACATAATCACATAAGCTATGACGCATTTAGCAGATTTTAAGATCGAAAAGCAATACCAGGCGACGGTTAAAAAAACAAAACGCCTCACTCCTGAAAATACTGAAGAGATAAGGGAAATATTGCTAGAAGTAAAACAGCCCGACTTTGAATGCCAACCTGATCAAAGTTTCGGTGTATTGGTAAAGGTTACGAGTGAATTTGGCAACACTTTTCATCACCGGCTGTATAGCGTGGCGGACCTGCCTGGCAAGGAAAATGGAAAAACGCTTATCACCCTTTTGGTCAAAAGGTGTTCTTACGTAGATGATTTCAGCGGTGAACTTTATCAGGGGGTAGGTTCCAATTACCTGTGCGATCGAAAAGCCGGTGATCCGGTAACCATTACCGGACCTTTTGATTTGCCATTTACAGTGCCCGAAGATAAAAGTTCCAACCTGATTTTGATCGGAATGGGAACGGGCATAGCACCTTTCCGTGCATTTGTAAAAAATATTTATAACAATGTCAAAGACTGGAAAGGCCAAATCCGGTTATTTTATGGGGCAAGGAGCGGGCTTGAGTTATTGTATATGAATGACAAGGACGGCGACTTAACCAACTATTACGATGAAGCGACATTTGAAGCATTTCACGCATTAAGCCCCCGTCCTCACTGGGCCGACCCGATTGCACTCGATGAGGCCATTGAGGGGCGGGCCAAAGAGATCATCAAGATGTTATCTCAGGCCAATACGTACATTTATGTGGCCGGATATGGAAAAATCAAAGATATGCTGGATAAGGCATTTTCAGGCATATTAGGATCGAGGGAAAAATGGGAAACGCGGAAGGCCGAATTGATCGCCGGGAAAAAATGGGCTGAAATCATCTATTAATACATTAGATACAGTATATTCAGGTAACAACTACTATTTGTGAATGAAGCATTAAACCTTTAAACATGTCAATCATCATTGCTGTTTCGTCTTTGGGTGGGCTCACCTTTGTTTTAGCCGTTATGCTGATCCTGGCTAACAAAAAACTCTACGTCTACGAAGACCCGCGTATTGATGTGGTGGAAGATTTGCTGCCCCATGCTAATTGCGGTGCCTGCGGTTATCCGGGCTGCCGTCCGTTTGCAGAAGCCTTGGTTGCCGGAAAAGCCTTGCCAGGGAAGTGTACGGTTAGTTCTGAGGAGGGGTGTGTGGCTATCGCCGATTATCTGGGTGTAGCTGTTGGGGCCGAAGAAAAGCTGGTAGCCCGCCTCGCCTGTGCCGGTGGTACCAATGTAGCCCGCAACCGCGCCAAATATCAGGGCCTCGGAACCTGTCAGGCAGCGTCCCTGGTTTCAGGTGGAGGCAAAGGGTGTTTCTGGGGCTGCCTGGGCCATGGTGATTGTGAAGCTTCCTGTGATTTTGATGCCATTACTATGGATCCCTTTTCACTTCCGGTGGTAGACGAAGATAAATGTACCGCCTGTGGCGATTGCGTGGAGGCCTGCCCCAAAGACCTGTTTTCCTTGCAACCCGTGAGCCGCCAGCTTTGGGTGGCCTGCAAAAACCTCGAAGCAGGAGACGAAATTCTGGAAGAGTGCCAGGTCGCCTGTACCGCTTGTGGAAAATGTGCCATGGATGCCCCTGGCAATCTTATAACCATGGAAAACAATTTACCGGTCATCGACTATTCCGAAAACCATCGCACCCAGGTACCCATTCAACGATGCCCCACCGGCGCTATCGTATGGCTTGACAAGCAACTGGGGGCTATCAAAGGGAAAGAAAGTAAAAAAATCATCCGCAAAGGCGAAAGAAATCCGGGTTTTTCTTGAGTTTAGAGAGTTGGCTTCCCAAGCCTGATAACCAACGGCGTAAGCATCCCTGGTCGTTGTACAACGCTTTTAGCAGGTATCCGGAAATGTTGTCAATGTCACTGAGATGAGCCCGGTTACGCCAAAGGTCTGTGAACATATCGTGTATACCATCCTGTACCATTTCACGGTCAGTGCTAAACCGGAGGCCATCATTTGATAACAAATCTATGTAGTCTGTATACAGCCGGGCAAAAGCTTCTTTGTTACCATTTTTAATTGATATCCGGAGACTGGCCTCATCATTTATCGTATCGGAGCATGGCTTTACTTCTCTCATTTTCATCATGACTACACTAAATCATTACAACTCTGTTAAGCAAGGAAAACATCCCGGAAGTTTCAGAGTAGAAAAATTTAAATAAAATAAAGATTTTTTTGTAGGATCAAAAAGGTAATGCTTGAGGTTTGAAAAAGGTACCAAACCTTTCAGAGGGATAAAACAAGCATTTAAAATCATTATAAAGTGTTTTTCTTTCATAGCTAATTCTATAATAATTGATTAATTTCGACCAGCTTTCAATAATGAAAACAAATAATTAAAAAAAGTATAAAAAAGTTTGTAAATACAAAATCAAACATGTGCATTTGTTTTAACATTATGCTCTTGGCAACATATCTTCATTTTTTTTACAATATTTTATAGCGAGGATGCCAAACCTTGAGCTTTTTTTATTCCCCCATTTACAGACTGGTTTCAACAAGCCTGTAGCAAAGCTAGGACCAGACAGCAGTTATTTTATCTTTAAAAGACTTTAAATGAAAAAAACAGCAATCTTAGTAGATGGGGGATTCTTTTTAAAAAGATATCGATACATCAACAAAATAAGAAGTTTGGATCCCATAAGGACAGCTAATGACTTATGGGGGATGTGTCTGAGACATCTAACTCAGGCTAAGGGCGAAGCCTTTGATTTATATCGAATATACTACTATGATTGCCTGCCTTATGACAAGAAGCAACACAATCCTGTTACCGGTAAATCCATCGATTTTTCAAGAACAGAACAGCATAGATTTCAGTTGGATTTCTTTGAGGAATTAAAAAAGAAAAGAAAAATAGCGCTCCGGTTAGGAGTTCTGGAAGATAAAAAGCGTTGGATGATAACCCCCTCTAAAACCAAAGCGTTTTTTAAAAAAAAAATGATGATTGATGACCTCAGGGAAGGTGATGTTCAATTTGACTTTAATCAAAAAAGAGTTGATATTAAAATTGGACTGGACATTGCAGCAATGACATTAAAAAACAGGTAGATCAAATTATCCTGGTGTCAGGCGATAGTGACTTTGTGCCGGCCGCGAAACTGGCAAGACGTGAAGGAGTCGATTTTTTACTCGATCCAATGTGGAACCCAATAAAACCTCATTTATTTGAACATATCGACGGATTAGTATCCAGAATCAAAAGACCCAATAATCACGATGCTTAATGTAAGAGCTTACTTAGGCCAATGCAAATAGATAAGTATATTTTTTTTGATAACTAGGTGTAATTGGCAATGGACAATTGACAGTTGAAAATTGACAATTATTTTATGGTATTCACCCTTGATTCGGCGATTATGAAATCGTCTCATCCTCTGATCATTAAGGCCATCGGATAGGGCAAGCGTCTCGGTTGTGCTTTCCAATGTCGTTAAAAGGCACGAGCGAGACGTGGATGTTGCATAACGTTTTCGACAAATTTCTTTGTGTCTCTTTGTGTCTTGGTGACTTTGTGGTTCACCATTTTTCACCACGGAGGCACCAAGACACAAAGAGACACGGAGGTTTTCGCTTATAAAATAAACAAACAAGCATATGTTTGAGTTGTGCAATAGCCAAGAGACGCTTGTGCCATACTTTAAAACCGGGTCTGCAACCCCCAAACTCCGCAAACCGGAAATCCGTAACCTCACAACCCGGAACCTAAAACAAAAGCCACCTGAAACAACGATTAACTCCAAAAAACGGTCGGCCCGAATAGGTTTTGCCTCGATTCACGAACGGGTCGGGGTAAGATAAAATATGCTTTATGCATTGATAAAATAAAAAAGCAAAAAATCGGCCGCTGATGTTAAATCAGATTGTTTGATTTTACATAAAATAGTATTACTATTACAGGGGTTTATTATCACCATAGTTTTAATTGTATAAGGACTAAAAAATGGCAATTCAGACCATCCTGTTTCCTACCGATTTTTCAGACAGATCCAAGAAAGCTTTACAACAAGCCATCTGTTTTGTAAAGGGCTCTTCTATGGAACTTATCATCTATCATGTCTATCACAGACCGTCTGTCGATGATGACAAAACCGCATCGCTGGAAGAAAAAGAAAAATCCGTAGAGAAAGCCTTTAATAACCTGAAAAGGGTATACCCTGAATTGGCGGATGTCAATCACACCTTCAGAAAAGAATTAGGTATTTCCACTGATAATATCATTGCGATGGCCGGAAAAGCCAACGCAGACATGATCATTATGGCTACTAAAGGCGCCAAGGGATTTGGTGAACTATGGGGGAGCAAGACAGAGAAAATCGTTGAAAATGTGAAAATCCCGGTGTTAGTAATACCTGATAATACCAGTTTGGAGGATATCGACCGCATTGGCCTGGCTTATGATTACAGGATTACAATCAGTACAGATATTCTGGCAAACATTGTGGCCACCGCCGAACGCCTGAAGGCCAATGTCGATATAATCAGTATCAATCTTGATGAGCGTTCCTTAAGCGAAGAAAAGGCCAATGTCAGATTGGACCTGAAGAAGCAACTCGAAAGCATACCGCATACTTTTAGCTATACACACCATACAAATGTCGAGGAAGGGATTATGCAGTATTGCCACAATAATGGAATTGATATGATATGTATTTTACCAAAATCCTACAATTTCATAGAAGAGTTATTCCATGAAAGCCTGACCAAAAAGATGATATTTCATAGCGATATCCCCCTTCTGGTGATTAAATAATTCTAAACATACATCTAAGATGGAACAACTAACAAATTTGGATAAACTCACTGAAAAAATATATCAGGAAGGGCTTAGCAAAGCGGATGAGCAGTCAAAAGAGATACTAAAGGAAGCTGAAAAACAGGCAGCACAAATCATCGACGAGGCCAGGGCTAAGGCTGACGAACTTATCAACACAGCCAAAAAAACAATAGAAAGGGAAACCAGAAGTGCTGAAAGCGAGATAAAGCTGAAAGGCAAACAATTAGTAAGTGATCTCAAGCATGAAATTAATCATTTGCTAAGAGAGAAAATAATAGACCATAACATCAGGGAATCGTTTGGTGATCAGGAGTTCTTAAAGTCATTGATCATAGAAATTGCCGGATACTGGAAATCAGAAGGCGAACTGGAACTGCGCTTACCGGCAAAAATAAAGGAGAAGGTGGACGGAGCACTTGAGCGTGGTATTGCCCATCATATCGACAACCTGACTGTTAATTTCAGTGACCGGTTTTCAGATGGCTTCAGAATAGCAAGAAAATCAGACTCCTACGTCATTACCTTTAGCGAAGATGATTTCATCGAGCTTTTTAGCAGCTACCTGAAAGAAAAGACCCGGACATTATTGTTTGTCGAAAAGCCATGAAGTATTATTACCTCATAGCTACCTTGCCGGATCTTTCCCTTGAGATTGAAACCGCAAATATCAACTTCGATGAAATAGTAGAAACCATAGAAAGAAACCTCACCAATGAGGATAAACAGATCTTCAAATACCTGATCTACCCTCATGATAACCGGAATTTGCTAAATGCTATCTTCAAAAAACATCATGGAATAGTTCCTTTGCCTTTTCAAAGACCCGCCGTTTTTAGTCCGGTGATTATTGAGGATTACGTACAGGAGCGATACAATTTTCCTGATTACATGGCTGACTTTTTGATGACTTTTCAGGAAAGGTTTTCAGAGATGGAGATGGTCGAAACAGAAACCCACCTGGTAGAAAGTTTTATTCGGGAAGTATCGCAGGTACCGGAGGCCTTTATTAAAGACTATTATTTTTTTGAAAAACACTTAAAAAGCATGGTGGCAGCTTTTAACCGCTCTCTCTATAACTTCCATGGTTCTGTGTCGGTATTGGAAGAGACGGAAATCAGCGAAAAGCTGGCCAATGAGGGTTCGGGGATGTCTGTTCTTTCCCAAGCCTACCCCTTTATAGTTTCACTTAGGGAAGCAATTCATTCAAAAAAACCATGGCTCATAGAGCAAACCGTCGATCAGATAAAATGGGAATTTATTGACCATTATAACAAGGAATTTTTTAGCAACCGGCATGTTTATGGTTATGTATTGAAACTTTTTATACTACAAAGGCGAGATTTATTAGAGCAAGCTGATACAAAAACGCATTTTGAAAGGTTAAATAAGCAGGTAGGGGCGTTTAGGGAGCTAATTTAAAGATTTCAGGTATGACAACAGGCATTATTTCGAGCATCATATCCAATTTGGTCACCATCGAGGCCAATGGCCCGGTAGGGCAAAATGAGATTTGTTTTATTATTAACCAGGGTATACGGCTAAGGGCCGAAGTAATCAGGGTCAATGGCCATACGGCCTCAGCACAGGTTTTTGAGTCGACACGGAGTATCAAAATCGGAGCGCAGGTGGAATTTACCGGGCGAATGCTGGAGGTGGAGTTGGGGCCGGGTATTTTATCCAAGAACTATGATGGGCTGCAGAATGACCTTCAAAAAATGGGTGGCCTTTTTCTTAACACAGGAGAGATAACCGATCCGCTGGACGACGATGTATATTATAGCTTCACGCCCCTGGGCCGGGTGCGGGATGAGGTGACTGCGGGCGACTGGCTTGGCCAGGTGAAAGAAAATTGGATCGAACATAAAATTATGGTTCCTTTTTACCTCGCAGGGCACTATACCATAAAATGGGTAGCTGAAGCGGGTGACTATAAAATCAGGGATAAAATAGCAACACTGGTATCGGGTGAGGGGGAGGAAATCCATGTTACCATGACGCAGAAATGGCCGGTAAAAGCAGCCATTAAAGCTTACAAGCAAAAAATCAGGCCTTATAACATTTTACAAACAGGGATGAGGGTAATCGATACCTTTAACCCTATTGCCGAGGGCGGTACCGGATACATTCCGGGGCCTTTTGGCACAGGAAAAACAGTGTTGCAACAAGCCATCGCCAAAAACGGCGAAGCAGATATTATTTTTATTGTAGCGTGTGGTGAAAGGGCCAACGAGGTAGTCGAGATATTTACCGAGTTTCCCGAACTTACCGATCCCCGTACGGGAAGAAAGCTGCAGGAAAGAACTACCATCATTTGCAATACATCCAATATGCCCGTAGCAGCGCGCGAAGCATCCGTATATGTAGGAATGACGCTGGCGGAGTATTACAGAAACATGGGACTGAAGGTACTTATGCTGGCTGACTCTACCTCACGATGGGCACAGGCCCTGCGTGAAATGTCCAACCGGCTGGAAGAGTTACCCGGACAGGATGCGTTTCCTGTGGAGCTGCCTGCAACAATAGCCAATTTTTACAGCCGTGCAGGCTTTGTGCGACTTAACAATGACAAATCGGGCTCAATCACATTTCTCGGAACCATATCACCCGCCGGGGGTAACTTTAAGGAGCCGGTGACAGAGTCCACCAGTAAAGTAGCGCGTTGCTTTTACGCCCTCTCACAGAAAAGGGCTGACGCCAAACGCTATCCGGCCATCGACCCGCTCGACTCCTATTCCAAATACCTGGATTATGTCGAGTTTCAGGAATATACCAACGCCCATATCCAGGATGGCTGGGTGGATCTGGTGAAAAAAACCAAAAACCTGGTACGCAAAGGCCTCGAAGCGCGGGAGCAAATTAATATTCTGGGTGACGATGCCGTACCGGTGAGTTATCATATGGATTTCTGGCGAAGTGAGTTGATAGACTTTGTTATCATTCAGCAGGACTCATTCGATGACATAGACATGAACGTGCCAATGGAACGTCAGAAATACATGATCAATAAAATTATTGATATATGTGATATGGAATTTGGATTTGAGGAATTTCAGCAGGTGTCAGACTATTTCAAACAACTTATTAACCTCGCCAAGCAAATGAATTACTCCCGTTTTGATTCCAGGGAGTTCAAGCAATATGAAGAGGAATTAAACCGGTTATTAGAAGAGAATGTTTCCACGAACAAAAGTGATGCTATAGCATGAAAACAAAGGCTTTTCAAAGAATATATACCAGTCTCTCGGCCATTACCAAGGCGACGTGCTTGTTGAGAGCCGAAAATGTGATGTATGAAGAGTTGGCCTGGGTAGATGGCAGGCCAGCGCAGGTGATAAAAGTGGTGGATGATATAGTTACGCTGCAAGTATTTCCCGGAACCGAAGGAATAGCCACAGAAGCTGAAGTGGTTTTTTCAGGGCATCCTCCGCAACTGAAGGTGGGTGAGTTGCTCTCAGGCAGGTTCTTCGACGCCTATGGCCACCCGATCGACGGCGGACCTGAACCCGATGGGGAAAGTCAGGATATTGGCGGCCCGGCCGTGAACCCTGTGCAACGTTCAAAACCTTCATCATTAATAGCTACCGGCATCGCAGGCATCGACCTGAACAATACTTTGGTAACCGGTCAAAAAATCCCATTTTTTGCCGACCCTGACCAACCCTACAACAATGTGCTGGCAGAAGTAGCTATGCGTGCCGAAGTGGATAAAATAGTGCTGGGCGGCATGGGCCTGTCTAATGACGACTACCTTTATTTTAAAAATACATTCACGCAGGCCGGTGTGCTGGATAAAATCATTTGTTTTATCAATACCTCCGAAAACCCGCCCTTGGAAAGGTTATTAATCCCACACATGGCCTGTACCGCTGCCGAACATTTCGCCTTTGAAAAGAAGCAAAAAGTACTGGTTTTATTGACGGATATGACTTTGTATGCGGACGCCCTGGCAATTGTGGCCAATAAAATGGATCAAATCCCCTCCAAAGACGCTATGCCGGGCTCCCTCTACAGTGACCTCGCCAATATCTATGAGAAAGCGGTGCAGTTTGCCCACGGTGGCTCAATCACCATCATTGCGGTAACGACCCTCAACGAGGGAGACATCACCCACGCCATACCTGACAATACAGGCTACATCACCGAAGGTCAGTTGTTTCTCAAACAGGATACAGATATCGGCAAAGTGATTGTGGATCCTTTCCGTAGCCTGTCTAGGCTCAAGCAAAATGTTATAGGCATCAAAACCCGGGAAGATCACCCTCAGGTAATGAATACCCTCGTAAGACTTTATGCCGATGCCAAGGAAGCAAAGACCAAACAGGAAAATGGTTTTGACCTGAATGAATATGATAAACGTTGCCTTCCATTTGCATTGGAATACTCCGAAAGGCTGCTGGCCATAGATGTCAATATTTCCATCGATGAAATGCTGGACATTGGCTGGGAGCTCATGGAAAAGTATTTTGAAAAATATGAGCTGGGAATTAAGGATAAGTTAATAGATAAATATTGGCCAAAAGAAAAGCAGCCAAGTAAGGTGGAAATGGTTAATTCAGAGGTATAGTAATCCGGGAATTGTGGATATATTCGGTCAATAACAGGTAAAAAACTAATGGCGCTTAAATATCAATATAACAAAAACGCCCTGCAGGATATAAAACGGCAGTTGAATATCCGTGTAAATGCATTGCCTATATTGAAACGGAAAGAAACTGCGTTGCGCCACGAGGTAAGAATTGTTCAAAAAGAGCTGAATAACCTTAAAGAAAAGTTGAAGTCTGCCAGGGCCCTGCAACCGGATTTTGGTAGATTCTGGGTAGAATTTCCGGATATTTTGCGGGTCGATTCATTGGATGTTGTCAAAAAAAATATTGTAGGTGTAAAAATCCCGTATTTGAAGGAAGTCAATTTCCGGATAAATTCCATTAACTGGTTCAACCGACACGCCTGGCTGCCGGCCGGGGTAGAAGCCTTGCAGGAAGTTATCCATACCCAGTTGCTCATCTCCATAGCTGAAAAACAAATAAACATACTCCATGAGGCCCGTAAAAAAACCACTCAAAAGGTAAACCTCTATGAAAAGGTACAGATCCCTGCCTACGAGGAAGCCATCAGGAAGATCAAACGCTTCCTCGAAGACAAAGAAAACATTACCAAGGCAGGCCAGAAAATCGTAAAAAAGAAAAATGATCTAAAACAAATACCGGTATGAAGCAGAAGATGAAGAAAATATCGGTACTTACCTTCTACAAAGACAAGGAAGAGACAACCTCACTGTTGCAGCAACTGGGCGTAATTCACCTGGAGACAGACAAAAATGCCTATGATGACAATATAAAGGAACATCAGGAATATCTGGTACAGATTAATAAGGCCATGCAAATTGTGCAGGAGGCCAATGGGAAAGAAAACCCCGGTAAGCCCAATGACATAGTTTCAGATCAAACACCCGGAGAAGCTACTTCCCGGATAATATCCCTGCAAAGGGAAATAGCGCTGAATTCCCAAAAAACAGAAGGGCTGCGGAAGGAGAGGCTCAAAACACTGCCCTGGGGTGATTTTGATAAATCAAAAGTGCAACTGCTCGAGCAACAAGGAATTCACTTTGCCTTTTACACCGCTCTGTCCAATGATTTTTATGATTTTGATTTTAAAGATACGGTCAGTCAATTAATCAGTACCGACGGAAAAAAAGTATACTTCGTCACCCTTGGCGATCAGCCAGCCACGTTACCATTTAACCAGGTACCACGGCCTGAAAGGACAGTATCGGAGATTGACACCGCCCTTGATAAGCTGGAAAGAAAGAATGAAGAATTTTTACAAGAAATCAGCTCATTTGGTGATTATTTAGAGAATTTAGAAAAAGAAAAACAGGAGGTCAACAACCGCCTTGAATATCAAACAACCCTCCTTAGCTATGCCGGGGATGAAAAGGGTCAGATCATCCACCTGAAAGGTTGGTACCCCAAGGCAACTGAGCATAAAGTGACCAGCACCTTGCAGAAACATGGAATCGTGCATATCACCGAGGAGCCCAAGCCTTATGATATTGTACCGGTTATGTTCAAAAATGATGGATATACACGCCTCTTTGAGCCCATTACCCGGATTTTTCAACTGCCACATTATTATGAACTGGATCTGACACCGCTGATTGCTGTGTTTTATCCTATCTTTTTTGCCTATTGCCTGGGTGATGCCGGTTATGGACTCATCGTGGCAGGGATTTCTTTGGCAGGTTGGTTTACATTTTTCAAGCATACCCGGAACATTGCCCTGCTGGGTTTGATCCTGGGTGTTTTTACCATGATAATGGGTATAGTGAAGTCAGGGAGCATATTTGGGATACCCCTTGAAGGCAGCGAAAATGTGCCGCTATTCAGTTATTTGTCCCGTTTTGTGTACATACCTGATGATCAGCGCTTTGTGTTTAACGCCTTTAATGTTTCGTTAATGATCGGTGTGATTCAAATACTGACAGGCGTAATATCTTCTATTGTCAATAAAGCAATGTACCAATCCGCTCTTGCAGCCATGCCACAGCTAGGAAAGTTGTTGATTATACTCGGTGTGCTGGTGTTATTTCTTGCCAATATGCAAAATGTGGAAGTATTTAAACCATACGTGCCTGCTGCCAAAATTGCCCTTTTTACAGGATTGGCGCTGGTACTGGTTTCTCATAATGTCACCTTACCTTTGCTTAAGAGAATAGGCAGTGGCATACTCCCCTTGTTTTTCATTTTCACCGGTATATTGGGAGATGTCTTGTCTTATGTCCGCCTTTTTGCATTGGGTGTGGCTTCTTCAGTACTTGGTTCAGTGGTTAACCAGATTGGCATGCAGATCATGGAAAATGGCTGGTGGGGGGTGTTGCTGGGTATTGTTTTTCTTCTCTTTGGACATGGCCTTAACCTGGTACTTGCCGTATTGGGTGCCTTTGTACACCCGCTGCGTCTCACGTTTGTTGAGTTTTACAACAACGCTCAGTTTGAGGGAGGGGGCGTTGAATATAAACCTTTTAGAAAATTAACCGATTGAATGAAAATAAAATTGATAAAATATGGAATTTGAGACATTACCTCTGACCCTGGCGTTTATCGGTATGGGTCTGTTGATCGGGTTACCCGGATGTGGCAGTGCAATGGGTACCGCCATAGGTGCAATGACGACCGTCGGCGTGCTAAAAAAGAAGCCTGAAGCCTTTGGATCTTGTATCGTATTGAGTGCCTTACCGGGTACACAGGGACTTTACGGATTTGCCGGATTTTTTATCCTTCAGGACCTGATCAGCCCGGAGATAACCCTGCTACAAGGTGCAGGTATACTGGGAGGTGGACTTGGGCTTGGGCTGGCAGGCCTTATTTCAGGCCTTTATCAAGGCCGCGTGTGCGCCAATGGCATTGACAGCATCGGTGCCGGCAATGACGTTTTCGGCCGTACCCTGATCCTGGCTGTTTTCCCGGAGCTTTATGCCATCATCGCCTTTGCCGCTTTGTTTCTTATCAGAGGGATACTTTAATTTCATTTTTGAAGTCATAGTTCATAATATAAATATAAGTCATAGTATGACTATTAAAAAATCAATGGCCAGTATATTCCCTGTTTTTCAGTATTTTAAACAATGACGACATGGCCCCCGATCTGAGTCATACTATGACTATCGTCTAGTCCACTCCCTAAGTCATAGTATGGCTATTAGAAAATCAATGGCCAGTATATTCCCTGTTTTTCAGTATTTTAAACGATGACGACATGACCCCCGATCTGAGTCATACTATGACTATCGTCTAGTCCACTCCCTAAGTCATAGTATGACTATTAGAAAATCAATGAACTTCGCATTCCCTGTTTTTCAGTATTTTAAACAATGACGACATGGCCCCCGATCTGAGTCATACTATGACTATCCCGCAACAACCCCTCTAAACTGATAGCCGGTTAGCAAAATAAGAAGATCCGACAATCAACAACCCACCCACCCATTGCATGGCGCCGGGTTGTTCTCCAATCATAACAACTGCATTGGCTACACCGAATACTGGAATAAGGGCTATATAAAAAGCAGCGCGGCTTACCGGGATGTCTTTTAGTGCAATAAGATAAAGAAGAAATGCCAAAGCGTATTGAATTATCCCCGAAGCAATAGCGAGTAGACAGTACCCTGGTGATATATTGTGAAAGCTAATTTCAAATCCCTGAAAAACAAAAGATAATACACCAAAACAAATGACGGTCACTATCAGACCTACCAACTGTTGCGAAGCAGCCAGTGAGGACTTATGGTCGCAACCTGTTTTTTGCTGATCAGCGTGTAAAGTACCGCAAAGACCACTCCCAGCAAGACCAATAAGTCACCGGTGAAAGAAGATTCGCGGGTATCACCGATATCACCTAACATCAGGAGCAACAGGCCACCAAAGCTGATCGCAGCTAACGACAGCTTGATATGACTTAATTTCTCACTCAGAAAAATAGCGGCAAAAAGAATTGTGAGTATGACTTCGGAGGCGCCAATCAGGGTAGCACTGCTTGCTGTCGTCATCTGGATTCCAAAGATACTGACCATATAAGCTAAGGCCGGTTCAAAAACCCCGGCATATCCCTTTTTCAGAAGGGGCCAGGAAACGGGTAGCTTTTCCCCCTGCACATAGCAGACTATTAGCAAAAATAAAACCCCTGAAGAAAGTTGAGTGATAAGCAGGGGAGTTGGGGCTATCCCGGACAAAGCCATTTTAGTAAGGGTAACGCCAATGCCCCAACAAAAAGCATAGCCGAGAGCTAGTAATACTTGCTTCATGACTTAATCAGGCGGTTATATTCCTCTTCCATACTAGCATCTTTTCATTCGACAGTAAAATTTCCTGATTAATATATATGTATTATACATATAATTTTGAATAAACCTTTGTTTTCAACCGGTAAATTTCCGGATTCAGCGATTTAACCGGCATATCAGTCAGCGACCCCTACGTGTTTTTCTACGATCAGGGAGAACTGTACACGATACATTCAGGAGAAGTTGATGGAAACTCCAGTATAAAGTCAGCGAAAAGGGCTGGTTAGTAAACAACATCTTTACTACACGTATTGCTATTACCAAACCGGTCGGTGCTGATGCCTGCCAAGAAAGAGCCCCAATGGTTGGCGTTAACCTACCGGCGAGCGATCGCCGGGCTTATTAAAAGATGAGCGCTTTTTGCTTTTCAAATCCACCAAAAAACCGCCAAGGCCATAAAATCCCCCAACTCTACCTTCAGATGCTTTAAAGCCCTGTGTAGCTGATTTTCTACCGTACGATTGGATATGTTGAGTTGGTCTGCTATTTCCCTGATAGAGCGATGCTCATACCTGCTCAGGCGGAAGATTTCCTGGCATCTAGCGGGGAGTGAGGAGAGGCTGTTTTCCACTGCCTGTTCCAAATCGTGCAGTATTATAGTTTCCTGGTTGGAGTTATCAACCCTTTGTTGATTAAAACGAAGAAAATCTTCCAAATACCGGGCTCTTACATCGCTTCGGTTAATGTATTTAAAGATTTGGTTACGCATTGCCCCGAAAAGATAGCCCGATAATGAGACCTGAATACTCAACTGATCTCTTCGCGCCCACAGGGATACAAAGACATCCTGAGTGAGTTCATAGGCCATGTCGGCAGGGCTTAAGCGCCGGTAAGCATAACTGTAAAGCCGCTCCCAGTAACGCTCATAGATCACATCGAATGCCTTCTCATCCCCCTTCCGGAGCTTTGAAACAAGTGTTTCATCGGTATCAATTTTCCTCATGAGCACTGAAATTGAGTCTGTTCAAAATCTTAATTAAGCAAAACTTCGATTTTTAAAAAAATAAAAATGCCAATGTTAACATTTTCTTCATCTTTTTAATTTTTTTTTCACGGCAGTGTGAGTAGCAGCAAGGTAAGCGTACTTCTTATAAAAAGGGGCAGTACTGATGTCAGAGCCAACACTATAGAAAAGATAAATGAACGAATCAACATTCAAAGAGATTCTTGACCGTCTGGAGCAGGGGATAGCCACAGAAGAGGAAAAAAAACTGATGGAAGCATGGCTAGATAATGTTATCATGACCACGTCAGAGACCTTTAAAAATAAAGCCGAAAAACAGGCCCTCAAACACAAGCTCAGGGCATCTGTCAGGAAAGAAGCCGGACTACCGGAAAAAGAAACCACTCATCGCCGAATACCGGGCACATACATTCGAAAGCCCCTGAGGTTAGCCGCCTCGCTGCTATTGCTGATTATTGCGGGCTATTTTAGTTGGACTGCTTACACTGGATTTATAGCGGCCGGATATGCTGTTGTCCGGACGCTATCCGGCGATAAGATCAGCAAGGTGCTGTTATCGGACGGAAGCATCATCTGGCTAAAACCCCAAAGTTCCTTGTCATACCCTCGAAAATTCCGGGAAGCGGGTTTCAGGGAGGTAACCATACAGGGGGAAGCCCTGTTTGAAGTAGCGAAGAAAGCAGACCAGCCATTCATCGTCCGGGCCAATGACATTACAACCACGGTGTTAGGTACAAGTTTCCACATCAAAACCCAAACGGCCGGCACGGAGGTAGCGGTACTTACCGGTAAAGTCAAAGTACAGGTTAACAGCACTGACAAAATAGTGGAGTTACTTCCTCTAGAAAAGGTCATTTACGCTCCCGCCGAAGGGCAGCTCACCAAAATTGCCCGGGAAGAGGTAATGCCGGTAGCTGAACTGGTGGCGGGTACGGAATATGATATGAATTTTGAAAACGCTACGGTTAGCGACCTGGCAAAGCGGATATCGGACAAATTCGATGTGAAGGTACGGGTAGCAGGAAACATGGGCCGGTGCCTTATTACGGCAGATTTTACCGATCAATCGCTTCAAAGTACTTTGGAGATGGTGACCGAGGTGCTCAATGCCACGTTTGAGGTGACGAAAGAGGAAGTGGTGTTGAGTGGTCAAAACTGTCAATAATCAAACCATCAAATGATAACAATGCAAAATAAGAATTTCATGAATACCTTACTCAGGCCACCGCCATAAAAGACAGGAGTGCGTCAACACTCCTGCCGACCCCGGCCTGGACCGGGGCTAGTATGCTGCTTCAATATTCCACCATCAAAACAGAAAACCGGGTAAATATATGATAAAAATTTTAACGAAAAGACTCATAATAAAGATTATGAGCGTAACTGTCATGCAACTGATACTGGTAATCCTGTCTGCCAGCTTTTCATTTGCCTTTGACAGTCGTGCACAGATACAGATATTGGAAAAGGTCGTTAGCCTTTCCATCCGCGAGGCCCCTCTCAAGGAGGCCCTGAAAACACTGGAAACACAAACAGGCGCTAGGTTCGTTTACAGTGAAAGCGCCTTGGATTTGACGACGGAAGTAAACATACAGGTTACCGACCAAAAACTGGGAGATGTGTTAGATGAATTATTAAGGCCATATGCTATAACATTCAAGGCCAAAAATAAACACTATATTCTCCTGACCAAAAGCACCCCTTCCCCAAAGGAGCCGGTTCCGTCACCGGCCGCTTCCCAGAACGCACCAGTTGACCTCAACCATACCCTTCAGGGCAAAGTATCCGATGAAAACGGCAACCCCCTGATCGGTGCCACGGTTCGGGTACATGGCACAAACATTGGTACCGTTACCGATGTCAACGGTTATTACCGCCTGGAAATTCCTGATGCTATGATCAATGCCGGTGAGCAATTGTTTCTGGAAATCTCTTTTGTAGGGTATGACAACGAGGTAATCGAAATAGGCAACCGCACCGTGATTGATGCTACTATGTTGCCATCGTTGGCATCCTTGTCGGAGGTGGAGGTTGTTTCTACAGGATATTATGAGGTAGAGCAACGTCTCAATCCGGGAAACATAGCTAAGGTAGATGCTAAGATTATTGAACGGCAGCCAGTGGTCAACCCATTGGAAGCCCTACAAGGGCAGGTAGCCGGAGTTTTCATAAGACAATCATCCGGGATTCCCGGAGCGCCCATCGATATCAATATCCGGGGGCTAAACAGCCTTAACAATGGTGATGATGGTCGTCCGGATGCCAACCGTCCATTCATCATTGTCGATGGTGTTCCATTTACCAATAATTCCCTTAACAGTGACCTGATTGGATTGCGAGACGGAAATCCTCTGGCAACACTCCGACCCGGCGACATTGAAAGTATTGAAATACTCAAAGATGCAGATGCCACCGCCATATATGGGTCACGGGGAGCCAATGGCGTTATACTCATTACCACAAAAAAGGGTAAGGCCGGAAAGGCAGGTTTTGATTTTGAGTTTTCTCGTGGTGTCGGGGAAGTCGCCAACCGGCTTGATGTATTAAACACATCCCAATATCTTGAAATGAGACGGGAAGCAGTGCTTAATGATGGCTCATTGAGCGCTAAGGATTCCATTGACTCGCCCGACCTTTTCCTTTGGGGAGAGGATAGAAACACGGACTGGCAGGAAGAATTACTTGGTGGAACGGCGGAACAAACTGATATACGTGCCTCTTTCTCGGGTGGCTCCGAAACCACGCAGTTCTTATTCACTACTAATCTTTTTAGCCAAACAAATGTTTTCAATTACGATGACTCCAAGTTTAACTCGTTCTCCGGACATTTTAATGTGACTCATAGGTCTATGGACAATAGATTTTTAGTGAATCTATCTACTACGTATTCCATCACTCACAATAATCAAAACGGAGTTAATTTCGCCGGTACTGCCTTTAATCTTTCTCCGAATACCCCGGTATTATTTAATGAAAATGGACATCTGAATTGGCAAGATCGATTCGAGAATCCATTAGCAGAACTTGAACAGGAATTTGAAAGTGATGCCAGAACCCTTGTAACCAGTGCTTCGCTTTCCTACGAGATCATAGAAGGGCTAAGTGTCCGGGCTAACCTTGGCTGCACTGACAATAATCTTGAGGAGATAAAAATATTTCCTTCCTCCAGCTTTCCACCCGAATTCGCTGTTGAAGGAGGCTCGTCCTTTGGTAACGGTCAAGAGCGCTCTTGGATCGTAGAACCCAAGATTTCCTATTTAAAAGATATTGGCTCAGGCAGCCTTAATGTACTGATTGGAACAACCTTTCAAGAATCGGTAAGAGAAAAGTTAACCATAAGCGGCCAAGACTATGAAACCGATATTTTGCTCAGGGATATTAACGCTGCCCCCGAAATAGTGATTCGGTCTAATACATTCTCGGAGTACCGATACGCAGCAGTTTATGCAAGGGCCAATTACATCCATAACGAAAAATATATTCTAAACCTCACGGGGCGACGGGATGGATCAAGTCGCTTTGGCCCTGGAAGGAAATTTGGTAATTTTGGCGCAGTGGGTGCAGCTTGGATATTCTCGGATGAATCTTTTGTGAGAAATAACCTTTCCTTTTTAAGTTTTGGTAAACTCCGGGGTAGCTACGGTTTGACAGGTAATGATCAAATCAATGATTATCAGTACGTAGATACATATTCACCCGATAATAATATCCGCTACAATGAGAACTTAGCATTAGTGCCGGCAAGGGCTGCCAATCCTGAGTATTCCTGGGAAGATAATGAAAAGTTTGAATTAGGTTTAGCATTAGGATTTCTGGGGAACAGGATCAATATTTCCGGTGCCTGGTTTAGAAATAAGTCTGACAATCAATTGATTGTCAGGCATTTATACCAGGCGACCGGGTTTAATCAGGTACAGTTTAACTTACCGGCAACCGTAGAGAATAGAGGTGTCGAGCTCGAATTCAGCGCCATTAATATATCTCAGGAAAATTTTCTATGGACCACCTCGATCAATTTCACCAGACTACGCTCGCCTGGCAAATTGGGTCAATACCTACACCGCCGGATCAAGTTCTTGGAATTATTCGTTTAAGTACAAAAATAATCTATTTGATGATCCAACAGGACCGGAATACTTCTCCCTTTTCAGATTAGCTGAGCAATACCTAATCAGGGCGGAAGCCCAGGCCCAGTTAGGCAACATCCAGGCAGCCTTAAAGGATTTGGATGTGGTTAGAAGCCGGGCTCAACTCCCATTACTTCAAGATACAAATCCGGGTATTTCTCAGAACGGTCTTCTCGAGGCCATCTACCAAGAACGAAGAATTGAGCTCTTTGCCGAAGGTCACCGATGGTTCGACCTGATAAGAACGGGGCGTGCAAACGAAGTGCTTAGCCCATTGAAAAAAGGGTGGCAATCTACCGATGTGTTACTTCCTGTTCCAGCCGAGGAGATCTTTAATAATTCAAATTTACTACCACAAAATTTAGGATACTAATCTATTTGTTATGGACACATTAAAAATAAAGAAGCCTGGTATTATTCTTTTTTGCCTGAGTTTTTCATTCTCAATCGCATGGGGACAAAGCGAATTCAAAGTAGGCGACGAGCTACCACCTGTTGTCTTTGACCAGATGGTAAACTATCCTTTCAAGAGGGTTAATGTAAATTTGCTCTCGTCTAACAAGCTAGTGATTTTGGATTACTGGAGTAAAGGGTGTTATCCCTGCATGGCTGATTTCTCCAGGTTGGATTCATTACAACAGGAATTTGCCAATGAAATACAAATTTTACCATGGTCAGCAGATATCCTAACGGATGTTGAAACAATTTTTACTAACATCATTACAGGTCGCAGGACTTTTATATTGCCCAGTGCAGCAGAAGCTAAGCTAAGTACCAGTGCTGAAAACTACGGCAGCAAACTTTGGATATATAAGAACGAAGTAGTTGCCATTACTGGTAAGAGGATGGTTAATCGTAACTCAATAAAGGCAGCCCTTCAAGGAGATTATCCAATAGATAAGGATATGATAGCCATGGAAAAGACCATTGCAGAGGTAGGCGATTTTTCACATAATATACTTACTAAGAATATGCTCTACGAAGGAAATGAGGAGCAATTTGAAGTGTTAATCACAAGAGGTATTCCCGGTTATCAATCGACAAGGGTAACTGACACCGAAGATTTCGCTCAGTTTTACGGGATGAGGTACATCAATTATAGCCTTTCAGATTTGTGTTATGTCGGTTTTGATGCAAATTATAAAGCGGTAATCGACTTGAAAAACCCGGATCATTTCCGTCCGAAGCGCAGCCATTATAACGCGTCGAATACGTATTGTCTGGAGATCATTTCAAAAGATTTTGGTGGTTATGATGTCAATACAGTCTATCGTGCTGCAAAGGAGGCGATAGGCAAGAGCCTGGAAAGAGCCTTTGGTATAACGGCTACTCGAGCGGTAAGAAAAGTCAAAGGATATGTAGTAAAAGCAATTCTAGGAGAAGAAAAGTTTTACGCACAAGCCGGGGATGGACAAGAGGTAAGCTTTGGAAGCTACCATATTAACTATTCGGCTGTTCCCATGGATCGGTTTTTAAAGCAAGTATGGTATGGTTTGATAGCCCGGGATAACACAGAGATAATTGGTCATATCTTTAATGAAACCAGCTATGAGGGCAATGTTTCACTCAACATCACAGCGGCTACCAACAATTTTGACGAGATGAAAAAGGCATTAGCTGAATATGGGCTAGACTTAACAATCGGTAAGAGGGAAAAAGAAGTTTGGGTAATTAAAGAAATAGAGTAATGAGATATTTTATCCTTGGCCTGTTAGCAATCAGTACTGCCAACGTATTTGCCCAAATACTTGAACCGGTTCAATGGAACTACCGGGTTTCAGAACAGTCTGTAAGCCCGGGTGATGAGCTAGAGTTAATCTTCGAGGTAGTGCTTGATGATCGCTGGTACGTATATGCTACTGATTTTGTCCCTACCGAAAAATTCGGTCCTGTTCCTACCAAGTTTGAATTTGAGCCGCATCCTACTTATGAGTTGGTAGGTGAAGTGGTCTCGTTGCAATCCAAAGAAAAGACCAACGACTTGTTGGGGCTTACCTTCCGGTACATGGATGAAAGCCCGGCGATCTTCAAACAGAAGGTCAAAATTTTGTCTAAAAATCCGGTAATCAAAGGTCACTATGAATACCAAGTATGTACCCTGGTGGATGGAAAATGCATTCCCGGCGATGATGAGTTTGTTTTTAACGTAGAAGTCGTAGAATAATATGGCGGCGGCCCATGACTTGTACATCGATTTTGGTTTTCTGAAAAATTCCAAATTCAGGAAATGTGTGTGCCAGGTTGTCAAAATTGGCAGATTTTCAGCATACCCCTTGGTAGCTTTAGCTATTGACAAAATCTCAAAGAATGAATTCACCCAGTGGATGATTGATAAGCGACACCCCGGCCAGCCTGTGCTGCAACAGGACGCCGATGGCAATGCCCTGGCTGCGCTTTTAAGTGATAATTATGTAACCAATTTCAGAAGATGGTCTTTTCAGAGAAAAAACCCGGATAATTATCACCCGGTAATGACCCCTGATGAAAAAGGGAAGGTGTATGAAATCCTCGATGCCGGTAAAGAGGTAGGAACCGATGCTTACTGGGCGCTTTTGATTGGCTATGCAAGGGAAGCGTCGAAGAAGTAATCCCGAATGATGATAGTCATCAATTAGTCATAGTATAACTATTGTTAAAATGATGCTTTTAGTATTTGCTATTTTTGGCACTTGAAATGGTCTTACGAGAAGGGTAGATTTGAGTCATACTATGACTGGGCAATGCAAGTTGTAGTCCATTAGTCATAGTATGACTATT